>JARXAF010000149.1 GCA_029865985.1 Verrucomicrobiota bacterium
CACCCCAGGCCAAAGCCGCGGATGCGGCCCAAATCGCCACGGATAGCACGGATCGGGTCATCGTCCGCCGATCTCAACAGGCCGAGCTGTGGCGACAAGGCGATTTGCAACCGACACGGCGGAAGGAACGCTCGGGCGTGAGCGGACAGGGTCCGTGGATCAGTCGGCATCCGGCAATGCCATCGAACGGCCCTCGAACAGTCCTCGAACAGTCCTCGAACAGGCTTGGACGTCGGCGGTGCTTGGCGGCATTCTCAGGCCCACGATGTCCGAGTCTGTGCCCAAGCCTGTCACGGCCTCCACGCGCCTGGCCGCGGTGTGGGGCGCACCCATCCGGCATTCCGCCTCGCCGGCCATGCACAATGCCGCGTTGGCGGCGATGGGTTTGGATTGGCGGTACGTGGCCTGTGAAGTGGCGCCCGAGCAATTGGCCGTCGCCCTCGAAGGCGCGCGGGTGATGGGCTTTTGCGGCGTGAACCTCACGGTGCCTCATAAGCGCCTGGCCCTGGGCATGATGGATGATCTGGATGTCTCAGCCGAGGCGTGGGGCGCGGTGAACACCGTGGTTTTCGAGGCGGAGAATGCGGAAGGCGTTTGGACTCCCGTGGGACTTTTGAAGAGTTTCCCAGGTCCGGTGCGGCTGCGCGGATACAACACCGACGCCGATGCCATCATCCGCTCCCTCCGCGAAGACTTGCTCATGGAACCCCGTGGGGCCCGCGTCTTGTTGCTCGGAGCAGGCGGGGCCGGTCGGGCAGCGGCGTTGCGGTTGGCCGATGAAGGGGTGGAGACCTTGTGGCTGCAGAACCGCACCGAATCGAAGGCGGCCGAACTGGCCACCGAGATCGCCGATCGGTTTCCGGCGGTCGATGTGCGCACGGGTCTGCCCGACTCCGACGTGGAGTTCATCCTCAATGCCACCTCGTCGGGCCTGAAGCCCGAAGATCCGTTGCCCTTGGATGTTCAGGCCTATCCGTTGAGTCGCGCCGATGCCGTGTACGACATGATTTACCGCCCGGCTGAAACCCCGTTGCTTCGGGCGGCTCAGGCAGCGGGTTGCCGGACGGCCAATGGACTCGGGATGTTGCTGTATCAGGGAGCCGCCGCCTTCGAGCTTTGGACGCACCGTCCGGCGCCCATCGAGGTGATGCGGGTGGCATTGGTCCATGAAGTCTACGGCACCGGGGAGTCACGATGAACTGGGAAGACGAACTCTACCGCCACCACGGACCGCTGGGGCTGCCGTTCCATTTTTGGACGTTCTTCGTCGCGATCTTCGGCGCGATGACCGGCAGTTTCCTCAATGTGGTCATCCACCGGATGCCTCGGGGTGAAAGCATCGTCCACCCGCCGTCCCATTGCCCCTCCTGCAATCACCGCATCCCGGTGTGGCAGAACCTGCCCATCTTCTCATGGCTCTTGTTGCGCGGTCGTTGTGCTTCGTGCCGGAGCCCCATCTCACCTCGCTACCTCGGTGTGGAGGCCCTGACCGGCGCACTGTTTGTCGCGGCTTGGTTGCACTACGGAGAACAAGCCCCTTGGGCGGCTGCTTCGGCGGCCATTTTGCTCGCGGGATTCGTCGCGGCCACCTTCATCGATTTCGAGCACTTCATCATTCCCGACGAAATCACTCTGGGCGGCATCGGTGTGGGTTTCCTGTTGTCGCTGGTGGCCCCGGAGCTGCATCAGGAGACGTCCATCCTGGCTGCCCTCCGGAGCAGCGCCCTGGGCATCGGGGTCGGTGGAGGCGTCGTGTATCTGGTGCTCCGCTTGGGCAAGCTACTGTTTGGCCGCGAACGCATCGTCCTCGAACCGGGCAGCCGCGTGATTTTCCATGATGCGGGTATCCGGTTGCCGGACCGCGAGATTCCCTTTGAGGACGTGTTCTATCGCGAGTCGGACACCGTGGTGATGGAAGGCCGGCGTCTGGAGTTGGCCGACCGCTGCTATGTGTCGGGCGAAATGCGCCTCTCGCCCAAGGCCCTGCGTATCGGCGACGAGGTATTGGATCCGGAGTCCGAACCCTACCTCGCAGCCGAGGTCGAATCGCTGACGCTGCCGCGCGAGGCGATGGGTTTGGGCGACGTTAAATTCATGGCTGCCATCGGAGCGTTTCTCGGATGGAAAGCCACCCTCTTCAGTCTGATGTTCAGCTCGGTCCTCGGGGCGGTCGTCGGCCTCGGGTTGATTGCCCTCGGCCGTCAGCACTTGTCGGGACGGTTGCCTTACGGTCCGTATATTGCCGTCGCTGCCACGGGGTGGGTTTTCGGTGGATCGGCCTTGTGGGAGCGCCTCTTTGGCGTGCGTTGAAGTGGGCCAAGGCGGTCGCTGTGACCCAGATTCATCGACCATCGCTTGCTACAACCACGACCGTCGCCGCCTTCGTTACCGTCGAAATGACGCCGCGAAATCCGAAGCATCACTGGCCACGGTCTTCTTCACGAAGCGCGATCCCGCGATGAGTTTCTGAAGTTTCAGCGCATAGGCCTCGGCATCGAGCGGCAGCGTCACCGTCTGGCTCGTCAGGCCTGAATACAGCATGGCATTGGCCAGTTCCACCGAGGCCAGTCCGTCGGGCCCGGGAGCGATGAGCGGTTTTCCGTCGAGAATCGCGTCGGTGAAATTCGTCATCAGCTGCGCATGCGGCTGGTCGGCGTTCTCGAAGGGGATTTCCACGTTCCAGGACTCCGGTTTGGCGAAGCCCGATTGCGACGTGCGGCTGAACTCGGTCATGTCGCTGAGATTGCGGATGAAGCGCAGTTTGCCGTCTTCCAGCACGGCCCGACCGCGGGTGCCGGTCAGCTCGAGCCGATTGGTGCCCGGTGACTCACCGGTGCTGGCCACGAATACGCCGGTGGCTCCGGAGGCGTACTCGAGGTAGGCCGTGACGTTGTCTTCGACCTCGATGGTGTGGTCGCGCCCGAGCGTGACGTGGGCCCGGATCGACGACGGCAATCCCAGCAGCCAGGCCAGGATGTCGAGATTGTGAAGGCATTGGTTGAGGAGCACGCCGCCGCCCTCGCCCGCCCAGGTGGCTCTCCAGCCCCCGCTCGCGTAATACGCGTCGGTTCGGAACCAGTCGGTGTTGATCCAGTTCACGCGGACGATGCGGCCCAACTCGCCCGATTCGATGAGAAACCGCAGCTTCTGGTATCGGGGTTCCACGCGCAGTTGGAACATGCCGCCAAACACCGTCTTCGGATTTCGCTCGTGGGCTGCGATCAGCTTGAGGGCGTCGGCCTTGTGGGCGGAAATGGGCTTCTCGACCATGAGGTGCACGCCGGCGTCGAGGGCGGCGATGCCGAGGTCGGTGTGCTGGTAGTGCGGCGTGGCCACCAAGACGGCATCGACCGTGCCCGAGGCGATGAGCGCACGGGCGTCGGTCCAAGCGACCAGGGGCCGGTAGGCCTCCATCTTGGCCGGGGTCGTCGAACACACGGCCACCAGCTCGCAGCGCTGCACCTTGCCGGCCTGCAGGTAGGTGGCGTGGTGGCGGCCGATGTTGCCGAGGCCGATGAGGCCGAGACGGACGGTCTTCATGGGGGCGTGGGTCTGCTCAGGGGCGGTGAGGGCCGGAGCGTTTGGGCTTTAGTTGTTTTCGGGCAGGCCCTCGACATGCCCGAGGTTGTGGACCGGACGGAAGATCGCCTGGACCTCCGCCAGCAGTCCGGTGTCGATGGGTTCTTCAATCCAGCGCGCCCAGTTGCGGATATTTTCCGGGTTGGCGCTGCCGGCGATGGTGGTGGCGATGTCGGGGTTCGCGCAGGAAAACTGCAGGGCCAGCTTGGCGATGTCGGATCCGCGTTGGGCGCAGAGCGCGGCCGCGGCACGGGCGGCGGCCTTCACCGCCTCGGGCTCCTTGAGCCAGGCGGGCAAGGGAGCGTTGGTGAGCAGTCGTGCGCTGAAGGGTCCGGCGTTCATGGCGCCGATCCCGCGTGCCTTCAGGTAGGGCACGGTCTCTTCGGCGAAGCGGGTGTTCTGGAGGGTGTACTGGTTGTAGCTCAGCACACAGTCCACGGGGGCCTGATCGGCGATGAAGCGGAAGATCTTCTGTGGATAGCCGCTGAAGCCCACGAAGCGGACCTTGCCGGCCGCCACGGCCTTGCGGATGGCCGGCAGCGTCTCATCGACAATTTGCTGCATGGGCACGAACTCGATGTCGTGGCAGAGCAGGATGTCGAGGTGGTCGGTGCCCAAGCGATGCAAGGACACGTCGATGGACTCGGCCACCCGGCGTGCCGAGAAGTCGAAGTGCTGGAGATCGTAGCGGCCCAGCTTGGTGCACAGCGTGTAGCTCTCGCGAGGCACGCCCTTGAGCGCGACACCGAGCAACACCTCGCTCATGCCCCGACCGTAGAAGGGCGAGGTGTCGATGAGGCTCAGGCCGCAGTCGAGGGCCACGCGCACGCTGCGCAGGGCCTCCTCGACGGTGACGTTGCGGAATTCCTGGCCCAGCGAACTGGCGCCGAATCCGAGGATGGGCAGCGACAGTCCGGTGGTTCCGAGGGGTCGGGTTTGCATGAGGGGGATGGGGGTTTCAGGCCGTCGGGATCCGATGCTTACTCGTAGATGTCACCGGCAGGCCGGGCCATCTTGCCCCATTTTTCCCATCCCGGGATCGGGTGTTCCTTGAGGATTTCCTCGACCATGTAGAAGTCCGAACGCTTCTCAGTCTTGGCGCGGACCTTGGCCACTTGCTCGGTGGTGACCGGCGGCAAGTTGTTGCCGAAGGACTGGCGGACGTAACTGATGACGCCGGCGGCCTCTTCGTCGGTGATCATGCCGCCGAAGCCGAGCATCGGGGGCACGCCGTTCTTCGGGCCGAAGCGCTGGCCTCCCAGCTCGAGCGGTCCCCACAAGCCCTTGAGCACCACCTTGATGAGGCGCTCGTCTTCGGCCAGCCAGGGATTGTTCGCCACGTTCAGCGGCGGGTAAATGCCGGCCACGCCCGCTCCGTTGGATTGATGGCAGGTGGCGCAGTGGGCGTCGCGGTGGAAGACCTCCTTGCCGAGGTCGTACTGTTTCTTTTCGGCGGCGTTCAACGTGCGGGTCGGCCCGTAGACGACTTGATCGGCCGACGGCGGGGCCGCACCGATCTTGAAGTTCCCAGCCAAGTAGGCCTGGGCATTGGGATTGTCGGCGAAGGCGTTGGGCTCGGCCTTGGCCAGCGTGGCCACCGATTGCTTGAAGGTGCTCTCGAGGATTTGCCGCGTCACGGGGCTCATCCACTTGTCGAGCGGTTGGCGCAAGCCTTCCAGCACGATGCGGGCTCCATGATCACCGGGCAGCCAGGAGGCGCCCACGATGGCTTCCAGCCGAACCCGACCGTGTGTGTCGTTCACCGCCTGGCGGAACAAGTCTTGGGCCCCGGGGATTTGGTGGGCCGTGTAGCGCAGCACGTGGGCCGCAGCGGCCCGGGCCTGATGAGAGCGGGCATTGAGGGCGGCGCGCAGCAGCCCGGCATCGGGCTTGTTCTGGGCCCAGGTGGCCCACAGCGCTTCGCACAGGTGGCGATCGTAGAGAGGATCCTTGCGGTCGAGCTTCGTGGCCCAGGCCTTCACGGCCGGGATGACTTGCGAGGCCGGTCGACCGCGCAGTTCGCGACGCGTCCGATAGCGGGTGCGGTACTCGGGCGACTTCAAGTTCTCGAGCAGCTCCGGGATGGGGGCGCCGGCGACTTTCGCGGGCTTCACCAGCGGGCGCGACGGGTAGGTGACCCGATAAATGCGGCCATGGTCGTGGTCGCGCTTCGGATCGCGGGCGTTGTGCTGCATGTGCCCGATGAGGGCGTTGTGCCAGTCGAGGAAGTACAGCGAGCCATCCGGAGCGAACTCGAGGTCCACCGGGCGGAAGTTCGGATCGCTGGAGCTGATGAGGTCGCCCGCCAGGGAGCCGGTGAACCCGGAGCCGTCTTCGCGCACCGCGCTGAAGTTGAGGCCCAGGAAGCCGATGCTATTGCAGGTCATGAACTGACCTTGGCGGTCGTCCGGAAAATGCCGCGAGGAGACGAACTCCGAGCCCGAGGTGGGCCGAGACCGCTTGGGCACATACTCGCCCGCGCGCTGGATCTCCACGCCGTAGGGCATCTTGGCCGAGATGGGCAGACCCCAGTAGTTCTCGCCGCTGGAGGCGTCGGACAGCACGCACTGTTCCCAGTCATCGAAGGCGATGCCCCAGGGATTGTTCACGTCGCTCTGGATGGTCCGCTCCAGGCGGAAGTTCTTGGGATCGAAGCGCCAGGCACCACCGTCGTTCACGCGCTGGGGTCCGTAGGGCGTCTCGACCTGGCTGTGCAGGAAGCGGCCCTCGAGCAGATAGAACGCGCCTGAGGCGTCGGCGCTGTAGGCCGAAATCGCGTGGTGCGTGTCATGCGTGTCGAAGCCGTGCATAAGGATCTCCAACCGATCCGACTTGTCGTCGTGGTTGGCGTCGACCAGCAGGCAGAGGTTGGGTTCCTGCGACAGATAAACGCCCTCGGGGGCCAGCTCGAAGCCGATGGGCAGGTGGAGATTTCGGGCGAAGATCGTCTGCTTGTCGGCCTTCCCGTCGTGATTGGTGTCCTCGAGGATGATGAGCTTGTCATCGGGCCGGGCATCACCCGGTCGATAGTGCGGGTAGCTGGGCATCACCGCGACCCAGAGGCGTCCCTGGTTGTCGAAGGACATCTGCACCGGGTTCTTGAGATCCGGGAACTCCTTCTCGGAGGCGAAGAGCTCGACCTTGTAGCCGGGCATCACGGTCATCTTCTCGATGGCCTTCTCGCCGTCGAGGTAGTCGACCGGGCGCTTGAAATTGGTGGGCACCTCCGGCAGGGAGCGGGTCTTGGAGTCGTCCGCCGCGAGGTCCTTGCGCTTGCCGGCGGCGATATCATGGACGACCTGGTCGCGCAGGGTCATCATCTCGCGAGTCTTGAGGATCTCGGCCGGGTAGTTCTGCGGACCGAAGGGGTCGTAGCGCTGGCCGTGCGTGTGCACGCCGTTCACCAGGTTGTAGTCGTTGTTCCAGAAGAAGTCCTTGTCGAGCACCGCCTTGTGGACGAGCTCCGGATCCGCCTTGGAGGCTTTGCGCTGACGACCGAAGGTGCCGTCGGCCAGCAGCACGGCCAGCTCCTGATAGCCGGCCTCCGTGGGCGCGAACCCATTGATGGTCAGCGGGGCTAAGGATTTCTTGTTCAGGCGGGCCTGTGTGGCCGAGAAGAGGTCCACGAAGGTGAGTCCGCGCTTCTGGGCCACCGAGGCCATGGCCTTGGAATACAGGGCCAGGTTGGCGTTCTCCTGCTTGCCGTCCGGCAAATCGCGTTTGGCCGACAGGTTCTCGAAGGCGATGGGCGAGACGAGCACCAATCGGGGCGCGGCCGCGCCATTGTACGCCTTGGACAAGGTGTGCGTGACCCAGGCGTCCAGTTCGGCCTCGAAGTTGCCAACCTTGTCCGGGCCGTCGAAGGACTCGTTGTAGCCGAAGAAGGCGATGACCGTGTCGGCCTGCAAATGCGTGAGCCATTGGTCGGGCGTGGGATAGAATCCGCGGCCGAAATGCGAATTCAGATCGGGATGAAATTTCTCCGCGCCGGGAAAGGCCCATTGCGAAACGCGGCCCGGGTGCGGGCGGAATCCCGGGGTATCACCGGGCCGTCCCATGTTGCGCACGATGAGGTTCAGTTCCGGATAGCGCAGATGCAGTTCGGTCTCCAGGCGGCTGAAGTACACGTCGCGCTCGGCCAGGCCGTTGCCGATGAAGACGATGCGCTCGCCGGCCGAGGGTTTGGCCAGCGCCTGCGAACGGGCCGTGGTGGCGGCAGCAGGCAAGGCAGTGGGGGCGTGGGCGCGCTTATCGGCGTCGGCGCCATGGAGGTCCGCGGCGGCCAGCACGGCCGCGGTGAGCAAAGCCAGGGAGGATTTCATTTTGGAAAAGAGGCGATGGTGATCTTCAGAAAAACGGTGGGATCGTGTCAGTCGAGGAAAAGGGGGCGGATGTGCCGTGAAAACAAGTTGTCGGTCACATTGCGGGCCACGAAAGCCTCATGCGTGCGCAGCGCCTGCAAGTAGCGGTCGCCCTTCTTGGCGGCGATCTTGAAGCCCACGTGCAGCAACTGGCGCAGGCTGGGATTGAAGTCCGGGTGCTTCGGATCATGCCGCAGCGCCCCAGTGAATTGTGCCGAGGTCCATCCGGCGACTTCGGCTGCGGCCGGTAGCCGCGACCGGTCGATGTCGATCACAGTGGCGTACGGCGCACACAGTTCATCGATGTGCTCCAATGCGGCCGCGTACAAGTCTTTGGCCAACTCCAGCCCGTCACCGCCGGCTTCGGCCAAGCCGATGACTTCTTCGAGCCAGGTGGTGCCCGCAGTCTTCAGGTGCAGGCCGGCCCCGGTGCGGCGGACCGCCCTCGCGATGGGTCCGTAAATGGAGAACTTGTCGCTGCCCGAGTGGACGCTGAGCTTGAGCTCGGCCGGAAGCCCATAGCGTCGGATGGCCTCGGCGATGACCGCCAGGTCGTCGTTGAACTCCCGCTCGAACTGGGCCACATCACCGACATAATCGACGCCCTTGTTGAAGCGACCGGTGAATTTCGGCGCGATGGTCTGCACGGGCACACCGGCATCGGCCAGCGCGGCCAGGATGACCATCAGGGCCGGCGGGGTTTGCGGCGCGTCGGTTTCATCCATGGACACCTCGGTGATGAAGCGCCCCACACCCTTCGCCGCGGCGATGTGCCGATACAACGTGCCGGCCTCCTCGGTGGCCTTGAGGAATTGGGCGGCGATGCGGCGGATGTCGTCGCGAGTCGTGACCAGCGGTTCGGCGATGCCCGGCACCACTTGCGTTCCGATCAACTCCGGATGGCGATTGAGGAAGGCTTCGACCGCCTCGGGTGCGGCTGGTTGACCGATGAAGTCGGCCACATCGATGGTGTAGAAATCGCAGTGCGGCAAGAAGCGCCCCACTGTTTCCAGGCGGATGTGATCGGCATCGAGGAAGTGCGGAGCCGCCCAGCCCAGGGCCTTCACGGCGGCATCGGCGGCGGCCCGGGTGGCCGAAGGCTCGGAACCAATGATCGAGTGTTCTCGGTTGGACTTGTTCCAGACCGGAATGATTTCGACACCGTGTTCCAGAGCGAGTTGGCAGGCGCGCAGTTGGGCCCGCGCTTGGTGGGCAAATCGGTCGCCGATGCCGATGGAAAATCGGCCGAGGATCAGGGGTTGGCTCATGGACTCTGTCGGAGCCTAACCGCGTGACCCAGCTGGAGGCCAACCTTTCTCAGGCCACACTCCGTACGACTTTCTCGATGATTTGGATTCCTTCCTCGGCCAGGGCTCGCGACAAGTTGAGTGCCGGCAGGAGCCGGACAATTTGCGTGCCGCTGGGAATGGTCAGCACGCCGGCTTCGTGCAGTCGGTTGACCATTTGGAGGCTCGACACCGTTTCTTCCCGTTTGAAGCCGGCGATTTGGTCGAAGGGCTGCAATTCGATGCCCAGCATGAAGCCCAATCCGCGGGCTCCCCGCACCACGCCCGGATACTGCTCGGCCAATCGGGAAATTTCGGCATGCAGGAAATCGCCGGTGGTCCGGACATTGTCGGCCAGTTTTTCCCGTTCGATCACGTCGAGGATGCGCAGCGCCACCGCACAACCGAGCGGGGTGCCGCCGAAGGTGGTGCCATGCGTGCCGGGCCCGAGAATTTGCCCCAGCTCCACTCCATGCGCCTGGTCGCGCAGCCAGAAGGCACCGATGGGGAAGCCCCCGCCCAAGGACTTGGCCATGGAGATGCCGTCCACGGAAAAGCCTTCCGCACCCGCCACCCCCTCAAGCACCCGTTGGTAACTCTGGAACCGACCGGAGCGGAAATGCCCGCACTGCACCGCATCAAGCAGCAGCAGCAGGCGTTTTTCGTCGCAGAGCTTGCGCAGGCCCAACAGGTATTCGGCCGACGCCGGGGTGATGCCACCTTCGCCCTGGATGCCCTCGATGAGGATGGCCGCCGTCGCCGGCGAAATGGCCGCGCGCGCCGCCTCCAGGTCGTTGAACGGGATGTGTCGGAATCCTTCCACCATGGGCTCGAAGCCCTTCTTCACCTTCTCCTGACCGGTGGCCGAGATGCCGCCCAGCGTGCGCCCGTGGAAGGAGTTCACCGCTGTTAGGATTTCGAAGCGGCCTTCGTCGTGACCAAACTTCCGGGCCGTCTTGAAGAGCCCCTCGTTGGCCTCGGCTCCGGAGTTGCAGAAAAACACTTTGCCCGGGGCCAGATGGCCGACCAGGCGTTGGGCCAATCGGCCCTGGGGCTCTTGGTAATACAAGTTGGAGACGTGTACCAACCGCCGGGATTGTTCCACCAGCGCCTCGGTGATTTCGGGATGGGCGTGACCCAGCGAGCACACGGCGATACCGCCGCCCAAGTCCAGGTAGCGCTTGCCGGAGACATCCCAGACATGGCTGCCGGCGCCGTGGCTCAAGGCCAGGTTGAATCGACCGTAGCTTGGCACCACGAAGCGTTGGAACAGCTCGCGGATTTCCTGTTGCTGATTCTTCAGGATCGGCGGAGGCGTCGGTAGGATCACCCGGTCATTCATCGTGTGGCGCGATATGCGGTCGCAATCTTTCCAAACGCAAAGAAAAACCGATGGCACCGGGTGGCTCTCCAGGCCTAACCCCACAGAATCCTTGCCCGGTGCCGCGCGTCGTGGTCTTTGGAGTTCATGGAACGTGATACGCTCTTCCTTCTGAAGCACCGGTTTGTCGATGGCCCGGGGACCGCCTTTTATTGCCCGGAATGTTCCGAGGTCAACGGCCTGCTTCACTACCATCCCGAACTGCGTCATTCGGTGGACGTGCGCTACGTCGATTTCCAGCGTCCGCGTCCGGAGGTCATTGCCCGCGTCGGCGAGGCCAATCAGTCGTGTCCGGTGCTGGTGTTGGCTGCGGGTTCGCCGGGCGAAGGCCCCGAGGTGAAACGCGCCGAGGGACAGGGCACGCGATTTGTCAGCGGATCCCGCGACATCGGCAACCATTGGGCCAACCGCTTCGGCACGTCGCGGCCCCACTGAATCCCGCGACGCTTGCATGGCCATGACGACGCACTCGCACCGTGACCATCGAGTTCTGGCGTCGCTCGTCCTGGCCTTCACGTGCTTCCGCCTCATGTCCCAGACACCGCTGAATCCCCCTTCTCCGCCCCCGGCCTCGATTCCCGCGGCCGAAGCCTGGTTGGCGGGCACGGCGCTGGCTCCGGAATTTCGGGTTCCCGCCACTCGTGAGGCGTGGAACACCCGTCGGGCCGAGATCCGAACCACGCTCGAAGGTCTGCTGGGGCACCTGCCGCCGCGGCCCATGAAGCCGGTGGTCACGACGGTGCTGCGCGAAGACCGGGGCGAGTACCGCTTCGAGAAGTTCACCTTCGACAACGGCGCCGGCGCGACCGTGGCGGGATACGTGTTTCTTCCACCGCAGGCCCAGGTCCGGGGACCGTTGCCGGCGGTGCTCTACTGCCACTGGCACGGCGGCCAATACGACATCGGCAAGGACGAGATGCTCCGCACCAACGCCGTGCCCGTGGCAGCCGGTCCGGCCTTGACTCGGTTGGGTTACGTGGTCCTGGGCATCGATGCCTATTGTTTCGGCGAGCGCAACGGTCAGGGCCCGGGCGGCCCGGCCGAAAAAGGCTCCGCCGGCGAGATGACGGCTTCCAAATTCCAGCTGTGGGCCGGGCGCACTCTTTGGGGGATGATCCTGCGCGACGACCGGATGGCCCTCGATTACCTCGCTTCCCGTCCCGAGGTAGACCCGAAGCGCATCGGGGTCACCGGCATTAGCATGGGCGCCACGCGCACCTGGTGGCTCATGGCCTTGGACGAACGCCTCCGGGCCGGTGTGGCCGTGGCCTGCATGACGCGCTACACCGATCTCATTCGCGAAGGCGGCCTCAAGGCCCACGGCATCTACTACTTCGTGCCGGGCATGCTCCGGCATTTCGACACCGAGGCTGTCATGGCCCTGGCCGCCCCGCGCCCGATGCTGTTCATGACGGGCGGAAAGGATTCGGGCTCTCCCGCGTCCGGCATCGCTCGGTTGGAACCGCCGATTCGGGAGGCCTACCGGCTGTATGGCGCTGAATCGGCCTTCGAAAGCCGCCTCTATCCCGACTTGGGCCATGTGTACACCCCTGAGATGTGGGACCGCACCCAAGCGTGGCTGGCCCGGCACCTCGGGCCGTGACCGGCGCGAGTGTCTGAGGACCGAAGAGTTGCAACGCCTCACCGCGCATCCGCGGGCGATTCGAGCTCCGGCGTTGGAAGGATCGCCGGCTCGCTGAGCAAGGGCTTGTTCATGACCCGCTCGATGAAGGCACTCCAAGTCTCGTCCGGGCTCCAGACCTCGCGCATGGGGAAGCCCGCCTCAGCCTCGGTGTGACCGAGCACCCGCCGGCGGTACAAGTGGATGAACGCCGACGCGCGCATGTTCTTGGCGCAATGCACCCAGACCTTCCGACCGCGGAATGCCGCCAGGATGGCTGCGAATTGGTGGAACTGCTCGGGCTTGGGATCCTCCCAGAGCACCGGGATTTGGACGTAGGCGATGCCCAGGCGTGTAACCCGGTCGGCCTCATCGGCCAGAGCCCCCGGTGAGGTGGGGAGGGCCAGGTTGATGACGGCCTCGATGCCTAGGGCGGGCAGTTGGTCGATGTCCCGCTCCGAGAGCTGGCCCGACGACCACAGCCAATCGAAGACTGGATGGGTGTTTTCTGCGTCCATGAACGATCTTGAGGTCCAAACTGCCTTCCGGTGACCGCAGAGACAAGGAACCTCCACCGATCCCGCCGCCGCGTCCCAATGGACGGCGGGCTTCAAGGGCGAAGCGCGGCAGCAAGTGCTGGATGCGGTCATCCAGGGTGAGTCTCGCAATGATCCGCAAGCCTCGGCCGTATGGTTGGCCGGGTTGCCCGAAGACACCGCCTAGCAAGGCGCCATCAACAACATCGCGAAACGTTGGCTGGGCACGGATCCGGTGGCGGCGGAGTGATGGCTGAACACCACTCCGCTGCCGAAGGACCAAATCCAGCAGATGTTGAAGAACGGCAAGCAGTAGCACCATCGCTCGCGTTCCCCGGGTTCCCTTCCGGCTCACCCACACGATTTCGCGTGTCCGGAGTCCTTGTTTCCCGAGTCAACGACCTTGGCGTCCACCGCCGGGCCGATCCCACGGGTATCACCCGGATTGAGGCGGCACGGATTCAAAAAGGGATTCGATTGTGGATGTTTATTCGGCGTAGTCGGGTATACCAATCCCTGAATGAGCGGATCCTTGATCGACCCGTTGACCACACTGGCCACCGCCAAGACCTTGGCCGACCTCCTGCCTCCTGAGGCACGGATGGAGCTGATGCGCCACCTCATGAGTCGGGCCACGCCCCAGTGCATGGCGCGCTTCATGGCCGAGATACGGCCGACGATTGCCGGGATGGGCTCGGTCCAGTTGGCCACCTCGGCCCCGCCCAAGTTGCCACCCGCGATCACCTCGGTGGGTCCGGAGGTCGTCGAGAAGATCCTGCGCTCCTGGCATCTCGAACTCGACGGCATGGTCTCGCTCACGATCCCCGCAGGAGTGGCCGACATGGATGCGCTCCGATCGCTCAACCACTGCTTCCGCGCCCGCCATCACGACCCGGTCCGCGATGCCGTCTCCGCCGGCGATTTCGACTGGTATTCGCGCACGGCGTCCGTCTCGCAGCGGGATCTCTCGCAGCCGCGGGTCGTGCGGGTACTTCCGATTGTCCCGGGAACCCGCGGTCTTTCGCGTGACGAGCAGGTGAAGCTTCTGAGTTCCGAGGGTCTGCGCTTCGCCGAACCCATCGAGCAGGCCCTGGTGGCCGCAGCCTTCGCCTGCAAGACCGACGGTCGCGACGTGTTTCAGGACCTGTGGGCGCGGGGCTCACTGGCGGGCCACGCCTTGACCGTGAGCCAGATCACCGGCACCCGGGTCTGTACCTCCTACGACGACGGGGCCTACAGCAACGTGGCCGCCAGTGGAGCCCTCAATCCGGACGGCCATCGGATCTCGCCTGCCGCCCAAGCTGCCCTCGATCCCGGTGCGGGGGTCTGAGGGTCGGCTTCACGACAAAGGATGGATCTTCGGTAAAGTCGCCTCCCGAATGAGGTCCGGATGGGTCATTGCGACTCCGTTCAGGCCGCGTTGGATTCACCGGTCCGGAGTGCTGCCGTTGGTGCGGTTGAATTCGCTCAGCGCGGCGGCCAACTGGGCGGGGGACATCGTCTTGCGCAGGGCGGCCATCTCGGCATTGGCCCTCACGTCGCAGCGTTCGTTGAGCGGGTGGCCGGCATGGCCCTTGAGCCAGCGCCATTCGATTTGGTGACGGCTCACCAAGCTGTCGAGCCGTTGCCAAAGATCGACATTCTTCACGGGCTCCTTGGTGGAGGTCTTCCATCCGTTGCGCTTCCATCCGTGGATCCAGGACAGAATCCCCTGACGCAAGTATTGGGAGTCGGTGAAGAAGACGATTTCGCAGGCCTGGTTGAGCACGCTGAGGGCTTGAATGGCCGCCTGGAGTTCCATGCGGTTGTTGGTGGTTGCCGCCACGGCGCCGCCGATCTCCAACTCCTGCCGACCATACTGCAACACCGCCGCCCAGGCCCCGGGCCCGGGATTTCCCTGACATCCGCCGTCGGTATGGATGGTGACACGCTTCAACGGGCGACAGTCTGGGAGCGGAGAGGGCAAAGGGGAAGCCGGCACCGCGGCGTGGTGATCACATCGCCCGATCCCGACATGGCCCGAACCCACACGGTCCGATCCCGATCTTGCCGATTCGGGGCCACTGCCGCCTAATGGCCCACAACGTTCCATGATCCCGCTCCAAGCGCCGTTCACTGCCGACAAGATCCAGGCCCTCAAGGTCGGGGATGAGGTCCTGATCTCCGGGGTCCTCTTCACGGGTCGCGATGCCGTCCACAAATACTTGCACGAAGGTGGGGAGCTGCCGCCCGAGGTGAACCTCCGCGACGGGATCATTTACCACTGCGGACCCGTGGTGCTGAAGGATTCGGACGGTTCCTGGAAGGTCACCGCCGCCGGGCCGACGACGTCGATTCGCGAAGAGCCTTATCAAGCCGACATCATCCGCGATCACGGCCTGCGGGGCGTCATCGGCAAGGGCGGCATGGGCGAGAAGACGCTGGCCGCCTGCAAGGAGCACGGCTGCGTCTACTTGCATGCCATCGGCGGCGCGGCGCAGGTGCTGGCCGAATGCGTGGTGCGAGTGCGTAATGTGTCGCTGCTCGAGAAGTTCGGATCGCCCGAGGCTATCTGGGAGCTCGAGGTCCGCGATTTTCCCGCCGTGGTGACCATGGATTCCCATGGTCGTTCGCTCCACCGCGAGGTGTTCGCCGCCAGCGAAGCGGCCCTCAAAGAACGGGTCTGAACCCGCATGGACTTGGCCGAATTGGGTTGGGATGCGGTTTGGGAGAACACCTTCACCCCGCATCGCCAAGGTGGCCTCGAGCCCGCGCGGGTCGTCCACGAAGACAAGCTCTCCTACATCGTCGTCGGGGCTTCCGGCGACCGTCCGGCAATTATTACGGGCCGGTTGAGGCACCTTTGCCCGCGCGATCAAGACCTGCCCAAGGTGGGCGATTGGGTGGCGGTCCGTCCGGTGCCCGGTGAATCCAAAGGGGTCATCGAGGCCATCCTGCCGCGGCGTTCACAAATCGCCCGCAAGATCACCGGCCGGGGTACCGAGGCTCAAATCGTGGTGACCAACATCGATGTGGCCTTCGTGGTCCAGGCGATGGATTCCACCTTCAACGCCCGGCGGTTGGAACGCTTCCTCGTCATGGTGCTCGAAGGCGGGGTGCGGCCGGTGGTGGTGCTCAACAAGTTGGACTTGTGCAAGGCCCCGCGCCGGATGATTTCGGAGGCCGAAGCCGTCTCGGGCGGTGCGCCAGTGCTGCCCGTGTGCGCCAAGACCGCCAAGGGCACGGGCCGACTGCGCGAGATTCTCGGGCCCGGATTGACGGCGGTCTTCATCGGCACCTCGGGCGTGGGCAAGTCGAGCCTCATCAACCGCCTGGTGGGCGGCACATTGCAGCCCACCTTGGAGGTGCGTGATTCTGATTCCAAGGGACGGCACGCCACGACATGGCGCGAGATCATTCCGGTGCCTCAGGGCGGGTTGGTCATCGACACGCCGGGCATGCGCGAGTTCCACCTGTGGTCGGCCGACCTTGGTCTCGACACGGCCTTTCCCGACATCACTGAACTGGCCCAGGGTTGCCGGTTCCGCGACTGTACCCATGGCGCGGAGCCCGGATGCGCCGTGAGGTCGGCGCTCGAGACCGGTGCCCTCGCCTCCGGTCGCTATGAGAGCTTCCGCAAGCTCTTGGCCGAGTTGGATGAGGTGGAACGGGGTCGTGTCGAGCAGGAGCGCCGGGTCCGATCATCCCGGCCCAAGACCTCCGCTCGCCATGCCTTCCCCGAAGACGATGGCGGCGACACCGGCGGCGAGGAGTGAGCCCGCGCTCCCCCGCGCTCGGACCCGAAGCCCCGGCGTTGAAGAATCCCAGTTCCAGACCACGTTGGACGTGATGTTGGATTCCGAAGCCACCTTTCCCGGCACGCATACAGCCGCTCTGGCGCGGTGGCAGGCGTTCTTGCCCCAGGCGACACGTTATGCGGCGCTGCGCAACCAGGTCGTTCCGGGACATCCGCATGTGACGCGGTTGTCGCCGGCCTTGCGGGCTCGACTGGTGACCACCGAAGAGTTGGTGGGCTCGCTGCTCGAGACTTGCCGCTTCGCGGCGGCGGAGAAACTGGTGCAGGAGTTGGTGTGGCGCGATTACTGGAAGGGTTGGCTCGAGTTGCGACCCAGCGTCTGGTCCGACTACCGTGCCGAGGTGGATCGCCTCCGCCGACAGGCCGATCCGGCGCTGCTCCGACGGGCCGAGGCGGTCATGGCAGGCCAGGGCGGCATCGCGGTGCTCGATGGATTCACCCGCGAACTCATCGAGACCGGGTACTTGCACAACCATGCCCGCATGTGGTGGGCCGGGTATTGGATCCATGTCGAGCGCCTGCCCTGGGCCTTGGGGGCCGACTTCTTCTACCGGCACCTCCTCGACGCCGATCCCGCCAGCAACACGCTGGGATGGCGTTGGGTCGCCGGCTTGCAAACCCGGGGCAAGGCCTACCTGCCGCGCCGCTCCAACTTGGAGAAGTATTGTGCCGCAAATCTCTTGGCCGATCCCACCGGATTGGAGCGCATCGACGACTCGGTCGTGGCGGCGGTTGCGCTGCCCGACGAACGGCCGGCGGAACGGTTGGCGTGGAAATCTCTGCCCGATGGTCCGAGCCTCAGCGGAGGCTCCGCAAACCCGCCTGGAACCTGGGGCCTGTGGGTGCACGGCGAAGATCTGAGCGTTGAGCGATCCGGACTGGCCTGCCTATGTCCCGCCTTCGCCCTCAGCGTGTTCGACGCGCAGCGGGTTGCCGCTCTCGGCATGGCCCCGCGCCGCATCGCCTATTTGAAAACGGCCTTAGCCGACGGACTGGCTCGGGCGGGCCATCACTTCCAGTGCCCCACCGAATCGTGCGAGACCGGCGAGGGCCTGGCCGAGGCCCTCGCGCGGGTGGCCCGGGAACGCAGCCTCACCGGATGGGTGGCGATGCGTCCCTCGGTGGGCCCGCTGGCCGATGCGATTCCCGCGATCGAGGCCGCCTTGGCCCGCGACGGCCGGAAGGTGATTTGGTGCCGTCGCCGTTGGGATGAGCACTTGTGGCCCCAAGCCTCGGCCGGGTTCTTCGGGTTTTGGGAGAAGGCCCAGCGGCGTCTGGCGACTCAAGCCACAGCCCTTGCCCAGAGCCGGGAGCTTCAGCAACCGGAGCTGCTATTCTGATGAACCCGACCCGGCCCACCGGTTCGACCCATGCGGGGCCGCCGACCGGTCGTCCCGCGCGGAGCCCAATTCTCGCAAGGCGCTCCGACTGGCAGGTGGTGTGGTTCAAGCGCGACTTGCGGATCAGTGACCACGCACCCTTGGTCGAGGCCTTGCAGCAAGGTCCCGTCCTTGGGCTCTACCTCTACGAGCCCGAGCTGCTCGAGTCACCCGAGTGGGATGCATCGCATTCCCGCTTTATCGCCGAAGCACTCCGCGAGTTGGAGTCGGAGTGGACCCGGCGCGGGGGGTGTCTGCTGTTGCGGCGTGGCGAGGCCGTGGAGCAGCTTGAGCGCCTGCAGCGCGAGACGGGTTTTGTGCGCCTGTGGTCGCATGAAGAAACGGGCAACCGGCTGACCTTCGACCGCGATCTCCGCGTCGCCCGCTGGTGTCGGAACCGCGGTATCGACTGGCAGGAGCGGCGTCAGGACGGGGTCGTCCGGCGGTTGCGATCCCGCGACGGCTGGGCTGAGCGCTGGGCCAAGAGCATGTCGGGCCGCATCGAGTCGTCCCCGGAGGTGCTCGGATCCGGGCGCCCGACCGGACTCGTCTCCGACGGAGTGTTGGGTCCGGAGCAACTGGGCTTGGGTCCGGTGATTCCGATCGAACTCCAGCGCGGCGGCGAGACGGCGGCTCGGGAAGTGTTGGGGAGTTTCCTGGAGGAACGCGGCGTCGGCTACCGTGCGGAAATGTCGAGCCCGCTCACCGCTTGGACGGCGTGCTCGCGTCTCAGCACCCACCTCGCCTGGGGCTGTGTCTCCATGCGCCGGGTGCATCAGGCGGCCGAGCACCGGCAGGAAGCGTTGCGGGCGATGCTCAGCGCCGGAGAGCCGGTGGACCGCCGTTGGTCTGGCGCGCTGGCGAGCTTCCAGGCGCGCCTGCGGTGGCATTGCCACTTCATGCAGAAGCTCGAAGACGAGCCGCGCATCGAGTTCGAGAACTTCAACCCGGTCTACGATGGATTGCGCGAGGCTTTCACCGAGTCCGAGGAAGGTCAGCTGCGCCTTGAGGCCTGGCGTCAGGGGCGAATCGGCTTTCCGATGGTCGATGCCTGCCTGCGAGCGGTCCGGGCCACGGGCTGGCTCAATTTCCGCATGCGCGCCTTGGTGATGAGCGTGGCCTCTTACCACCTCTGGCTGCACTGGCGTCCGACGGCGATCCATCTGGCCCGGTGCTTTCTCGATTTCGAGCCCGGGATCCATTTCAGCCAGGCGCAAATGCAGAGCGGCACGACCGGGATCAACACCGTGCGCATTTATTCCCCGACCCGTCAGGCCCTCGAGCAGGATCCGAAGGGCGTCTTCATCCGCCGCTGGGTGCCCGAACTGGCCGGCGTGCCCGACGTCTTTCTGGCCGAGCCGTGGCGCATGACGCGCTCGCAGCAGGAGGCCAGTGGGTGCGTGATCGGTGTCGATTATCCGGCCCCGAGGGTCGACCCCCGTCGGTCTGTCATCGAGGCCAAGGAGCGGATCGCCCGCATACGATCCAGCGTCGCCGCTCGTGAGGCTTCGCGCCGGGTTTACCTGCGCCATGGCAGCCGCAAGGGCCACACCTTCCGGGGTGCCGACGCCGAGGCTCGGTATCGACAAGGGTTGCTGAGTGAAGCGCAGGGCCCCGGGGCGGAGCCGGAACACGGGCCGGTGCAGCAAGAGCTCTTCGGATAACCCTCAAGCCGGAACGATTCCATAGGATCGGTTGTGCTGGCTGCGCCTTCTTCCGCAAGAGCTTCGTTGTTCGCTCGGTCCGGGTCTCAACCATGGGCCTTCCATCGGCCCGCGCCTCGCTCTCGCCTCGTCTTGCGAAAGAATTCGCGACGCCATCCCTTTCCTCCCAACGGAATCGTTCCGGCCAAAATTTTTCAGGTCCAAGATTCAGCTTTAGGATTCAGGTGCAGGAATGGGGTTCGCGTTGGACCGGGTGGGGTTGCGCCACTGCGGCCCCGGTCCAGACTGGGGCGTGGCATCCAGCGTTTCGTCTCCGACAAGCAGTCCTTCGTCTGGCTCCGCCCCGACATCGGAAGTTCTCGTTGTCGGGGCTGGGATCGCCGGCTTGTTGGCTGCTGTCGAATTGCAGCGGGCCGGGTTCACCGTGAGGGTGATCGACAAGGGACGCGGCATCGGAGGGCGCTTGGCCTCCCGACGGATCGGTGACGCGATCTTCGACCATGGCGCCCCGTGTCTGGACCTTCAGGGTGGACGCTTGCCCGACCACTGGTGGCGGGAACGCCTCGGTCCAGCGCGGACCGAGTGGTGGCCAGCCACGGCGGGCTCTGAGGTAGTGGTCCCCTGCCGATGGCGGGGTGCTCCAACGATGGCATCCGTGGCCAAGCATCTGGCCCAGGGTTTGGAAATCCTCTCGGAAACGGCGCTCACCTCCTTGCGTCAGGAGGGATCTCAATGGATCGCGTCCACGTCCGGCGGCACTGTTTTCTCGGCCGGGGCCGTGGTTCTCACCCCACCGGCCCCCCAATCGATCGCCTTGCTCGATACGGGTGCTGTGGACCTGCCGCCCGATCTCCGAGCGCGCCTCGCCGCCATCGAGTACGATCGATGCCTCTCGGTGATGGCAGTCTTGGATGAGCCGTCGTCGCGCATCCCTTTCCCCGGCGGTCTTTCTCTAGTCTCGGGCCCGTTGGCCTGGATCTCGGACAATCAGGCAAAAGGCATCTCCCCGGTACCGGCGGTGACCCTCCACGCCACGGCCGCATTCAGCCTTGAGCACTGGGATCGAGACCGGACGGAGAGCGGTCTTTTGCTCATCGAGGCCGCCCGGGAATGGATCGGTCCGCGCGTTCGGGAATTTCAGGTCCACGGGTGGCGGTACAGCCGACCCCGGATCCTCGACGCGTCTCCCTGCGTGGTGGCGAGCCTGCGACCACCCCTTGTTCTGGCGGGTGATGCCTTCGGCCCCGGCGGCATCGAGGGCTCGGCCCTCTCTGGACTGGCCGCCGCCCGGGCGATCCTCGAGGCAAGTCCTGGCTGAGTGGCCCGCGGATGCGAGGATTGGCCGGGGGACCATTGGCCCCTCATCAAGAAAGCTCCGGTCACCAACCGGTCGATTGCCTGGATACCCTCAGGCCGACGGCGGGAAGACCCAGAGAGCCGGACGCCCTACGTTGCAGTGGACCGCGCGGCCGAGCAGGGTGAGCCCCGCGAGCGAATAGAAGAGTTGGGATCGGGCGAGATCGCCGAAGACCGGTCCCCGAACGGGCGATCCGAGCGAATCCATCCGGCGGGCCGCCGAGGGAATCGGGTAAAAGATCGTCTCGACCCACGGCCGGTCATTGCCATCTTCACCAGTCATGGTGGGGAGTCTGCGAATCCACCCGGAGGGATCGAGATTCATTGAGGCCACGGCTCGGTCGGCTGCGAAGACCGAGGCCCGTCCCAAGCTCGGCAACACCAGCAGACCAAGGAAGCTCCAGAGGGTCATCCAGCACGCCTGACCCAGCAGGGCGGCGCCGGTGGGCAGGGATCCGAGGTCGAAGGTCAGCGCCCCGGTCTGACAACCCGTCAGGTTCCACAGCAGCAGGATGATGACGGTGCGGAAGGGCAACCCTTGCGTCGCCTGCCATCGCCGGCGCGATAACTCAACCTGGAGTTCCGATCCGGGAAGGTTCTGGCACCAGGCCTCGGACACAAGAACCCCAGCATGGGACCCGAATCCGATGAGTCCTCCAGTGAAGGAAGGATCGTCCACCCGGGTGGAGAGAAGCTTCTCGCCACTCCCGATGGTCACAGGACGGAAACCGCCCCCACTCATGGCGGCGTGCAGAAATCGTCGCGTCAGCGCCAGCGCGACGATTGAGGCGGCCAACCCGGTGCAAAACCCGCCGGTCCAACGCAGGCTCAGTGTTGCCACTACCCCGATGACCGCCACGACCAGGGTATGGACCATCGCGCCGCGGCCCCATGCCTTGAGGAAGGCCCAAGGGGTTGGGCGTATCCCGGGCATCAGCAGGACGCCACCGAGCGTGTCGAAGATCGCCTGGACTCCCCAGACAGCGGCGACGATCGCGACGATTGTCGATGCGTCGATGGACCCGCGGCCCGAGCGAATCAGCGCCAGACCGCTGATCGAGGCTGTCACCCAGAATCCCACATTGACGATGCCCAGCGACAGTCGTCGCCGAGCCAATTTTGTCTGATCCGGTGTCATGGGGTCTCTTCTGAAGGTTCCGAACTGGTCAACGCGGAGGGCCGGGCGACCCACGACTCCTCACGGAGCGTCACCGCTCCTGTGGTTTCCAGGGATCTCCATGAACCTTGCATCCCCCGAACATTCCCTGAACGCCTCGAGATGCAAACTGCCTACCCACTGACCCGTCGCAGAAAACCCGGAAAAAATCCCGACCTGAGCCTGGTTTTGCCTCAGTCGGAAATTGCTGGATCAGCCCTTCTTGCCGTCGAGGAAGTAGGTGCGGATTTCGCCCAACCCTTTGCAGGTGACGTACCCACGGTCGGTGAATTGAAAGCGACCGCTCAACTGTTCGTACATGGCGATCGGCACTTGGATGCGATTCGGCAAACCGGAAGATTCCATGCGCTCCGCCAGGTTGACGGCCTCTCCCCACAGGTCATACGAGAATTTCTTGCGACCGATCACTCCGGCCACAACGGGTCCGGAGTTTAGGCCGATGCGCAGGCTCAGGCAGAGGTCGCGTTCCTGGTTGATTTCACTCACCACGTTCAACATTTGCAGGGCCATCTCTGCCGCCGCTTCGGCGTGGTCCGGTCGTGGCTCCGGCACACCACCGACGACCATATAACAGTCCCCGATGGTTTTGATTTTTTCCAGTTTGTGAGAATCGGTGAGCTGGTCGAATCGGGAGAAGAGGTCGTTCAGCAGGTCGACCAGGGCTTCGGGGGCCATCTGATTTGCCAAGGAGGTGAAACCGACGAGGTCCGCAAACAGGACCGTGACGCAGGCGTAGCGCTCAGCAATGTTGCGTTCACCCTGTTTGAGCCGTCCGGCGATGGCTGTCGGCAGGATGTTCAGGAGGAGCCGCTCAGACTTTTCCTGCTCGATTTTGAGTAATTGTTTTTCCTGCTGCAACTCGAGGAGCCGGAGCCTTTCGAGATCGCGCAGGCGCTTTCGTTCAAGCGATGCAGCCACCCGCGCCCGGAGGAGGACGGAGTTCGTTGGCTTGGGTAGAAAATCTTCTGCCCCGAGTTCGATGCAGCGCACCACGGCCCCGAGAGCGTCGAGCCCGGACGTGACGATGACGGGGATTTGGGTGTGGAACGACTGGTTGCGCAACGCCTCGAGGACTCCAAAGCCGTCCAACCGGGGCATCTCGATGTCCAGTACCAGAAGGTCGAACTCTCGCTGGCGGAGGAGGTCGAGTGCCTCCTGCCCATCCCGCGCCTCGGAAACATTCCGATACCCCAGGGCTTGGAGCATGAGGACCATCAGGGCACGCAGCTGGTCGGAATCTTCCACCACCAAAATCGCCGCGTGTTGGCCCGCAACGTCGGACTCGGCGACGTGCAATTGGGTCAATTGCTCCGCCGAAAGTCTTTGGCCAGCCTCCTTCTGCAAAAGACTGGAAGTACTCATTTCGTAATCTTTTGTCGGCACGATTGAGGAGAATGTTTATCGGAAATGTTGAAAAGAACAAGGTTGGCATTGCCTGAAGCAGCGAACAAATAGGGGTCAGGTTGGTGTCAGGAAATCATGGATAACGGGTTGATCCGATTCACGGAAAGACCGAAGCCGACTTGCTCAACTGCCTCGGCATCAGATCGATGGGCAGCGGTCGCAGGGCGGTGATCGACCTCGCCGAGGCCACCGTACTCGGGGCGATTCCCATCGCCGCCGCGCGGGCGTCGAGGCCCTGCGGATCCAAACGGAACAGTGCGCCGAGGATCCGCTCCGTGGTCAGGGGTGCATGCGGTCCCTTCCGGTAGGCCTCGAGGAACCGATAGGTGGTTTCAGTGGCGCGGTCTCCCCCCCCATTCCGCCAGAAGATCCAAGGCATCGAGGACCCCTCGGTCTTTGTACAGGCTGTCCCCGAAGAACGACCATTCCTTGGTCCCGTTTTGGATGGCCGTGACACGCTCGCGATACGCGGCATTCCACCGGGTCTTGTGGTCGATATACCCGTCAAGAAACCGCTCGAGGCTTGGACGGACGGCGACCGGACCTGCCAGTCGGGCGCTGGCGAGGATACTGTCGTCGGGCAGCGTGCTGTCGCTGAGAAGGCCGGAGAACAGGCGGTCTCCCCAGTCGGGCGCAGGATGATCACCGCGGCGTGCCGACACCGCCTCCAGGTCGAGCAGGTCGGTGCGGAAGGAACGCATCGATTCCAACGACGAGGAGGGCAGGCGATCCCAGGCGTCGAAGACCCCCTGTTGAGCCAGCGCCCGGGCGACCCAGGCCTGACTCGGCTCGGTCCGCTCGGATCGGCGCGCCAGGGTCTGGGTCAATTGCGGGTTGGCCCAAGCCCCCAGGGCATCCAGCAGCGGTGGGGCAAGTTGGTTCCATTCGACGGTCGCCAGTCGCTGGACCAGGAGGGGGATCGAGGGGACATCTTGGGTCTTTGCCAGGACGGTGGCGGCCAGGCTTGATCCCTCATCGGTCCGGGCCGCCCATTCCCTGAGGAACGCGGTGCCGGCGGGATTGCCGTACCGATGGAGGAGTGCTGCGGCCTTCACCCGGTCGGTGGGCGACTTCAAGTTGAGCAGGGCCTGGGCGAGCCGCTCCAGGACCAGCGGCGGGAAGGGTTCGTCGAACTGGTTGAACACGGTGTTCAGGACATCCTCCGGGGTTTTGTTCCAAGAGGTGGTCCCGAGGTGCTCGCCCCGCTTCTCCGCCTCGATCGCCTCGTTGGCTGCTCGAAGCAAGGCTTGGATCATCCGGGCTTGGAGGGATGAGGGGTTCGTCGGATGTCCGACCTCCCCCGCGGCGGGTGCGTTGGAGACGTTGATCTGGGTGCTCGAGTTCTCGTCGGAGGCTCCCGGCCGATCGGGCATCAATCGACGCGTTCCCCACATCAGGCCAAGGGCTACCAAGAGGCCTCCGAGGATCCAGAATTTATTCATGGGGTGCGCAGCAGCTTTACGATGCAGGTTCCTCGAGGATCATCGGCCCAGCGTCAAGAATCCTTCAAAGGGGAACGGGGTCCGGCAGGGTTTTTTGATGGTTTTCGGTCGACTGAGAGGAGAGAGGAGGTCGGGAGAAGGTGGGCCAACTCCGCGGCTGGGACCCGTAAACCGGGCCGGCGGCTGGGTTCCAGCGAGTCACCCGTGCCGGGCTGCGCCGGATCAAAGGGTGGTCGGAATGGAAAACCGCTGATACATGTCAGCCCACAAAGCTCAAGTGCCTGCAAAAGCGACCCCAGCTTGATGAAATCCCAGCCAGCCAGCGCAAAACGACGCTCAAGAAACGTCGCCCGTCTGCGATCCTGGTGAGGCCAACACTTCGATGAGGTAGCGCAGTTCCTCCTGCACGTCGTCGCCGTCCGCCAGGGTCTGGGATATCTCGGCCCGCACGGCTTCCCGGAATCGCCGCCGCAACCGGTGGATGGCCACCTTCAGCGCGCCTTCGGTGAGCTCGAGTTCCCGGGCTAGGTCTGCGGGCGAGGGAAGAGCGTCGCCGACCAGCGCGGGCTTGAGGCGCTCGAAGTGGGCCGACTTGCCCGCCGATCGCAGGTCGCTCTCGACTGTCGTCAGAGCCCGCTCAAGTAGGGTGAAGGCCCACTCGCGGTCGAAGCGGCCCGGGTCGAGACC
>JARXAF010000163.1 GCA_029865985.1 Verrucomicrobiota bacterium
ATCACCATTTTTTGGGAGTCCCTGGCGCTCGTCCAGAACTGCACCTTCACCGGCAACCGCAACGGCGTGGACGACATGGGCGGCGACAGCGTTTACGTCGCCAACCTCTTCCACGCCAATCGCTCGGAGGGCGGATTGCCCGGCCATCCCCGCTACGAGCTGGCCATCAATGCCGGAGCCCGCGTGGAGAATTGTGTGATCCTGGGCCCCTTTCATGATGCCAAGAAGGTGATCGATCCCCGCCAAAACCGCCTTGAAGGACCCGACCCCCGCTTCGACACCGACTACGTGCCACAAGCCGCCGAGTATTCGGGCATCGGTTATCGGCCCATGACGCGGGCAAAATCTCCGACCCCGGCCTCGGTTTCTCCCGGAGCACCGGTCACTTCGGCTCCACCAGTTCCAGCGTCCCGTTGAGTGGGATCGGTCCGGTGCGAGTTTGCTGGCGGCCCGATGGCCAGACCACCTCGATGCGATCCACGGCCGTCTCCGATCCCAGCCCGAAATAAAGCGGCAGGCTGCTCTGGGCCAGATACCCGGACTTGCCATCGTGAAAGCGGGTTTGAACCCGCGAACCGCAATGGACCCGAACGGTCGCGCCCAGTCCGTCGCGATTGGACGCCGTGCCCACCAGCCGCACCTGCAGGAAGCGCAACGTCGTGCGTTGGGAAAGATCGCTCAAGAGCACCTGCGGCGCGTCATTCCACTCATTGGTCACCAGGTCGAGGTCCCCGTCGCCGTCCACATCGAGGGCCACTGAAGAACGTGAGCTGGCCGTGCCCATCACCCGGACTTTGCCGGTACGACCCTTCGCCAGAGGATGGCGGCGCTCCTCGGGCAGCGCTGTATCGAGCACGAAGGCCTCCCGCAGCATCGGATCACCCCGGCGCGGCTCCAAGCCCAGCACCGACTCCGCATCCACGAAGCGCTTGCCCCCCTCGTTGAGCAGGAGTGAATTGGCCACATAGCGCAGCGGATAGCCCATGCCGGCCGTCACGAACACGTCCTCGTCACCGTCGGCATTGAAGTCGGCCACCGTCACGCCCCACGGCCAGTAGGTCTCGGTCCCCACGGTTGCCGACACTTCCGCGAACGCGTGGCCCGAACCCTGGTTCTGGAAGAACGCATTGCCGAACACACTGTTGGTGGCCCGACGGAACAACTCCGGCTTCCACTCCGCCGCGCACCACGCATCGCTCTTGGACTTGTCGAAGGCCACCGTGAGGTTCGTGTCACCCGCATTGATTTGCGCCGTCGTCATGTCGGAGTGCATATCGGTGATGATCAAATCCATCAGCCCGTCGCGGTTGTGGTCGAAGAACTTCACGCCCATCGATCCCCACGGCGTCTTCCGAAAGAACGCCGCCGTCCGGTCCTCGAAGCGGCTTCCCTGACGGTTCACATAATATCGGTCTTCGCCCGACATGCTCAGGACGTACAGTTCCGGAAATCCGTCGGCATCGAGATCGCAAAAGGTCGCATCGCCGCTCCAGCCCAGATGGACGAGTCCTGTCGTCTGCGCAGCATTCTCGAAACGTCCATCACCCCGATTGTGGAAAAGCAGGCTCGCCTCACTGCGCTCCGGATACTGCCAGCCCTGAAAGGCATCCGACCGACCCACATATTCCCCGGAGCGCCCCTTCTCATTGCGCGTGTACACCCCCACATTGCAGACGAAGAGATCGAGCTTCCCATCCCGATCGTAATCGAAGAACACCGCACCCGACCCGTGCCCCGGCTTGCCCGCCGCAACGCCCGCCTCGGCCGTGATGTCGCGAAACCGACCCCCACCCTCATTGTGAAACAACGCCAGACCTTGGCGTACCGTCGTCACCAGCAAGTCCGGACGCCCGTCGTTGTCCATGTCCGCAAACGAAGCCCCCACACTCACCTTGCCCGCCATCGCCACCCCGGCCCGGGCGGTGATGTCCTCAAAGCGACCCCCGCCCACATTGCGCCACAACTGATTGCCCCCTCGCTGATTCACAAAGAACAAATCCGGCCGGCCGTCACCATCCACATCCGCCGCCGCGATGGCCGTCCCGTGATCATAATGAACCGCCTTATATTCCCGGGCCCCGTCATCCACCGGCACCTGTCGGAACGTAATCCCGCTCTCCGCTACCCGATCTTGGAATTGAAACCCATGAAACACCTTCCATGCCGCCGCAGCGCTCCGCTGGCGTTCTCCGTTCGCCTTCAACGCCGCCCCCACGGTTTTTTGCAGCGCCGCATCTGGAACCTGAACCGTAGAATCAGCGGCTCCGGCCGCACTCATCAAAGACAAGACACCGACACACGAAAGCCAATGGGAGAAGGTCATGGTGGAAGGGGTTTCTGGGGGCACCGTATACCACCCATTCCCCTTTCAGCAAAAGCTCTTTGCCCAACGCCCCAGAAAAATGGTGCAGCAGCGGGACAGGGCCGGAACGAGCACTGGATCGTAGCAACAAATCCCCCAAAGCGCGTCAGCGCGATAGCCCCACCTCCCGAGCGATCCCTGCGAGTGCAGGACCTGTCCCGCGGACCCACCCCCACGAGCCGCACATAGCCAAAGACCCGCTCTCCACCAACCTGTCCCGCGGAGCCACCCCCAAGACGCACCACCGTGTTGAGACTTCCCAAGCCCGCGCCGGACTGTTTGATTGGGCCCCCCCTCCTCAATGCGCATGAAACCGTTCCTGTGGATCCTGGCCTACGGAGCCCTCTG
Source organism: Verrucomicrobiota bacterium (assembly GCA_029865985.1). Taxonomy (GTDB): domain Bacteria; phylum Verrucomicrobiota; class Verrucomicrobiia; order Limisphaerales; family UBA9464; genus SXXZ01. Next base: position 2,711 of record JARXAF010000163.1, read on the forward strand.
GGCGCGATGGAGCCTCGGCGCGGAAAACCCACCCACCGCCCCCTCCCTGCGTACCAACGACATCGTCACCCTCATCGGCGGCGGCTCCGCCGAAGCGCGGGCCCGAAGCGCCCACTGGGAAACCCTCCTCATCGCCGCCCATCCCACTCACCACTTGCGAATCCTCAACCTGGCCCGCGAAGGCGACACCGTTTTCAGCCAACTCCGCGAAGTCAATTATCCCAGCCCCCTTCAACAAGTGGCCACCGCCAAGGCCACCGTCTGTGTGCTCGATTTCGGACAAGGCGAAGCCTACGACGGACTCCAACACCTCGAACGTTTCGCGGAACGCCTCCATCAGTGGGTCCTCGACTGCCAGGCCCTCGGAACCCGCGTCATCCTCGTCACCCCCATTCCGGTCACTCGCAACGATCCGCCACCAATCGAAGCCTACGCCCAACGCATCCGAGACATCGCCCGGCGCCAAAACCTGCCCGTCATCGATGTCTTCGAAGCCGCACGATCCCAAAAGGACCTGTCCATCGACGGACGCAAACTCACCGAATCCGGACAAGCCCGCGTGGCCGCCAGCGCCCTCAAACCCTGGCTTCACGGACTCGTAGTCCCTCAGACCGATCCGGCCGGCCGATTCCCCGAACCCTCGTGGGAAGCCCTACGACAGGCCGTCATCGAACGCAACGCACTGTGGAAAGGCTACAGCCGGCCCACCAATTGGGCCTTTCTGGCGGGCGACCGCACCGAGCAACTCAGCAGTCGCGACCACCGCGACCCCAAGATCCGCTGGTTCCCCAAAGAAATAGAACAATTCGTCCCGCTCCTTCAAGCGGCCGACCAGAAGACCGACGCCCTCGCCGCCCTCCTGACCCGCGTGACCGCACTTGAGACAGCCCGTTGATCTGCCATGACTGCTCACCGCTTGCACCCCGTCTCCCACCGAGCACTCCTCCAGGCTGCGGTATTCGCTGCCCTGTGCCTGCCCGGCACCGTCCTGGCCACCCAAACACCCGCCGAAGAACTGGCGACCTTGAAAGCGACCGAGGGCTACTCCATCAGCCACTTCGCCAGCGAAGCCGACGGCGTGGTCAAGCCCACCCAAATCCGCTTCGACGGCGACGGTCGACTCTGGGTCACCACCACCACCAGTTATCCCCAGATTCGCCCCGGTGAGGCCCCGCGCGATCGCATCGTCGTCCTCGAAGACACCAACCATGACGGTCGGGCCGATCGGTCCACCGTGTTCGACGATCAACTCCACATGCCCCTCGGGCTCGAACTCGGCGATGGCGGCGTTTACGTGGGGGCCGCCGACCAACTCCTCTTCCTCAAGGACACCGACGGCGACGGCAAGGCCGACGTGCGGCGCGTGATCTTCAGCGGTTTCGGAACGGGCGACACCCACCAAACCCTCAACTCCTTCACCTGGGGCCCCGCTGGTGAACTCCTGATGAGCCAGGGTCTGCACGCCATCAGCCGCATCGAAACCCCCTGGGGCAACGAGACGCTCCACCAGGCCGGCATCTGGCGTTTCTGGCCCCGCCGCATGCGGCTCGACGCCTTTTGGGACGGAGCCATGGGCGCGCACAATCCCTTCGGCACCACCTTCGACCGCGCCGGCCAACCCTTCGTCTTCGCCGGCAATGGCCACGGCATCGCCCATCTGACCCAGGCGATGATTCGCACTGAGCACTTCGAGGCGCATCCACCGCTGTGGAACCAGGGTCGCAAATTCGGCGGAGCCGACATCGCCGACAACAGCCACTGGCTCCCCGAGAACCGCGGAGAGTTCGTGGCCGGCGGTTATCTGCACAACAGCGTGGAGCGATTCCGCCTCACCCCCCGCGGGGCGACGTTCCAGGTCGACCGATTGCCGCCCCTCGTCGAATCGACCAACACTGCCTTCCGAGTGGTCGATGTGCGTTTTGGACCCGATGGCGCCCTGTACCTCTGTGACTGGTTCAATGCCCTCATCGGCCACTACCAGACGAGCTTCCGGCATCCCGACCGCGACAAAACCCGCGGACGCATTTGGCGTGTCACCGCAAACGGCCGGCCGAGCCTCAAGACTCCTAGCTTGGAGAAGGCGGACTTGCCTGCGCTCTTCGACCAGTTGCTCTCGCCAGAACGCTGGAACCGTCAACTCGCCGCCCGGGTGCTCAAAGACCGGCCGACCGATCCGGTCGTCGCCGGCGTCCGGGCCTGGGTCGCCGCCGCGCCGTCAGACGCCGTCCGCCTCGAGCGATTGAACGAGGCCGTGGGCATCGTCGCCTCGCACGAGGTGCCCGACGCCGAGTTCGTCGAGCTCCTCTCCCGTTCCCGCAACCCCGACCACCGCGCCCGGGCCGCCCGCGTCACCGGGCATTGGGCCAGTCGCCTGAAGAATCCGCTCGAGATCCTCGGCCAACTCGCCGCCGATGCAGAGCCGCGGGTCCGCCTGGAAGCCGTGGTCGCCTGCGCCTACGTGCCCGACGCCCGGGCCGTCGAAGTCGCATCCATCGCCATGGAAAATACCACCGGTCAGCCGGAAGAAGCCCCGGTGGCTTACGCATTCACCCAATGCGTCCACGCTCTCAAACCCCTGTGGAAAGGCCCCTACGCGCAAGGAACCCTGAGCTTCGGAAACAACCAGCGCCGACGCGACGCGTTCGCCCGGGCCGATCGCAGCGCCGACACCGTGGACGAAGCCGCCACCCGATTGCGACGCGTCCAGGAGGTGGCTCTGCCGGCCGACACCCAGGCATCACTGGTCGAATCCGTGCTGACCGCCGCGCGTGCCCAAGACATTCCTCTGTTGCTGGCAGCCCGGACCTTCACCGTCGGCACCGCCTACGATGCCGGAGCCCACGCGCGGGCCCTCAGCCAGTTGGACACACTCGGCCGCGATCTCGGACTCAAGCCCGCACAAGACATCAGCCCGGCCTTGGGTCCGCTTCTGACATCGGCCGACCCCTCGGTCCGCTCGGCGGCCGCACGATTGATCGGCCGCTGGCAAATCAGCGCGTTGGAGTCCGAGTTGGTCCAACTCGTGGAATCATCCGAGGCCACCGATTCCGTGCGGGCCGGAGCCATCGTGGGCCTCGCCGTGTTCTCCTCCGCAGAACACACCGCTCGAATCGTCCGCGCGGCCGGGCCCGGTGCATCGCCATTGCTGAAATCGGCAGCGGCAGGCGCTCTCCCAGCCCGGGATCTCAACGCTGCCTCACGCATCGCAGCAGAGGTTCTGGCTCACGAATCAAACCCCGCCTCGCTGGAGGCGATCGTAGCGCCCATCCTCCGCCACAGGGGTGGAGCCGTCGCGTTGGCCAAGGCCCTCCAAGTGACAGCACCTCATCCGGAATCGGCACGCGCGCTGGCTGGGTTCTTGGCCCAGGCCGGTCGCCATGTGCCGGAATTGACGGCGGCTTTGGGTCCGGTTTTGGGCGGATCAACCGGAATCCAAACCCTCACTGAACGACTGGCCTCCGAAAAGGCCCGGCAAGAATTCCTGAAGACCGTCTCGGCTTTGGGCGATGCTCAGCGGGGGGCCAAAATTTTCACACGGGCCGAACTGGGTTGTACCGCCTGCCACGGTGTCGGTGCATCGCAGCCGGGCCTTGGCCCCGACCTCGGAGCACTGGGCACCGCACAAACCCCGGAATTCATCCTGCGCGCCATTCTGGAACCTCAGGTCGAGGTGAAGGAGGGTTTCATGTCCTGGAACCTCACCCTTCGCAACGGCGAGGAAATCCAAGGTCGCATTGAAAGCAGCTCACCCCAGGAAATCGTGCTGCTGGATGCTGCCACCCGCAGACCGCTGCGTTTGGCCCGCTCGGAAATCCAATCACAAACCCAAGCCGGCTCCATCATGCCTGCCGGCTTGGTCGACCGCCTCAGTGAAGCCGACTTCCGCGACCTGCTGCGTTACCTCGGCGGCCTAGGCCGTCGCAACTGACTGGCGCTCCGCTGGGTCGTCTCCAGGATGCCAACGGTCGCAGCGGTTTTCGGATGGGCTGCGAATGGTTCGAGGCGTTGACGGACTGGAAGGCCTTCGGGGATAGTCTGGCCATCGTGCCCGCCCACCCGCTCATCGACCTCATCACGTCGCCAGAGCCTTCCGTGCGGAACCGCCCGCTGGAGGCCTGGGCCGGGCCTGCAAGTTTGGCCGAGTTGCTTGAAGCGTGCACCGCCCTCGACCAGTTCCGCCGCAATGCCCAGAATTTGTACGAGCGGGTTCGGGCGCTGTTCTTCTTGTCGGCGCTCCATCGGTTCCACCTCCCGCCCAAACTGGGATCCTCTGGTAACGCTGGCCTGATCCCCTTTGCCGGGTTTGAACACCTGCTCAACCGTCGCTTCGAAGAGGCCATCGATTGCTTTCTCGGAGAACTCCAAACGCAGGGTCCATCCGACGGCATCGCTTCGGCCTTGGCCGCGGCCTACCACCGCCTGGCCTTCCAGACCTTGGCTGATCAAGTTCGCCGCAGCGTGCGGACCGTGAAGGGCAACCAGTGGATGTTCCGCATGGGCCATCCAGCGGATCAGCCGCTTCGGCTCAGGTCGGAGCTTCTGGAACGCTCTCCCGACGGCAGCTATCCAATTCTTCGCGAGCAGACACCCGTACGAATGGACCTCACCCATTCGGCCTGGTCCGACATTTTCTTCCTGGGCATGGACTATCCCGAGGGGGCCAGGGTGCTGAACATCTCCGTCGACCTCGGTGTCCACGGACGCGATGCGTCGCCCCGTCCACCGGTGAGTGCCTGGCTGCGCGTGCTCGATGAACCGGTGCTCCGCCTCACCTCGGTTGACCTCGGTGCGACCGCGGACATCACCGCCTTGGGAGAAGTCTTTGATTTTGCCAAGGATTACCTTGGCCTGCTCAAGGCGGCCGTCATCGCCGCCGGGGTGGTGCCGCCGGGCATTGAGGGCTCCGGCCAGTCGCTCGCCGATTTGCTCGCGCGCATCGTGGGTCCGGGACGTGGCCTCGAGCTATGTTCCAGCGTCAACGACATCCCCAAGGGATCGCGATTGGCAGTGAGCACCAATTTGCTCGGGTCGCTCATCAGCGTCCTCATGCGGGCCACCGGTCAAGCCGCAGCGTTGACCGGGCCTCTCGAGGAATCGGAGCGCCGGCTCGTTCTCGCCCGGGCCCTCTTGGGCGAGTGGTTGGGCGGTTCCGGCGGTGGTTGGCAAGATTCAGGCGGTGTCTGGCCAGGCATCAAGCTCATCACCGGCGTGGCGGCCACTGAGGAGGATCCCGAATGGGGCATTTCCCGCGGCTGCCTGATGCCAACCCATCATGTCTTCAGCCGCCAGGAAATCCCGGAATCCTCACGCCGCGCGCTCATGGATTCGCTGGTGGTGGTCCATGGAGGCATGGCCCAGAACGTGGGGCCCATCCTGGAGATGGTGACCGAAAAGTACCTCCTGCGCTCGGCTGCCGAGTGGGCTGGAAGGCAGGAGGCGCTCGGGGTGTTGGACGAAATCATCGATGCGCTCCAACGCGGAGATATTCGCGCCGTCGGCCAAGCCACCACGCGCAATTTTCGCAAGCCCCTGCAGGCCATCATTCCCTGGGCCTCCAACCACTTCACCGAGCGTCTGATCCAACAGTGCGAGACCGAATTCGGCGCTGATTTCTGGGGCTTCTGGATGCTTGGCGGCATGTCCGGCGGCGGCATGGGTTTCATCTTTGCGCCGGAGCGGAAGGCGGAGGCCCAAGAACGGCTTCAAATCCTGATGCTGGAAACCAAGCGCAGCCTCTCAGCGGCCCTGCCCTTTGCCATGGATCCGGTGGTCTTCGACTACGCCATCAATGAGCACGGCACCGTGGCCGACTTGTTGTCGGGCGACGATGCGCTGATGCCGCCCCATTACTACGCGCTCACGGTCCCGGCCATGATCCGTGCCGACCGCCGTTCATTGGCCCCGGCCCGTCGTGCTGAACTCGACCGGGTGGGTATGGCCGCCCGTTCCCGGCCGGAATTGGGCGGACTGATCCAGACGCTATTCGATGCCCTCCTGCCGCGTTCCCGAGGCGACTCCACCGGCCGCAGCGGTTTGCAAAGCCTGCTGACGGCCAATGGCTTTGATCCGGCCCAGCACGAACAAATCCGATCCGACCTGCAAGAAGGCCGTATCGGGTTGGCCCAAAATCGGCTTCGAGCCGATAGCCAGATCGACGATGTCGAACCGGGCGATGTGTTGCGATGGGACTCTCCTTCGGTGCGGGTGGCCCCGGAGGTCCGCGCTGCGGGCGAAGCGGCTTTGCGGGCCGGTGAGGTTGCGGTGGTGACACTGGCAGCGGGAGCAGGCTCTCGCTGGACCGGCGGAGCAGGCACGTGCAAGGCGCTGCATCCCTTCGCCAAGCTCGAGGGCCGCCACCGGACCTTCATCGAAACGCATTTGGCGAAGTCCCGTCGGTCCGGGCGACTGGCCGGACATGCGCTGCCCCACCTCTTTTCCACCAGCTACCTCACGCACGAACCCACTCAGCGTTTCCTGCGGGAGGTCGATGGATACGGTTACCCAGGCCCCTTGATCTTGTCTCCCGGTCGCAGCGTGGGTCTGAGACTCATTCCCACCGAGCGGGACCTGCGTTTCGCATGGGAGGAAATGCCCCAGCAGGTGCTCGACGTGCAGCAGCAAAAGGTCCGAGACAGCCTCCGATCCGCTCTCATCGGATGGGCCCGTGCTGCCGGTGAAACGGGCGACTACACCGACAATGTGCCGCTTCAGTGCCTGCACCCGGTCGGCCATTTCTTTGAGATTCCCAACTTGTTCCGCAACGGGGTCCTGGCGGGCTTGCTCGGTGAGCGGCCCCAGCTCAAATACCTGCTGCTCCACAACATCGACACCCTCGGGGCCTCGGTGGACCCGGCCTTGCTCGGTCAACATCTCCTCAGCGGTGCCTGCCTGACCTTCGAGGTCATTGGCCGTCGGTTGGAAGACCGGGGCGGCGGATTGGCGCGGGTGCACGGACGTCCCCGGTTGGTCGAAGGCTTGGCCATGCCTCGGGAAGAAGACGAGTTCCGGCTGCGCTTCTACAACTCCATGACCACTTGGATCCACCTCGACCGGTTGCTCGAGGCCTTCGGTCTGACGCGGGAAGACATCCTGACCCAGAACGAGGTGAAAATCACTTCGGCCATCCGGACCATGGCCGGCCGTTTACCGACTTATGTCACCCTCAAGGACGTGAAGAAACGCTGGGGACACGGTCAGGAAGATGTCTTCCCCGTCGCCCAGTTCGAAAAGCTTTGGAGTGACCTCAGCGCGTTGAGCGAAATCGATACCCGCTTCGTGGTGGTGCCCCGCATTCGGGGGCAGCAGCTCAAGGATCCCGCCCAGCTCGACGGCTGGCTACGCGATGGCTCGGCCGCTGCGGTCTCGGCCTTGTGCGACTGGGTCTGACACCGTCCGCGGCCCCACCCATCCGAGTCGCTGGACCGGAATGACCCAATCGGTTTCGGATTCAAATACCAACGCAAACGCCCGTTCCGCAGAAAAGCGAAACGGGCGTTCGGCTTGGAAAAGATTGGGACTGTTCAATGCCGGTCGGTGCCGGTCCTAAACCGCCCGCAACACGCCTCAGGCGCGTTCCATGTACTTACCGGTGCGGGTATCGACCTTGATCTTTTCACCGGTCTTGATGAAGAGGGGCACGTTGATCTCGACACCCGTCTCCAGCGTCACGGTCTTCTGCACGTTGTTGGCACTGTCGCCCTTGAGGCCTTCCGGTGCGTTCGACACAGTCAGGATGACGCTCGAAGGCAATTCTAGGATGACGGCCTTCTCTTCAACGAAGGTCATGGTCACCAGGCTGTTTTCAGTGAGGAAATTCTTGGAATCACCCACGAATTCAGGGGTCACGGTGACCTCTTCGTAGTTCTCGGGATTCACGAAGACATAATCGTCTCCGGACTTGTAGCTGAACTCCATCTTGTAGGTCATCAGCGGGACCGTCTCGATCTTCTCCGCCGAGCTGAAGCGCACGTCCATGCTCTTGCCGGTGCGGATGCTGCGGAGGATGGCCTGCACGAAGGCGCGCAGGTTTCCGGGGGTCCGGTGTGTCACCTCAAGGACGACGCAGACGTCGGAGTTGTACTGGATCGCTTGACCCTTGCGGAGTTCGTTCGCGTTGACTGCCATAAATGAAACGGGTGTTCCGCTGGGGAATCCGGCGGAAAGAACGAGTAGCCTACCGGCCAACCCGGGACTGGCAAGCGTCCAATTCCGATCCCATTCCAATCCACCCGATTCCGGTCCGACTCACACAACCACACCCGACCCTCGAGGACGCTGTGCAGGAATGCCGTTGGGCAACTCCGTTCACCACGTAGATGCCCCTTTTCGGGGAACGGCCCTGACCAGGGAATGACCCTCTTGAATGAAATTCTTTAGGGAGATGTGTGCCTCCATCGAAGATCGATGCTGCCAGAAATCTGCTTCACCTCCATCGAGAAGCTGTCCCACTCTATTCCTTCCCCCGGGCTTCCGGGGTTTGTCTCCGCCGCCATGAAAGCCAAGCTCGTCATCACCCCGAAGAAGGCCGTCCTGGATCCCCAGGGCAAGACCGTTGCCAACGCCCTGGAACACATGGGATACGCCGGAGTCACCGGAGTCCGCATGGGCAAGTACATTGAGATCGACCTCGCCCCGGGCACCTCGGCCGCGGATGCAGACAAGGCCCTGAACGAGGCGGCCGTGCGTTTCCTGACCAACCCAGTGATCGAGGACTACCGTCTGGAGATCGTGGAATGACCCCCTCCCAGGCCATGCGATTCGCCATCCTCCAGTTCCCGGCCTCCAACTGCGACCAAGACTGCGTCCATGCCCTGCGGGTGCTGGGTGCCCAGGCCAAACTGGTCTGGCACAAAGACACCACCCTCGGTGAGGTCGATGCCGTCATCGTGCCCGGTGGCTTCAGTTACGGAGACGCGCTGCGTTGCGGAGCCATCGCCCGATTCAGCCCAGTCATGCAGGCGGTCAGTCGCTTCGCCGACAATGGAGGTCTGGTGCTCGGCATTTGCAACGGCTTCCAAATCCTCTGCGAGGCTGGCCTGCTGCCCGGTGCCTTGATCCGCAACCGAGACCTGCGTTTCCACTGCGAACAGGTTTTCCTGAAAACCGCGAACTTCGAAACCCCTTTCACTTCCGGAATCCGCCGCGACGGCGTTCCCATTCGCATTCCCATCGCCCACGGTGAAGGCTGTTATTTTGCCGACGCCTCGACCCTCGAGCGCCTGCAAGCGCAACGGCAGATCCTGTGGCAGTACTGTGATGCACAAGGGGCGGTGACCGAGTCAGCCAATCCTAATGGCTCATTGCTCAACATCGCTGGTATCGCCAATGACCGCTTCAATGTGGCAGGCCTCATGCCGCATCCAGACCGGGCCGTGGAAGCCATCCTTGGAACCGAAGATGGTCGATCCATCCTGACCAGCATGATCTCAGCGCTGGAAACCCGTCGGACTCAAAGCGCTGCAGCCGCCTGAGGCTTCGCCTTCTTGCTGGGTCCTGTTGGCTCTTGCTGCCTCTTTCTGGCTCCTGCTGGTTCCTGCTGGTTCCTGCTGGCTCGGGTTTCTGGCGGTGAGACGCCAAAAGGGTAGGGCTGTCTTCGATCTCGAGCGTCGCGCGCAAAACTTCAGGTGGAGCGACGGTGGTTCCCCTTTTTAGCATCACCACCGGCTGGGCTGTTCGACAGCTTGGGCCAACCGATTCAGATACTCCGTTCGGGATATTTCCACGGCACCCATGGCCCGCGTCACCGGGGTGACCATTTGGCAGTCGAACAGAGCGAATCCTCGCGCCGAGAGGCGGCGGTCCAAGTGAACCAGCGCCACCTTCGAAGCATCGTCCGCTCGGTGGAACATCGACTCGCCGGCAAAAAGTCCTCCCACACAAACCCCATAAACCCCGCCCACCAAGCGGCCCTCCTGCCAGCATTCAACACTGTGGGCATGACCAGCCTGAGCCAGACGTTCGTACGCTTCGAGCAGACCCGTGGAGATCCAAGTGGAGTTCACCCCGCTGCGAGGGATTTCGGCGCAGGCGCGGATCACACCCGAGAAATCTTGGTCGAAGGTCACCTCGTATGGGGCTCGTCGCAGGGTTCGGGCCAGACTCCGGGAAACATGCATCTGACCCACCTCCAGCACGCCGCGGGGTTCCGGTGACCACCAGGTGATGGGATCGGCAGACCACGGGAAAAGTCCGCTTTGGTAGGCCTCGATCAGCCGCTCCACCGACAAATCGCCACCAACGGCCACCAGTCCATCGCCCCGAGCCTGTCGCGGATCAGGCAACCGGTCACCCGGAGCCAAAAACGCCACCGCTCCGGAGGGCCCGTTCATTCGGGATCAGTCGCCGACAAGATCTTGCTCTGGAACCGAGAAGCGATGCCCAAGGTCCACCAATGAAGGACGTCGGGCGAATCCTCGGACAAATCCTCCGGAACCTCCGGTGGATTGGGTTTTCCCAGTTGTTCCCAAGCTCTCAATCGCAATTCATTCAAAGCCTGCAGAAAGGCTTCGCCGTCTTCTCGGGTCAGGCTCATGACCCACTCATGGCCCTCGTCATCGGCAGAATCGGCCTGTTCGGCATCCACCACGACTTCCACCAATTGGGCGCGGATTTGTTGGCTGTGATCTTCCAACTCTCCGGCCAGATCGGCCTGACATTGTTCTTCCAGAGCCTCGGAGTTGCGGCTCATCCGCGCCCGTTGCCGCGGTGCCATGGGATGGGTGAACAGCGTGATGAGCAGGCCTCGCTCCCTCGAACTGAGCATCCACAGGCTTCCCTCGTCATCCGTCTCCAGCAACTTCATGAAGCGGGTTCCAACGTAGCGGTGAGGGAATATTTCTGGAGCGCGTGGACGTAGAACTCGGCCTTTTCGAAGCCCGATCGAAACACCACGCTGCGACCTTGTTCATGGACTTCGAGCATGTGTCGCTGGGCCTTCTCGCGACTCCAACCAAAGACCTGCTGGAAAACATGGGTCACATACGGCATGAGGTTGACCGGATCATCCCAGACGATGACCACGAACTCAGGCTCGCGAGTCGATTGGGTCTGGGACTCCACATCGACTTCGGGCATCGGTAATTCGGTGATTCCCGGCATGCTATGGGTTCTTTCCCGAGGCTGTGAGTTCGACCTTGAAAACAGTCCTGGACCAAAGGTGACAATTTACAACGAAACGGCCGCCGGTCAATCGGCGGCCGTTCTGTTCATCGGTCTAGTCCGATTCAACTCACCGACGCTGACGTCGCTTGAGATTCAGTTGGGTCAGCGAATGCATCAGGGAGGCCTGAGCCACTGCCTGCTCTTCGTCTCCCAGCTTCTGAGCGAGTCGTGCTTCGGCGGCTTTACGAGCCTCCTCGGCACGCGCCTCGTCGATATCGTCGGCTCGGATGGCCATGTCGGTCAGAATCGCGACCCGTGCACCGGTGATCTCCACAAAGCCCTCGCCGACGGCCAGAAAATGATCCTGACCACCCTTGCGGACGGAGATTTCACCATGGGTGATTTGGGTCATCAGCGGAATGTGCATCGGAAAGATGCCCATCTCGCCCTCGAGTCCTGGCAACGTGACCATGTCGACCTCCTCGGAATAAATACGAGCTTCCGGGGTGACGATTTCCAGTTTGAGCGTGGCCATGTCGTTGGTGTGCTATGCGTGGGACAGACAACCGGTCAGTCCTTGATCTCGTCGATGCCACCCTTCATGTAGAAGTTGGCCTCGGCGACATCGTCGTACTTGCCCTCCAAGATCTCCTTGAAGCTCCGGACGGTCTCGGCCACCGGCACCTGCTTACCCGGACGACCGGTGAACTGCTCGGCCACCGTGAAGGGCTGGCTGAGGAACTTCTGGATCTTGCGGGCGCGGAACACGGTGAGCTTGTCATCGGCCGACAACTCGTCCATGCCCAGGATCGCGATGATGTCCTGCAAGTCCTTGTAGCGCTGGAGCACCTTCTGGACGCCACGGGCGACATTGTAGTGTTCTTCACCCACGAACTCCGGAGCCAGAGCGCGGGAGCTGGAGGCCAGCGGATCGACCGCGGGGAAAATGCCCAACTCGGCGATGGAACGCTCGAGCACGATGGTCGCATCGAGGTGCGCGAAGGTGGTCGCCGGAGCTGGATCGGTGAGATCGTCGGCCGGCACGTACACCGCCTGGAAGGAGGTGATGGAACCTTTCTTCGTGGAGGTGATGCGCTCCTGCAAGTTGCCCATCTCGGCGGCGAGCGTCGGCTGGTAACCCACCGCCGACGGAGTGCGGCCGAGCAACGCGGACACCTCGGATCCCGCCTGCGAGAAGCGGAACACGTTGTCGACGAAGAGCAGCACGTCCTGGTTCTTCTCGTCGCGGAAATACTCGGTCACGGCCAAGGCCGAGAGAGCGACGCGGAGACGGGCTCCGGGCGGCTCGTTCATCTGACCGTACACCAGACCGATACGGGATCCGGGCTCGAGAACGGGCATGCCGTTTTCACCGATCTCCGGGTGCCCCTTGGCGTCCTTCTTGGTCTTGATGACGTTGGCCTCGATCATCTCGTTGTAGAGATCGTTGCCTTCGCGGGTGCGCTCGCCGACGCCCGCGAACATCGAAATGCCGCCGTGCAGCTTCGCGATGTTGTTGATCAGCTCCATGATGACGACGGTCTTGCCGACGCCTGCGCCACCGAAGGCGCCCACCTTGCCGCCCTTGAGGAAGGGGCAAATCAAATCGATGACCTTGATGCCGGTCGTGAGGATCTGCGGACTGGTGGACTGATCCACCAGCGGAGGGGCATTGCGATGGATGGGGTAGAACTTGTCGGCCTTGACCGGTCCCTGCTCGTCGACGGCTTCGCCGGTGACGTTGAAGACACGACCCATGACGGCTTCACCCACGGGCATCGAGATCGGGTTGCCCTGATCGACGACCGCCTGGCCACGCTTGAGGCCTTCGGTGGTGCTCATGGCAACGGTGCGGACCCAGTTCCCGCCGAGGTGCTGTTGCACCTCCAGCGTGAGACGGGTGGCAGAGCCGCCGGGGGGAGTAAAGTCGACGGTGAGCGCGTTGTAGATCGCGGGGAGAGTTCCGGAGAACTCCACGTCGACGACGGGTCCGATGATCTGGACGATCTTTCCTGTGTTCATTTCCGAGAGAGGTCAGTTGCCCATCGCCATGGCGGCGCTGGTGATTTCGAGAAGTTCTTTGGTGATGTTTGCCTGACGGAGCTTGTTGTACTCCAGCGTCAGGTCCTTGATGAGTTGCTTAGCGTTGTCGGTGGCGCTCTTCATGGCGACCATCCGCGCCGAATGCTCGGATGCCTTGGCTTCCAAGAGCACCTGATACACTTGAAAATTCAGGTAGTGCGGCAGCAGGTTGCCGAGAAGTTGACCGGCAGCAGGTTCAAAACTGAACTCGCTGGCGCTACCCGGCTGAAGGTCTTCGGAGGTGCCGGGTCCGCTGAGGTTGGCCTCGAGCTTCTGGATGCGGCCCATCGGCAAGAGAGGCCGAACTTCGGCCTTCTGGGTCAGCGTGTTGATGTAGTTGGTGAAAACCACGTCTACTGCGTCGACCTGACCGCTGAGGAACAGCTCCTGAGCAAATTTGGAAATGGCCCGCGCCTCAGCAAATTGCGGTGAATCCTTGAACGAAAACTCCGCCACCAGTTCGCGCTTCGTCCGCGCCACCCATTGGGCTGCCTTGCGTCCGGCCACCACGTAAACCGTGGTGGCAGGCGGCACCTTGGCGGCCTCGCGCAACAAATTGGTGTTCAGAGCGCCACAAAGTCCTTTGTCGGTGCTGATGATGATCAGCGCGCGCTTTTTGACTTCGCGTTTTTCAGCCAACGGATGCTGGAACTCACCGGCTCCCGCCGTGGCGGCCGCCATCACCTCATTCATGAGGGTGGCATAGGGCCGGCCCGCCAGCGCGGCCTGCTGGGCCTTGCGCATCTTGGCCGAGGCGACCATTTGCATCGCCTTGGTGATCTGCGCCGTGTTCTTGACCGACTTGATGCGGCGCCGGATGTCGCGTGTGCTGGGCATGATGGGTGAGACGGGTCCCCGTCGGGCTGCTGCTTAGCGGTAGCTCTGCTTGAACTCGTTGACGGCGGCCTTGAGTTCGGCTGCCAACGCATCGTTGATGGCCTTCTCAGTGCGGATCTTCTCGAGCAAGGCCGGCTTCCGAGTGTTGAGGAAGTCGGTGATCTTGCTTTGGAAGTCCTTGACCTTGTCCACGGCGATGTCGTCCAGAAGACCATTCTGCATGGTCCACAAGATGGAAACCTGGATTTCAACCGGGATCGGGTTGTACTGGCTCTGCTTGAAGAGTTCCACGATGCGCTTACCGCGCTCAAGGGTGGCCTGGGTCTTGGCATCCAGATCGGAACCGAACTGGGCGAAGGCGGCCAGTTCGCGGTACTGCGCCAAGTCGAGCTTGATCTTGCCGGCGACCTGCTTCATCGCCTTGATCTGCGCGGCCGATCCGACGCGGCTGACCGACAAACCGACCGAAATGGCCGGGCGGACGCCCTGGTAGAACAAATCGGTTTCGAGATAAATCTGGCCGTCAGTGATGGAGATGACGTTGGTCGGGATGTAGGCCGAGACGTCGCCGGCTTGGGTCTCGATGATCGGCAGCGCCGTCAGAGAACCATTGCCGCTCTTTTCATTCACACGGGCCGAACGCTCCAGGAGGCGGCTGTGGAGATAGAACACGTCACCCGGGTAGGCTTCGCGACCCGAGGGACGCTTGAGCACCAAGGAAACTTGGCGGTAGGCCGTGGCCTGCTTGGAGAGATCATCATAGATGATCAAAGCATCCATGCCGTTGTCCATGAACCACTCACCGATGGACGCACCCGAGAACGGAGCCAGGTATTGATCGGCGGCAGAATCCGAAGCCGCGGCGGCCACCACGATGGTGTACTCCATGGCGCCGGCCTTTTCGAGCTCGGCGATGACGCGGGCGATGTTCGACTGCTTCTGACCGATGGCGACGTAGATGTTGTAGACCGGACGGAAGTCCTTGGCGCCGGCATTCTGCTGATTGATGCGGGCCTGATTGATCATCGTGTCCACGCCGATCGTGGTCTTGCCGGTCGAACGGTCACCGATGATCAGTTCGCGCTGACCACGGCCGATGGGAATCATCGCGTCGACGGCCATGATGCCGGTCTGGAGCGGCTGGCTCACCGATTTGCGCTTCACAATGCCCGGGGCGATTTTCTCGACCGGATAGAAAGCGGTAGCCTCGATGGGTCCCTTGCCGTCTAGAGGGCGGCCCAGAACGTCAACGACGCGGCCCAACAAACCTTTGCCGACGGGCACGGAAAGCAGCTTGCCGGTGGTCTTCACTTCGCTGCCCTCATGGAGACTGGTGTAGTCACCCATGATGATGGCACCGACCTCGGTCTCTTCGAGGTTCAAGGCGAGGCCGATGATGCCATTGCCAAAATCGAGCATCTCATTGGCCATGCAGTCGGAAAGGCCTTCGATCTTGCAGACACCGTCGGAGATTTCACGGATCTGGCCAACGTTTTGGCGCGTCACCGAAGCCTTGGCACCAGCGATCTGGGCCTCAATTTCTTGGAGCAGGGAACTCATGTCGTCTGTGGGATTTTTCGACTGTGGGAAAGTTGGAAATGATCGTTAAAAACTGTTCTCGAGGGAGGCCAACCGTGTTTTCACGGTGCCATCAAACACATCGCTGCCGATTTGGATGCGGAGCCCACCGATCAGGGAGGGATCCACAAAGAACTGGAAGTCCAGTCCGGCCCCGTACTTCAGGGTGAGACTGGATTTGAGCTCGGCCATCAGGGAATCGGAAGTGGTAACCGCGTTTTCGACGCGGACCGTGCGGCTTTGGATATCCAGTTCCACCAACCGCTGAAAATGCGTGAGGGCAGCGAGATAATTCCGCGGCTTGGCGGCAAGGACTTGGGTCACCGTCTGACGGACACGGGATTCATCCAGCACACCATCACGTCGGCAGGCCAAAAACAGGTCTTTGGCATCTCGACGGGCTTGTTTTCCGATCTTCATCCTGGGGGAGTTGTCTGGGAGTGGGTCCAGTCGGCCGTTCAGGCAGCAAACTGCTGCTGGGTCTCTTGAGCCAAGCGTTGGCGATCCTCGGCGGAAAGAATCTTGCCGGTGACCTGAACGCTGGCGGCCACCACCAACCGGCCCACCTCTTTGCGCAGTTCGGCGCGCATGCGGTTGAACTCGGCTTCGTTGGCCTGCTTGGCCTTGGCGATGATGTCGGCAGCGGCGGCCACCGCCCGCTGGGTTTCGCTCTCGCCAATCTTGGCGGCGGCGGCACGGGCCTCTTCGATGATCTTGGTCGCCTGGGCTCCAGCTTCAGCCAGAACGCGCTTGCGATCTTCATCGGCCTTGGCCAGATCGGCCTTCATCTTTTCGGCGGCGGCCAAACTGTCGGCGATCTTCTTCTGACGCTCATCCAACAAGGCCAATAGCGGCTTGAAGGCAAAGCGCTGGAGGAGGAACGCAAGGACGAAGAAACCGATGAATTGGGAGACGAAGAGTTGGGTGTTGAAACCAAACTTCTCGCCCACCTCGGTGGCCGTGTGCTTGAGACCGTCAACGACGCCACCATCGGTGGCGGCTAAAAGAAAACCCGAATACATACGCAGGAGAAAAGGAACACGGGACCGTTTTCACGGCCCCGTGAGGGTTACTTGCCCATCAGGATGGTGATGATGAGGGCGCCTTCCGCGAGCGCGGCGCTGAGCAGCGCCTGCACGAGGATCTTGCCAGAAGCACCCGGATTACGACCGACGGCCTCTGCGGCTTTGTAGCCGATGAGTCCGAGGGCGATCGTGCCGCCCAAGGCGGCGCCGGCGATGGCGATGTTTCCGTTCATGTTTTCTTTTGTTGGTGTTTCACGACCGCCCCCGCAGAACATGCCACGGTCCGGCGGTCGAAATGGGTTGAATGTTCAGTGATGTCCGCCTTCGTCAGCGTGCTCCTCCGAATGAGTGCACATCAGCGAGGTGAAAACCGCAGTGAGAAGGGTGAAAACGAGGGCTTGAATCAATCCGACCATCAGTTCCAGACCATAGAAAGGCAGTGCGACGAGCCATCCGAAGTTCTGCCCGCCCAGGTTGAGCATGGTTTCCAAAAGGGATTCACCGGCGTAGACATTGCCGAAAAGACGGAATGTCAGCGAAATCGGACGGATCATGATGGAGATGACCTCCAGAAAACCCACCAGGAAGAACATCACCAGCAGCAGCACCTTCAGGATGCCTTTGTCTTCTCCGTGATAAACGAAGATGTGGGACAGGAAACCTCCGACCCCATTGGCCTTGATGGACCAGAACAGCCAGCAGAGGAAAAAGCCCACTGCCAACGCGAAGGTCATGTTCAAATCGGCATCGGCTCCGCGCAGCAGCGGCCGGGCAATGTGATGCAAATGGCCATCGGCATCCGGATGCCCGAAACCGACGGATCCGACTCCCGGAAGAAGACCGAACCAATTGGCCGACATGATGAAGAGGAAAACACTCGCGAAGAACCAGAAGGTTTCCCGTGCCAGCTTGGGACCGAGGATCCCACCCAGAAAGTCGCGGAGCGATTCCACGATCCATTCAGCCGTGTTCTGAAGACCTTGAGGCACCATCTGAACTTTCCGGGTGGCTAACTGAGCGAAGGTGATGAGGCCAATCGAAACCAGCGCCATGACCAGCATGGAATTGGTGATCTTGAACCATCCGAGGTCGAACAGGACCGGAGCGGCCAAGGGCAGGCCTTCTTCGGCATGAGCCGCGCCGTGTGCAACCGAGTGGGCAGCGCCGGGGTCGGCGGCTACAGCCACAAGGCCGGTTCCAAGCAGGACGGCCAAAGCAGTGAAGAAACTGGGCAAACGCATGAGAACAGGTCCAATGTCAGCGGGCCCCGGGGGCGCAATCGCGCCCAGCCGAAGGTAGAACCAACGAAAGGTGAGCAGAAGTTGGTGGATTGTGAAAACTTTCACAAGAGCTATTTCACCGGCATTACGGCGCGAACGGATCAGCCGGGAAATTTCTGCCTCAGGCCTACGCTTTCAAGAGACCCCGCAGCCACATCCATGACTGCTCAGCGGCGAAGAAAAGGACCCATGTCACGAGAGCGAAGTAGACCAAGGTGACCACCAGACTCAACAGGGCGAGTAGATACATGGCACCGTCCCGCTGAAGGCGACCCGCACAGGCGAAGAAAATGATGAGTGCTGGGAGGGAATTCTGGAGCGGGACAACCAGGAACGGAACAGCCACCAACAAGCCACCGATGAGGATGAGCCAAGCCGCGCCGCGGTGACCCACGGCCTCGACCAGCCAGACCATGCGTTGTGTTCGGCTCACCCGACCGAGGATCCGGAGCAACCAGCAACCAAACCCGGAAAAGGCATTCCACGTGGCAGCACCGGGTCGGGTAGACCGGATTCGCATCGGCAGCCAGACCGACTCATCCCCGCGGATCAATCGCCAGCCCATCCCGGCAAAGGCCAATCCGCCGAAAGTGGCCATCGGACCCGTGGGCAGAGGCTGGATGAAGGGCAAGGTGAGGATCAGCGCCATGAGCCAGGCGTTCCCGTCACCCATTTGGTCCAGGAACTCTCCAATGGTCTGCCCGCCGGTGCGTGCGGTGCGCGCCGAGGTGCTCAAGGCACGGATGAAGTCCGCCGCGGAGGCGTTTCGGGAGGGTTGATGAGGGAGGGGCATCCGCAGGGCTCTCTGACCTCAAGGCAGGAGCCGGGAAACCAAGGCGCTGACGGATTTGCCATCGGCGCGGCCATCGATCTTGGCCTGGGCGGCCTTCATGACAGCTCCCATGTCCTTCTTGGACGTGGCACCGATCTCGGTGATGACCCCACGAACGAGGCTTTCCAACTCTTCGGCTGACAACGCCTTGGGCAGGAACTCCGACAACACTTCCAACTCCGCTTTTTCGTTGGCCGCCATTTCTGCACGGCCGCCTTTTTCAAATTCGTCCATCGCGTCGCGCCGTTTCTTCGCCTCACGTTGGATGACCGCCATCACATCGGCGTCGGGGAGCGTCTCGGTTTTCTTCTCGATTTGGGCATAGCCCAGAGCCGCCTTGAGCATCCGGAGAGTCCCTGTTCGGACGGTCTGGCGGGCCAGCATGGAAGATTTGAGTTCGTCGGTGACGCGTTGTTGGAGGCTCATGTTTCGGAAGCTTGGAGTTTGCGGAGTTGATCGCGGACTTCAGCGGCCTTCTCGTAATCCTCGATTCGAATGGCCTCGGCGAGGGCAAAACGCAGACGCTCGATCTCATTCTGCGGCGGTTTGCGGCGGATTTCCTCCAACCACCCACGCAACGACTGGATCTCGCCGCTTTGGTCAACGAGCTCTTCGCGTTCATGGTCGCGGTAGAATTCTGCCAATTCGTTGATGCCGGTCTCGATGGCGGCCAACGCCGCCTCGCGATCGCTTGCTTGAAGGCTGGCCTCCCCGCGGGCGCGGGTGCGCATCATGGTGAGCTGAGGAGTGAACTGCACCACACTCCAGGACAGTTCGTCGGATTCGGCGAATTGATCCACGAAGCTGAAGACCTCGAGATTGCGGGCACAATCGCGCTCGACGGCCGCATAGTCCTTGAGTTGGAAGAAACAAATGTACCGGTGATGGTACTGGATGGATTCTTGTTGAAGTCGTCCACACTCCTCCGTTCCCAGGGCGAAATCCGGATTCTCACCGTCGGCACTGGTCGGTGCCTGCTCGGAGCGTTTGCGGTAGAAGTGGAACCACGACTCGTGGCCCATGGGCTTCTTGCCATCCGGACGGCCTTCCACGTTCATCTGCAGGATTCCCAGATCAACCCGCAGTTGGATCTTCTCGCCGTCCTTGCCCTGAAATCGGCGCGCCACCACCTGACCAGGCTTGTAGTCCCAGTCTTGCAACATCTCGGTGAGGTCGAACGTCATCGGTCGGGCAATATGGAAACCTCTTCCGGACGCGTCAACGCACAGGGCCGATGAGTTATCCCCAAATCCGGGACGCCGGAACTAGGCCAAAATCCCCTGGATCAACTCCCCATGGACGTCGGTCAGGCGAAAATCACGGCCTTGGAATCGATAGGTGAGCTTCCGGTGATCCACTCCGAACAGGTGCAAGAGCGTGGCGTGGAGATCGTGTACGTGGACTTTGTTCTCCACGGCATAGAAGCCAAATTCATCGGTGCCACCATAGACCGTGCCCGGCTTGATGCCGCCACCGGCCATCCAAATGGTGTACCCGTGCGGGTGATGATCGCGACCGATTTGGTCCGGACGCAGCGCTCCCTGCATCATCGGAGTCCGGCCGAACTCGCCACCCCACAGCACCAGCGTCTCATCGAGCAAACCGCGTTCCTGGAGATCCTTGATGAGGGCCACCGAAGGCTGGTCGGTTTCGGCGCAGCGTTTCTTGAGATCGAACACCAGGTTGCCATCAGGTCCGCCATGATGATCCCAGCCCCGGTGGTAGAGTTGGACAAAGCGCACCCCACGCTCGACCAGACGGCGGGCCAAGAGACAATTGTTGGCGAAGGAAGCGCGACCCGGGGTGGTGCCGTAGGCCTCATGGACACGGGGCTTCTCACCGGAGATGTCCATGACCTCCGGCACGCTGGTCTGCATGCGGTAGGCCAATTCATAAGAGGCGATGCGCGTCTGGATCTCCGGATCTTGCAGGACATCATAGCGCGTCTGGTTGAGATCCTTGAGGACGTCCAGGGTTTGCCGTCGGCGTTTGCGGTCCATGCCCGGCGGATTCCCGACGTAGAGCACCGGATCGCCCTGCGAACGCAACGTGACACCCTGGTGCACCGTCGGCAGGAAGCCGCTGCCCCAGGCCGCATTGGTCAGGGGCTGTCCCACACCGGTCATCATGACCACGAAGGCGGGCAAGTCCTTGTTCTCGCTGCCGAGTCCATAACTGAACCAGGAACCCATGCCCGGACGCCCGGCTAGCTGGGCCCCGGTGTTCATGAACAACGTCGCCGGGTCGTGATTGAAGGCCTCGGAATAAAAGCCCTTCACGAAGCAGACATCGTCGGCAATGGAACCCAACTGGGGCAGGAGTTCACTAATCCAAGCCCCGGATTTGCCATGTCGCGAGAATTTGTACGGAGAGGCGAGCAGCTTCGACTCCTTGCCGATCTGGGCCAACCGGATGTTCTTCACCAGTTCCTCCGGAACCCGCTGACCATCACGCTTGGTGAGCTCCGGCTTGGGATCGAAGAGATCGAGGTGCGAGGGGCCGCCCGACTGGAAGAGATAAATGATGTTCTTGGCCTTGGGCGCGAAATGCGGCGCCTTCAAAGCCGGACCTGAATCAGATCCCGCTGCCTGCAGCGATGGATTCAACAGCGTACCCAGGGCCAGCGCTCCCATGCCGGTCCCGCAGTGTTGGAGGAAACGCCGCCGTGTGGAGGCCTTGAGGGATTCCAGAATCGGGGTTGGCAACTGCGGGTGCATGGATGGAAAATGCGCTTCGGATGGATTCGGATCAAGTGTCGCCAGTCCGACTGCCGCGACGACAGCGACTCATCAAAACAGGCTGATCATCCCGGGCTTGCTTCGGGCAATCGGCAGGTGCATCAGGAACCGATGGGATCCGGTTCATCCGGAAACTCGTAGGAGTAGATAGGATCCAGAGGGTGGCCAGGCTCCATCTTCGTGATGGTCTTGAGACGCCCGGTGTGGATGTCGTAGATCCACCCGTGAAGAGTCGGTTGCTGCCGGCGTTTCCAAGCCAACTGGATGAAGGACAGCTCCGCCAGATTTTGGACCTGCTCCGACACATTCAACTCCACCAGTCGATCGATGCGGCGCCCCTCGTCGACAATCGCGTCCAATTCGGCGGCATGGGTTCGATAAACATCCTTGATGTGACGCAGCCATTTGTTGATCAGGCCCAGATGTGCCCTACTGAGGGCTGTCTTCACGCCACCGCAGCCATAGTGGCCGCAGACGATCACATGCTTCACCTGAAGGACCTCGACCGCGTACTGAACCACGCTGAGCATGTTGAAGTCGGTGTGGACCACCATGTTGGCCACGTTCCGATGCACGAACAGCTCACCGGGCTCAACACCGGTGACTTCCTCGGCCGGAACGCGGCTGTCGGAACACCCGATCCAGAGGAACTCCGGCTTCTGCCCTCCCGAATACCGGGTGAAGAAATCCGGGCGCAGACTCATCTTGTCTGCGACCCACGCCTGGTTGTTGAGCAGCAATCGCTGGTAGCTTTTCATGGGATGTATCAGGAGTGGGTGAGGCCTTGGATGCTCCGACAATGGACTTGAATCCCCCGATGCGGAGCCGATTCGCAGAATTCGCGGATCACTTCCACTGCATCGTGGTCGACATAATGAGCGCGCACACCGTCGATCACCAGGCGGGCCCCGTTGGGAACCTCACGCAACCGGGCTTTCAACTCCTGCTTGTTCACAAAGGTCAGGTCCTTATTGAGTCGGATGAGGATATCCTCGCCGTCCTTGACCATCGTCAACGCAGTCCGGGTGTAGGCTCGCATGACGAAGAAAACGCTGACGCACAGTCCGATGAGGATGCCCTTGAGAAGGTCAGTCAACACGATGCCCGCGACGGTGATGGCGAAGGGGAGAAACTGGGACCAACCCTCCTTCCAGACCGAACGGATGATCTTCCATGACGACAGCTTGTATCCCACCGACAACAAAATGGAGGCCAGACAAGCCAGAGGCACTCGATTGAGGAGCGTCGGAATGAGCAGCACGGCCACCAACAACAAGATTCCGTGGATGATGGAGGAGAGGCGGGTCTTCGCGCCGGAATAGATGTTGGCTGAAGAACGGACGATGACGGACGTCACTGGCAACCCCCCGAGCAGACCGGAGGTCAGATTGCCAAGGCCTTGTGCCCGCAACTCCGCGTTGGGATCCGATATCCGTTTCTCGGGATCCAGCTTGTCGCTGGCCTCCAAGCTCAGCAGGGATTCAAGACTGCCCACGATGGCCAGGGTCAGGGCGATCTTCCAGACCAGCGGATCAAGGAGGCGGGAGAAGTCCGGGAATTGCAGCGTATTGAGCACTTCGTGAATGGATCCCAGGACGGGCAACTCCACCAAATGGTGCTTGGCCGCCGAGAGCACCCACGACGGCGCCAGTACCTTGAACGCCTCGTTCATGAGGGTTCCGAAAACGACGCACAACAACGGCGCTGGGACGACGGATATCCAACGGCGCCGACGGATGGCGGGGTGATCCCAACCAAAGAGGATGACCAGTGAAATGAGACTGATGACGATCGCCCCGTAGTTGATAGACCCGACCGATTGGGTGACTTCGTTGAAAGTGTTGAGGTGGTCGGGTTGGTTGAAGCCCTCATCCCCCACGAAATCGTTGTCATCGCCAAGGGCGTGGGGGATTTGCTTGAGGATGATCACGATGCCGATGCCGGCCAGCATGCCCTTGATGACCATGTTCGGGATGAAATCTCCAATGACGCCGGCTCGCAGAAGACCGATGCCCAGTTGGAACGCACCCGAAAGCAGCACCGCGAGAGCGAAGGCGGGGAAAGACTTCAATTCCTCAATGGACTTCAGGACGATCACCGCCAGACCGGCGGCCGGGCCGCTGACACTCAGTTCGGAACCGGAAAAGAGCGCAACGACGATCCCCCCTATGACGCCGGCGATGATGCCGCTGATGAGAGGCGCACCCGAGGCCAGGGCCACTCCTAAGCACAACGGTAGGGCAACCAGGAAAACCACCAGACCGGAGGGAAGATCCGATCGGATGGATGAGAAATTTGGCAGCCGGATCCAGGAGCGGGGGGATGGTCTAGGAGGAGTCGAGACTGTGGATTCCATTCAATTAGGACGAGATGGGGATTGAGGCTGGGATTCCTGACGACGGCAAAACGACCAAATTTCCCTCGATCAGCGTTGATCCTCAATTTCAGGACACTTTCCTGCACGCGCAAGTTTGAAAGTTCGTTCAAGCGCATCTTGAAACCTCAATAACCCATCAGACCACGCCATCTAGGAAACGTCCCCAATCCATCGCAGGGGCCAATCGAAAGGCGACGGCTCTCCATTGGCCAACACGAGCCAAGTCCGAAGACCTGACCCGTGTGAAGTGGCCCGGATGGGAGCGCCAAGCAACTCAGGCGCCGTACTTGTCGAACATGCGGGCATTGGCCTGCATGAGACGGATGAGGTACTTCGCCTCGAAGATGCCCAGCGATCCGGAATTAGCTCCGGTCTCGGTGAAGCGAGCCAGCTTGTCGCTGCCGCTGATTTCCGAGTGGATGAGCACCGGCTGCGGGTGCCACGAGTGACCCTTCACGGCCACCGGTGTGGAGTGGTCACCCGTGATGGCCAGCACATCGGGCTTCTTGGCCAAGAGGATGGGCAAGGCGGCATCGAAGTCTTCGATGGCCTTGACCTTGGCGGCGAAATCGCCGTCTTCACCGGCCTTGTCCGTGTACTTGTAGTGAATGAAGAAGAAGTCGTACTGGTCGTACTCCTTCACGTAGCGCTCAAACTGCTGGGCGATGGTCTCAGGTCCTTCAATCTTCTCCATGCCGACCAACTGGCTGAGGCCTTTGTACATGGGATACACCGCGATGGCGGCCGCCTTCAGACCGTAGCGCTGCTCGAAGGTCGGGATGTCGGGCTGATG
>JARXAF010000008.1 GCA_029865985.1 Verrucomicrobiota bacterium
CGCCAAGTGGTTGGCCAGGTCGGTGCCGAGAGTGCCCGTGGAGTGGTTGGTCAACCGACGCACCGAATCCAAAGGTTCCACGGTCGGGCCCGCTGTCACGAGGCAACGCATGGGGTCAGACGGTAGTCGGTATGGATGCTGGATGCCACGTTAGCGTTGAGTTCAGAGGAACCCCAAGCGTGCCACGGGCATCGGGAGCACGGTCACAACGCCCGCCGCAGGTGGCCGGCGTAGCCGGTCATTTCCACGAAGGCGCGGCCTATTTCTTTGCCTTGGGCGTCGAGGACGCGGCAGGCGCCTTCCCAGTAGGGCACGCCGGCGATGCCGCCGGAGAGTTCTTGGTCGGCGCAGAGGGGTTCGATGCGCAGGGTGGTCCCGGGTCGGCCGTCGGGTTCGGGCACGGTGAGCAGAACAGCCGCCGGATAGGTGCCGCCGGAGCGCGGACTTTTCCATTGGCCTTCGCCGCGCCAGGTGAACCGGTCGGGTCCCCATTGCGACACGCGGCCGTCCTTGCCGATCCAGGCGAGGGTCGAAAAGGCGTCGGTCGTGCCGTCGTCGCGGCGCATCCGGTAGGCCATCAGTTCGCGGCCGTCGAAGAAGTGGATGCTCGTCCAATCCCAGCCCACCTGGCCTTCGCCGAGTTGGCTGCTACTGAGTTCATGGTCCATCCAGGCCTCGCCTTCGATGCGCTCGGTCTTGGATCCGCGTCGGAGTTCGCCGGTGACCGCGAGCCGGGGGAAGGTCAGGTAGTGGCTGGCCGCCGAGGGTTCACGGGCTTTGCGCGAGACGCCATTGGTGCCGAAGACCACCAGGGGTTTCTGCGGCGTCAGGCTCATGCGCCAGAACAAGTCGGCCTGGATACCGCCGCGCAATTCGAGCTTCGGCTGGCCTTGGGCGTCCGGACCCAGGTCTTTGAGGGACCAATTGCCGTTGCGGACGTCGAGGCGATTCGTGGCTGCCTGGGCGTCCCAGCCCCGCCTGTTGAGGCGCTCTTCGTGGCGGAAGGTCTTTGTGGAGACATCCAGCCAGGCCATGTGGGCGAGGAAGAATTCGTCGTTGGCAAAGTTGGGAATCGATGGGGATGCCGTTGGAGCGTTGGTGTCCCCGGGTTGCGGCGCCGGCAGGACGTCGGAGGCCCTTCGGAAGAAGGTAGCCTGAAAACCATGTCGCTGGCCGCCCTCGGAGGTCAGGTGACCCGTCAGGTACCACCACTCGATCTTGAACTCCGGATGGCTGCCATGGTCGGCTGGAAATTGGAACTCACGTCCCGGCTGGGGCAGGGCGAAGGGACGAGCGACGGTCGCGTGGGGGGATTCTAAGCGACCCAAGGCTGTCTGCTCATCGGCCCCGCGCATGGGGGCCCATGCCAGTAATCCGAGCATCAGCGTCAGGACTCGGATTGAGAGGAGGCTCCTCTGCAGGGCGGGCAAGGCAAACAGTGACTGGGATGAGAATCGATGCGGGTTCATTCTTCGCGTTCCGCCGGCAGGGAGGATCCCCAACGGCCAATGCTCCAGCCGGTGACCGTGGCCATCGCCAAGACCGCCAGACCCAGGCCGCCCATCCACAGCCAGGGTGGATCGGTCTCCAAAGTCCATCCGAAGGTTTGAACATTCACCCGGTGGATGAGCAACCAGCCCAGCGCCAAACTGGCGACCAGACCCACCAGGATCCCGACGAGCGCCGTCAGGAGACTTTCCAGAGTCGTGGCCCAGGCGATTTCCGAGTGCCGGAACCCAAGGGCCCGCAGCGTGGTGAGGTCGTTGCGGCGTTCCCAAAGCAGGCTGGCCAGCGTGAAGCCCAATCCGAGAACGGAGACGGCGATTCCGATGAGTTCGAGGGCGTCCGTGATGGCGAAGGTCTGCCGGAAAATGCGCAGGGCTTCACTGCGGAGGTGTGGTTGGGTGTAGACGGCCAAACCAGGGTGCTGGGCTTTCCAGCGTGCGCGGATGGCTGGGGCACTGTCGGAGTTTCGGACCTTCGCGATGACACTGGTGGCCAACTCGTCGCCGAACCAGGTGGCGAAGTGTTCCCGTTGGATCACCAGAGAGCCCCGCTCATTGCCGTAATCGGAGAAAATGCCGGCGAGGGTGATCGGACGTGGGCCGGTCGGCGTGGGCAGGGTGAGTGTGTCCCCACGATGCAGTTGGAATCGGTGGGAGAAGCTTTCGCTGGCCAAGGCCAGGCCGCTGTTGCGGGCGGGATCCCAGAGGGCGTCCTGCGTTGGCGCCTCCCGCCAGGCGATCCGGGCTTGATCACGCATGAAGGCCGGATTGCCGCCAAAGAGCAGGGTGGATCCACCGGGGAGTTGGAGTTCGAGGGCTTGGACGACGTTGGCCGCTACCACCTCCGGATCCGAGACCAGTGCCTTCCAGGTTTCCGGGCGGATGCGATTCTGTGTGGAAGCACTTTGGGCGCCTTCGCTGGAGACGTAGAGGTCGGCCATGAAGGTGCGCTCGATCCAGCCCCGCAAGGTGGTGTCGAAACTGCCCACCAAAATCGCCATGCCGGCGGTCATGGCCACGGCGCAAACCAATCCCGCGATGGCCAATCGATGTCGCCCCGTGGGTTGGCGGAGTTGGCTCAAGGCCAGTCTTGCCGGGGCAGAGAGGACACCCGAAGAGGCGACTCGTCGGATGAGAAAGGGGGGCAGCAGCCCTGCCAAGAGTCCCGCGCCGAGCAGCCAGGTCAGGGCCGATCCATAGGCGGCTAGAGAGAGTCGCGATCCGCCTTCCAGCCTCAAGGCGGGCAGTGTGGCCAGCACGGTTCCCGAAACGAGGAGGATCAGGGCCGCCGGCAGAATCCATCGAGGCGCACGGGTGGCCGCTTGGGCCCGGCCCCGACCGATCAATTGCGCGGGCGGTGTTCGGGCGGCTTGTCGAGCGGGCCAGCCGCCGGCTACCAAACTGGTAGCTATGGCCAACAACAAGGCCGCTCCTGCCTCGACTGGATCCAAGGATGCCGAACGGACCGCCGTCGCGTAGTAGAGGGAATTCACGGTTTGTCCGACCCCTCGAACGGCCCCTTGTGCACCAGCCCAGCCTAAGAGAAGGCCTAAACCACCGCCGATGAGCCCCAGCACAGCGGCCTCGATCAACCACGCCCTGCGGATGCGCTCGGCCTCCACCCCCAAGGACCGCAGGATGGCGATTTCTTCCCGGCGTCGGACCACCGCCCCATCGAGTGCCTGGTAAACCAGCATCAGACCCACGAGCAGCGCCAGCAGCGACAGGATGGTGAGATTCAGTCGGAAGGCCTGTGTCATGGTGGCCGCATTGTCGCGTCGGTCGGAGGAACTGCTGAGGATCCAGCGACCCGCCATCCAGTCGGTGAGTTCTTTGCGCAGTGCCGCCGCCCGGGCCGGCCGATCGGCGCCCTCGGGTAGCACGAATTCAATGCGGTCGAGTTGGCCGGTTCTTCCGGTCAGCCGTTGCAAGGCGGGCAGGTCGAGCAGCAGCAAGTTGTCCGGTGCTTTGGGTTGCGAGGGGTCTTCTGGAATCACGCCGGCCACCTTCAACTCGAGGATTTGCTCCTGGATCACCAATGGTAGGATGGGCGACGAAAGACTGGCGGCGACGGCTGCGGGGACGAGCACGGAATGCGAGTCTTGCAGGCGGGCCCAAAGAGCAGATTCGTTGGCGGACGGATCGCCCGGACGGGGTTCATCGCTCGAGCCCGGGGGATGCAGGGAGGGTTGATCGCGGGCGGAATCGATTGTGGATAACCCGAATTTTCTGGCCTGCGCCAAGTTCTGCAAGGCAACCCAATCCACACCCAGCAGCGTGTAGGTGGTGCGGCTGCCGATCATTCCTTGGGAGCCATCGCCCGGTGCCACCGCGGTGCTTTCGATCACCGGCACCCAGTGGACCGCCGTGTCGGGGAAACGTTCGCGCAATTCGAGCAGCAGGGATTCGGGAAGACTACCGGCGGGAGCCTGGATGATCCCGTCGCTCTCGGCCGTGACCACATCGGTGAAGTTCTGAAAGCTGGAGACCGCCGCGCGGTTGGCCAGTCGAATGGCCAGGTAGACGGCGACTCCCAAGGCCAGAGTCAGGATGAGCAAGGCCGTGGTCCATGGGGCGTTGCGGGCATGCCGCCAGCTCACCTGAGTCCAGAGCAATCGTTGGACGAGGGGTGGCGTGGTCGGGGTCATAGGCGCTCCGACGATGGGAGTGATTCCGTCTCGACCACACCGTCGCGCAGGCGGATCTCCCGGTGGCAGATGGCAGCAGCCTCACGGCTATGAGTCACCAAGACCAAGGCGGTGCCGGTTTCATCGCTCAATTCTCTCAGCAATTCGAGGATCCGTTGACCGTTGCGGGAATCGAGATTGCCCGTGGGTTCATCGGCCAGCAGCAGTCTGGGCCGATGGATGAGGGCTCGGGCGATGGCGATACGTTGCATTTCGCCTCCGGACAGTTCGCCCGGCGGTGCATCGGCTCGATGGGCCACGCCGACTCGTTCGAGCAAGGCCGCCACCCGCGTGCGGCGTTCGGGAGCCGGGACTCCCAGCAATTGGAGCGGAAGTTCCACGTTCTCGCTCGCGCTCAGCGTGGGCAGGAGGTGAAAGAACTGGAACACCGTGCCGAAATGGCGACGGCGGACCTCGGCCAACCCATTGCCGTCCAGATCGTTGAGGCACAGCCCATCAAACTCGATGCGGCCGGACTTGGGCCGATCCACACCTCCGAGAAGGTTGAGCAAGGTGGTTTTTCCGGATCCGGAGGGTCCCGTGAGCGCCACGCGTTCCCCTCGGTGGATCCGGAGTGAAACCCCAGCCAACACGGCGCGCTCTCGGTAGGCATGATGCACGTCGCTGGCTTGAAGCAGCAGCGGGGTGGTCACCGGATCGATCATGATTCAGATAACATGCCTCGGAACTGGGGAAGTCCAAACCGGGGCATGGAAAGGACACAGGGAAGAAAGGCTCCAAGTCCGTCCCACTGACCCCTCTTCAAGCGGGTTTCAATGCGATGGGTGTGGGCCCGCGCCGGTATCCATTCAGGTCCACCGTCACCAGGCTGTATCCCAGGGTCCGAAGGCGGGCCACCACGGACTCGCGCATTTCGGAATCCTGCCAGCGTTGAAATTCCGGGGGTCCGACTTCGATGCGGGCCAAGTGACCTTTCAGGGAGCCGCCCAGTTCATGGTGTCGAACCCGGATATCATAAAACCCATGGTCGCGCAGGAAGGCCTCGGCTTCTTCCACCATCCGAAGCTTTTCTTCGGTGACGGCCTCCCCAGTGGGGATGCGGGAACTCAGGCAGGCCATTTGGGGTTTGTCGGCCGTTGGTAGCCCGAGGTGGGCGCTGAGTTCGCGGATCTCGGCCTTGGTCAGACCGATTTCTTTGAGGGGAGCGAGCACTTGGAATTCACCAGCGGCTTTTGCCCCGGGGCGGTGATCCCCGATGTCGCTGGCATTCTCGCCGTAGGCCAATACCTGATATCCCAGAGTGCGTGCCATGGGTTCGAGTTCACGGAAGAGCGCATGCTTGCAGAAGTAGCAGCGGTTCTCGGGATTGGAGAGGTATCGAGGATCGTTGAATTCCTGAGTCTGGAGGACGCGGACAGGGATTCCAAATCGCTCAGCGATTTCCAGGGCTTCTTGCAGTTCGCGGCGGGGCAGGCTGGGCGAATCGGCGATGGCGGCTAGGGATCGTTCGCCGAGGACTTCGTGCGCGACCTTGGCCAAGAAGACCGAGTCCACGCCGCCGGAATAGGCCACGACGCAACTGCCGTAGCTGGCGAGGAGTTCGCGCAGGGCGCGGTCCTTGGCCTCGGTGATGGGTTTCAATGCGATGAGTGGCACGGTGGTCTTCACACCGTGAACAGTGAATCGGGCCGGTCGTTGACGCCGAGGTTGAGCCCTCCTTGCTGGATCTCGACGACGGACCCGTTTTTCCATGCGCTTCGGCGATAGAGCGTGGAGAAACCAAAGTTCGGGGCCGCACCGCCTTGGCCACCCACGAGTTCGCTGCCGCGGCGGACGTTGTCTTGCATCCAAGCAGGCAGGAGCAGGTGGAAGGGGTTGCGTTTCACTTCGCCGGCGTGGAAGGAAATGCCTGTCACGAGGTCGGTGAGGTCGTTTTCACTGATTTCAACCATGAGGTTGGGGCGCGTCATCTGTCCCCAGTATTCGGTTTCGATGAGAACGGTTTGGAAGTCGGGTCCGAGGGTGGCCAAGGCATCCATCACGAGGTAATGGGTTCCGATGTGGGAGCCGTTCCAATCGGCGACATGGGGCACGAGGATGGCTGCCGGGGCCTCGCGGCGCAGGATGTCGGCGATGCATCGCACCATGGGTGCCCAGATGGCGGGTTCTTCAGAGCGGCACTTGGGGGTGACTTTTTCGAGGCCGTTCGGGCTGGTTTGGATCAAACCGAAACCCATGTAAGCGCAGGCGGATTGGAGTTCGGTCCAACGTTCAGCCTGACGGGCGCGGTTGCTGCCTTGGGTGACGGCGACGTTCTGGATGTTCCATCCGCATTCGCGCAGGAGGCGCAAGGCAAGGCCGCCGATGATGCATTCGTCGTCGGGGTGCGGGGAAAAGATGAGAGCTTTGGGGGCACCCGGGCGTGGGGTAGCCAAGGTGGTCGGAGTCAGTCCACCCATGGGGAAGGAGCGGCCTTCTCGGAAGCTGCGGGCGTAATCGCGGACGATCGAAGCGTAGGGGTTCATACGGGCGGA
>JARXAF010000172.1 GCA_029865985.1 Verrucomicrobiota bacterium
AAGCGGCAGCGGGACCGGGCCGGAGCAAGCACTGGAAGCGATCAACATCTCCCCTCGCGCACAGCGCGAAAGCCCAATCCTCCCCCGAGCTTCCCTGCGCGCGCAGGACCGATCCCGCGGAGCACAACCCAACAACGCACCGAAACCATCCCCTTCGGAGCCTGTCCCTCATCACCTGAAAATATGTAAGAGTGCCCCCTTTTGTGTAAATGTGTGGGACCGACCCCATGGAGATGATAGGAGTTCCGTCGACACCGCCTACATCCTAGATTCAAACCCATGACCTCCCGTGCCTGCGCGCTCATCACCCTTGCGGTCCTGACGAACTACCTCCAGGCGGCCGATCGGCCCCAATTCGGTGAAGCGTGGTCACGGAACATGACCTCCCCCGAGGTCAACCTCCCGGCGACATTCAATCCGACCAACGGAACCCACATCCGGTGGAGCGTGCCCCTGGGTTCCTCCGGAACCGAATCCCACTCCACCCCCGTGGTCGCCCGGGGACGCATCTTCATTGGCACCAATAACGAGCTGCCACGGGATGCCCGACGCCAAGGCGATCGCGGCGTCATGCTCTGCCTCTCCGAGGCCACCGGAGCCCTCGAATGGCAGCTGGCCGTCCCCAAACGCGAAGAAGACATCTACCACGACTGGCCCAAGACCGGCATGGCCTCGCCCGTCACCGTCGAGGGCGACCGCGTCTACCTCGTCGACAACCGAGGCGTCGTCCAATGCCTGGACATCCGCGGCCAGGCCAATGGCAACCAAGGCCCATTCCTCGACGAAGCCACCTACCTCAACTTGCGCGGCACCAACGCACTGCCCGTACCCGTGCCCGCGGCCGTGCCCGACGCCGACATCCTCTGGTCCTTCGACCTCACCCGAGAGGCCGGCATCTGGTCCCACGACGGAGCCCACAGCTCCATCCTCATCCACGGCGACTACCTCTACATCAACACCAGCACCGGCGTGGACAACACCCACCGCGTCATCCGCACCCCCAAGGCCCCCAGCCTCGTCGTGCTCAATAAACGCACTGGCCGCTGGGTCGCTCAGGACGGACTCGGCATCGCCCCGCGCATCTTCCACTGCACCTGGTCCTCTCCCTCCCTGACCACCGCCAACGGCCAGCCCCGCATCCTCTTCGCCGGCGGCGACGGCGTTGTCTACGGCTTCGATCCCTACCACCCCGGCAACCACTCGACCGAACCAGCCATCCTCAAGAACCCCTGGCGCTTCGACTTCGATCCCAGCGGACCCAAGACCAACGTCGGCAGCTTCCTCAACAACCGACGCGAAGGTCCCAGCAACATCTACGGAATGCCCGTCGCCCTCGGAGATCGGATGTACGTCGCCGGCGGTGGCGATTGGTTCTGGGGCAAGAACGAGGCCTGGGTGCGTTGCGTGAGCCTCTCCGGCGAGGACGACGTCAGCGCCTCGAACACCCGGTGGTCGTACCCACTGGGGCGCCACACCATGAGCACCCCGGCCGTCGCCAACGGACTGGTCTTCTGCGCCGACTCCATGCGCAACCTGCACTGCATCGACGCCGCGACCGGCCAAGGCCTGTGGACCCACGAACTCGACGGCGAGGTCTGGGCCTCGGCTCTGGTGGCCGACGGCAAGGTCTACATCGGCACCCGGCGTGGCGGGTTCTGGACCTTCGCCTTGAGCCGCGAAAAACTACTCCTCGGGCACGTGGCTCTGGGTTCACCCATCAGCGCCACCGCCGTGGCCGCCAACGGAACGCTCTATGTCGCCACCGGAACCCGACTGTTCGCAACGACCCTGAAGAGCGCTCCCGCGGTCAGATGATGTCCTGAATGACGCGACCCGCGATGCCGGTCAGCCGGACATCCAGGCCTTGGAACTTCACCGATAACCGCGTGTGGTCGATGCCCAGCTGGCGCAGCAGCGTCGCGTGGATGTCGTGCACATCCACCGGTGAATCGACGGCGGAATAACCCAGCTCATCGGTTGCCCCGTAAATCATCCCGGGCCGGATCCCGCCGCCGCACATCCAGATCGTGAACCCGGCATTGTGATGGTCGCGCCCGCTGCCGCCCTGGCTCATCGGGGTGCGGCCAAACTCACCCGCCCAGACGATCAGCGTGTCTTTGAGCATGTCGCGCTGCTTGAGGTCGGTGATGAGCGCCATGCACGCCCGATCGATCTCGGCCGCCTTGAACTCGACGCCCTGCTTTACCTCGCCGTGATGATCCCAGTCCTTGTGGTAGAGCTGGATAAATCGCACTCCTCGCTCGGCGAGGCGGCGGGCCAGAAGGCAGTTCGAAGCGAAGGATCCGTCCCCGGGCTTGCACCCATAAAGCGACTGGATGGAGGCCGGCTCGCTCGCCGTGTCCATCAGTTCCGGAACGCTCGCCTGCATCTGAAAGGCCATCTCGTACTGAGCGATGCGGGTGGCGATCTCGGGGTCATCCACCACGGCGTCGTGCTGACGGTTGAGGTCGTTGATCGTCCGCACCACTTCGTGCTGCCCTTCGCGGGTGACTCCCGGCGGGGTGGTGAGGTACATCACCGGATCACCCTTGCCCCGCAAGTGCACCCCCTGGAAGCGGCTCGGCAGCATCCCGGGCGCCCACTGGCGCGCGGCAATGGGCTGGTTCTGGCCACCGCGCCCGAGGGAGGTCAGCACCACGAAGCCGGGGAGATTTTCCGCCTCGGAGCCGAGCCCATAGGTCACCCACGAACCCATGCTCGGGCGACCCGCGATTTGCGAACCCGTGTTCATGAACATGTGGGCCGGATCGTGGTTGATGGCCTCGCTGGTCATGGAACGCACCCAGCAAATGTCATCGGAGACCGAGCCCAATTGCGTGAACAGTTCGCACAGTTCGACACCGGCTTTGCCAAAGCGCTTGAAGGGCAACTGCGGACCGTAGCAGACGAGTTTCTGCCCCTGGAGTTGGGCGATTTGTTTGCCCTGGGTGAATGACTCCGGCATGGGCTTGCCGTGCATTTCCACCAGCTTGGGCTTGGGGTCGAACGTCTCCAGGTGCGACGGCCCACCGGCCATGCTCAGCCAGATCACCCGGCGCGCCTTCGCTGGAAAGTGCAACGGATTCACCGCCCCTTGGACCGCACGGGTGGCAGCGGCCTGAAGAAGTCTCGGTTGGAGGATGGAACCCAGCGCCAAGGCACCCAAGCCCTGCGAGGCCCGACCGAGAAACACACGGCGGGTCTGCTGTTGCCTCAGGAACTGACGGATCTCAGTGGAAGGGCTCATGGTCAGGAACGGGTGATGGTCTCGTGGAGGTTGAGTAGGGCGCGGGCCACATCGGTCCAGGCAGCCCATTGGACGGGATCGAGACCAGCAGGCGTCGGCGCCTTGCCAGTCCGGGTGAATTGCGAAGCCGCATCCAGATCTTTGGCGAAGGCGCTGCGCTGGGTTTCGAGCAGGCGACGCAGCGCGCTCAACTCCGAGTCCAACGGAGTCCGGGACAGCGCCTGACGCCAAGCCCAAGTCAGGCGCGCCGTGTCGTCACCCGCGCTTTCCCGGAGAATACGCGCGGCGAAACTCCGGGCCGCCTCGACAAAACTCGGATCGTTCAAGAGCACCAGGGCTTGCTGGGGAATATTGGAGCGGTTGCGCTCGGCGGCACACTCCTCGCGCGTGGCCGCATCGAAGGCCAGCATGCTCGGGTGCACGTAGGAACGCTGCCACCAGGTGTAGAGGCCGCGCCGATATTGATCGCCGCCCGAACTGGCATCATAGCCCCGCTGCGGGAAGTTGAGGTTCTCCCAGTACCCGTCGGGCTGATAAGGGCGCACGCTCGGGCCTCCAATGCGCGGCACCAACAAGCCCGAGACCTGGAGGGCCGAGTCCCGAACCATTTCTGCCTCGATGCGCCAGCGTCCCTGACGGGCCAATTCCCGGTTTTCGGGATCGCGGGCCAGAAGCTCGCGCGAAGCATTGGAAGATTGCCGATAGGTTCGACTGGTGACCATGAGGCGGACCAGGTGCTTCACATCCCAACCACTCTCGCGGAACTCCACCGCCAACCAGTCGAGCAACTCGGGATGCCGCGGCGGTTCGCCTTGGGCCCCGAAGTCATCGAGCACCTTGGAGAGGCCGGTGCCGAAGAACTGACGCCAGAAGCGATTGACCACCACCCGCGCGGTCAGCGGGTTCTCGGGCGACACCAACCAGTCGGCCAGATCCAAGCGATTGAGCCGTCGATCGGAGACCGCTCGTGAAGCCGGACGGAACTGCGCCGGGATGGCTGGCTCCATGATTTCTCCCGTCTCGATGAGCCAGTTGCCCCGGGGCAATACTCGGACGGTCCGGGGCTTTTCCGAGCGCTCGGTCACCAGAGTGCGCGGGATCGTGCCCTCGAAATCGGCGCGCGCCTTGTCGGCCGCGGTCCGCTGGGCCCGCAAGTCCGCCAACTCCGGGGCCACCGCCTTGAATTCGGACCACAACTTGGCCGACTGCTCAGGCGTGCGAGCGGACGGATCCACCTTCAGTCGGTCCGCGAGATCGGCGTTCGGCAAGGGAACCGTGGGCGGCACGACCGCGGCGGGATCGGTGGCCACGCCGAGGCGGAAACATCCGAGCGTGTGGTGGCCGTGCCCGTGCTTCTGTTGCAACTCGATTTCCAGCCGCTCTCCGGAGGCCAAGGTGAGCGGCTCCTTGAGACGCAACCTCAACTGCGACGGCTTGCCCGCCTCAGGCAGAATGGCCCAACCGGCGAACGTCCCACGGGCGTCGTGATCGATGACGGAAGCCGCCGACCATTTGCCATAAGGATTCTTGTCGGCCGACACCGTCTGCTCGTGGCTGGCCCACGCCGACTCGAACGCCACATCCCGGGCCGGGGCCCCGTCGCGGACCACGCGGGCCACCACCTCGGTCAGCACGAAATTGCCATTGCCCGCACGGCCCGGGCCTTGAGACGGCAGGGACTTGTCGGGCAGCACTTCCACGCGAACACCGACCACCCGTTCCGGCAGCGCTGCAAATCGAACCACCGTGCTGTCGGTGTCGGGCTTCTGCCCCCCGACGAGCACCGAACGGTCGTCACGAACCGTCAGAGTCGCACCTCCGGTCGAATCGGCGGAGGTCGGTGCGGTCGCGGTCCACAGCGAGTCGGAATGCAGGGCTTCCAACCGTTCCTGCCGCCATCGCCCAAAGGCACTTTCCAACTTCGGATGGGGACCTTCGAACTGGCCCTTGAGGCGCTCGGCCTCGTGGGTCAGTCGGGTCAATTCGCGGGCCTGGGGCTCGGTAGGCACCAGCATGCCGTCTTCGCGCCGACCGATGATCGCCTCCTTCACATCGGCAAAGAAGGCACCCATGGCGTAAAAATCTCGGGCCGAAATCGGATCAAACTTGTGGTCGTGACATTGGGCGCACCCGATGGTCTGCCCCATCCAAACCGTGCCGACGGCGCGGACGCGATCGGTGAGGTAGCGCGACTCGTAATCCTTCTCCTGCGCCCCGCCCTCTTCGGTCGTCAGCAAGAGCCGGTTGAAGCCCGAGGCCACCCGCTCCTCCATCGTCGGATTGGGAAACAAGTCTCCGGCCAACTGTTCCCGGGTGAACTGGTCGAAGGGCTTGTTGTTGTTGAACGAGCGGATGACGTAGTCGCGGTAGGGCCAGATGTTCCGCGGAGTGTCCGAGTGGTATCCGATGGTGTCGGCAAAGCGGACCACGTCGAGCCAGGCAATGGCCATGCGCTCTCCGTACTGGGGCGTGGCCATCAGGCGATCGACCATCCGCTCATAAGCCCCCGGAGCGGTGTCGGCTTCGAAGGTGGCCACCATCTCCGGGGTCGCCGGCAAGCCTGTGAGGTCGAGACTCAACCGACGGGCCAGCGTGCGGCGATCGGCTTCGGTCGCAGCCTTCAGCCCCGCCGTTTCCAATCGGGCCCCAACCCAGCGATCGATGCCACCCTCACCCTCGCCCCCGGGAGGCAAAACGGGCCGGACGATCGGCTGATAGGCCCAGTGCCCCTGATAGGCGGCTCCCTCGGCGATCCAGCGCTGGAGCATCGCCTTCTGTTCCGGTTTCAACGGCTTGTGCGCCTCGGGCGGGGGCATCAATTCCTCTGCATCCGTGCTCAGGAGCCGAAGCACCAATTCACTGCCGCCCGCATCGCCCGGCACGATCGCTTTCTTGCCCGACTTGGCCGGCTTGAGCGCCTCCTCACGGCGATCCAAACGCAGCCCCCCTTTCATCTTCTGGACATCGGGTCCATGGCACGAAAAGCAGTGCTCGGAGAGGATGGGCCGGATGTCGCGATTGAACTGGACCGGACCCGCCGCGGCGGAAACCGGCGCTGCTCCGACGATCATCGGGCCGCAACCCAACGCAGCGATCAAGACCCATCGGGACACTGTTCTGGAAGCGCGAGCCTTCATGGAATGCCATTGATTCTGGACCCACCTCTCACGATGCCAACCCTGAAAAGCGATCGACTGCGGATAAACTCTTCACACCCGCGTTCCATCCTTGCCCCTCTCTGGCCGTATTCCACGCCCGATCAGCTGCCAGGAACGGACCACGGAATGCCCACCACGGGCCCTTCCTTGCCATGGGCCGATCGAGAGATCTACTGTTTGGGAACTCCTTCGAAAGAACCTCTGGGTAACCATGCACCCGACCCCAGCCCTCAAAGCCTCCTCGGCCCTGTTGCTCACATGCGGCGCTCTCGGGACTTTTCACCTAGGATTCTTGTTCCCGGCTTTCTGGTGGCTGGTGCTCGTCCATCTGGGCTGCCTGTTTGAACTCCGAAGACTGCCCACTGCGCGAGCGGCGTTTTATGTCGGGCTAGCGATCGGACTCGGAGTGTTCGGACCCCAGATGGGATTCCTGTGGGAGATTTTCAAGGGTGCCGCCATTCCGCTCTGGCTCGTCCTCGCGCTGTTTTACGCGGCATTTCTGCTCCTCCTCAACCGCGTCGAGAGCCGCTGGGGCACGTTTCGAGCCGGCCTGCTCATGCCGGTGCTCTGGTGCGGCATCGAGTACTTGCGCAGCGAAGTCTGGTGGCTGCGCTTCGCCTGGTTTACGGCCGGCGAGTGCCTGCCGCCGGAATCGACTCCCCGAGTCCTTCATCGCCTCGGTATCTATGGGCTGGGATTCGGCTTGGCCTGGGCCGCCGGCCAAGGGGCCACCTGGGTGTTCGCAACACGACGGAAGGATCGCATGCGCGCAGGCCTCGGATTCCTCGCAGCTTGCATCGGCTTTGCCGCCTTGGCCTTGTGGCCGCTGCCTCGAAGCGACCGAGACATTCCGAAGACAATCCAGGTGGCCGGTCTCCAGCTCGAATTCCCCAGCCTCCCGGATATTCTCGCCGGTCTCGATGCGCTGATCCGGTCGCATCCGGAAGCCGAGTTGCTGATGCTCAGCGAATACTCTCTGGAAGAACCGCCACCCAAAGCGCTGAAAGCTTGGTGCCGGCGGAACGGCAAATGGCTGGTCGTGGGCGGTAAACAACCCATCGGCTCCGGCGACTCGGACGGCCTAGGATCAACGCCCTCCGCCAGCTCGCACACAAACGCCGCGGTCGTGGGCCAAGTAGCCGCGGGCAATGGATTGCGATGGCCTCGATCCGGTGCCCCGAAGGAACGGTTCCACAACACAGCCTTCGTCATCAGCCCCAACGGCGCGGTGGTTTTCCAGCAGGCCAAGTCGAGGCCCATCCAATTCTTCGCCGATGGAGAACCAGCCCCCTCGCAAGCGGTCTGGGATTCCCCGTGGGGCAAGCTCGGCATCGCCATTTGCTACGACGCGAGTTACCGGCAAGTCATGGATCCACTGATTCGGCTCGGCGCCACCGGGCTGTTGATTCCGACCATGGATGTGGAGCACTGGGGAGAACACGAACATCGACTCAATGCGCGCATGGCGGTGATCCGGGCTTCCGAATACCGCGTGCCGATATTCCGCGTCGCCAGTTCCGGCATTTCCCAACTCATCAATCCCAACGGGCGAGAGACCGTGACAGCTCCGTTCCCCGGCCCGGGCCATGCATTGGCCGGCCCACTCACCCTCGCCGGTTCAGCTCCGAGCGTTCCGCTCGACGCCTGGCTCGCCCCCGCCTGCACCGCAGCCACGGCCGCCGTGATTCTCTGGCTCGCCATCGCCTCCCGTCGAAAGTCACAAATCTCGGACACTGCCCAAGATTCACGCCCCGACTTGCCCGCCCTCGACTCCTCGCTTTAGCCGAGCAGATCTAAAACGTCCCAGCCCCATAGGCGCACCCCGCGCGAATCGGCAGCGGGATCGGGCCAGAGCAAGCACTGGAGGCGATCATCCCATTCCCGGCGCGTCAGCGCCAAAGCCCCACCCTTCCCCGAGCCTCCCTGCGAGCGAAGGACCGATCCCTCGGCCCACCCCACCCACTCACGAAGCCCCTCGCCTCGGTGGAACACCCGGGGCAAACTTCAACCCATGATCTCCCGTTCGTGGTATCCCCGCTGGCTGGCCCCGTGGCTTTGCCGAATCCTCCTGATCTTGCTGGCCTCGCTCATTGGGACTCAGGCCGAAGAATACCCGTTGGGTCCCGACTCGCAGTTCAACCCATCAGTGCCCCACGGCACAGTGACCCGCCACGTCTTCACAGCGACGGTCAACAGCCTCTTCCCGGGCACGCGGCGTGACTACTGGGTCTATGTTCCAAAGCAGTATTCGCCCACGAAACCGGCCTGCCTGATGGTCTTCCAAGATGGCGGTGGTTATGTATCCACCAACGGCTCATTTCGGGCCCCCATCGTCTTCGACAACCTCATCGCACGCGGTGAGATGCCGGTGACCGTCGGGGTGTTCATCAACCCCGGAGTCTTGCCCTCGGCGCAGGGAACCAACGCCCTGCCGCGCTACAACCGGAGCTACGAATACGATGGGCTGGGTGATCGCTATGCACGCTTTCTTGCCGAAGAACTCCTCCCCGAAGTGCGCAAGACCGTCGCCTTCACCGACGATCCCAATGGCCGTGCCATTGCCGGCGCCTCCAGTGGCGCCATCGCCGCCTTCACCGCCGCCTGGGAACGCCCCGACTTGTTCCGACGAGTTTTCAGCACCATCGGCACCTACGTCGGTCTTCGGGGCGGCAACGCGTATCCCATCCTCATCCGCAAAACCGAGCCCAAACCCCTGCGGGTCTTCCTGCAAGACGGCTCCAACGATCAGAACATTTACGGCGGCAATTGGTGGATCGCCAACCTCGACATGCAGAGCGCCCTGGAGTTCGCCGGATATGAACTGGAGAAAGCTTGGGGCAGTGGCGGCCACGACAGCAAACAGGCGGGAAGCGTTTTCCCGGAGGCACTCCGCTGGCTGTGGAAGGATTACCCCGCACCAGTCAAAGCGGGCCAGGGATCACGACAGCCGCTGACCCGTGAAGTCCTGGCCCCGGGCGAAGCGTGGTCTCCGGTCGCCACAGGTCTCCTCTTCCGGCAGATCTGGACCGACGAGAACGGGGCCGTCATCGCTGAAACGCCACAAGGACTCCAGCGACTGGAAGATTCCCACGGAGTCCCCGTACTTGGAGCCGAAGCGCGGAGACTGAAACACCGGTTTTCAACCCTCACCGCCGCCTCGGTGACTCGACAGGACGGACACGCCTACCGCCTCGATCCCACAAAGCGCAAACTGTCTCACCAGCCTCCCTCCGGCCGCCTTCAACACCACAGCCTCATCGGGCTCGAGATGCCGACGTCCCTCTGCCTGTCGCCCGACCAAACCCTGCTATACGTCGCCGACCGCCGCCGCCAGCTCATCACCAGTTTTCAGGTGGGCCGGGACGGAATTCCCACGCTCGAACAACCCTACTTCCATCTGCACCTGCCCGACGACGCCGACGGCTCTGGCGTGGGTGGCCTGTGCGTCGACTCCGCGGGACGCCTTTATGCGGCCACCCCCATGGGCATCCAGGTCTTCGACCAGGCCGGACGAGTCAATGGCATCATCGCACCTCCCCAGCGTCTCACGAACATCCAAGGCATCACTTTCGGCGGACCGATGCGCAACCAGTTGCACCTGTTGGCCGACGGGCACATCTGGCGACGGACGGTTCAGACCCAAGGAGTTTCTCCCGCGGCACCGCCGGTTTTGCCGCCCCCACCGCGGCTCTGACCCGATCCGCGCCCCCTCGCACTCTCCGCGCGAAAGCCCAGCTCACCCCCAACGTTCCCTGCGAGCGGAGGACTTATCCCCAACCAAAGGCACCCCAGCGGAGCGGGATCGGTCCGCAGCGAGCCTTGGAGGCAATCACCAAAATCCCCAGCGCGCAGCGCAAAAGCCCACCTCCCCTGAGCCTCCTCAGCGAGCGCAGGACCTATCCCGCGGAGCCACACATATACGCCAAGCGGAGCGGGATCGGTCCGTAGCGAGCCTTGGAAGCGATCACCAAAGCCCCTCGCGCACAGCGCGAAAGCCCAATCCTCTCCAGAGCTTCCTCAGCGAGCGCAGAACCGATCCCGCGGAGCGCTCAAGGCACCCACCCCTAGCGGCAGCCAAGGCAAGCCAACCGTCAAATTTGTGGTGGACTGACACTTTTTGTGTAAATATGAGGGACCGACCCCTTTTCGACCCCTTTTGATTGGGGTGGGCGTGCGAAAAGCTTCGCGGTGGGGTGGCGGGGTCTGCTAGACTCTGTCCCTGCGAATGAGTACGAAGCTGTTTTCTGAACTCGGTCTGTCTGAAGAGATCCTCAAGGCCGTGCAACGCCTGGGATTCGAACAGGCCTCCCCCATCCAGGCCGAGGCCATCCCGGTGCTGATGACGGGCAAGGATATCGTCGGGCAATCCCAGACGGGTTCAGGGAAGACCGCGGCTTTCGCCATCCCGGCCATCGAACGGATGGATCCCAAGGCCGCCGGCCCCCAAGTGTTGATCCTCTGCCCCACCCGCGAATTGGCCATCCAGGTCAGCGAAGAAGTCCACAAGCTGGCGTTCTTCAAGCGCGGAGTGAAACCCCTGCCCATCTACGGCGGACAAAGCTACGAGCGGCAGTTCTCCGGATTGCGAGCCGGCGCCAACGTCATCATCGGCACCCCAGGCCGCATTATCGACCACATCGACCGCAAGACCCTGCAACTGGGCGGCATCAAGACCGTCATCCTCGATGAGGCCGACGAGATGCTCAACATGGGCTTCCGCGACGATATCGAGAAGATCCTCTCGTCCACCCCTCCGGAGCGCCAGACCGTGATGTTCTCGGCCACCGTGCCGCGTCCCATCGAAGAACTCATCGCCCGCTACACCCGCCAACCGGTGCGGGTCCGCATCGAGGCCAAGGCTCTCACCGTGCCGACCATCGAGCAGGTGTATTTCGAAGTGGATCGCCGTTGGAAGTTCGAGGCCCTCACCCGGCTCATCGACCTGCACGACGTGACGCTGGCCATCATCTTCGCCAACACCCAGCGCGTGGTGAATGAACTGACCGAGCAACTCATGGGCGCGGGCTACACGGCCGACTGCATCCACGGCGGCATGCCCCAGGCCTCCCGCGACCGCGTTATGAGCAAGTTCCGCTCCGGCGGACTCCGCTTCCTGGTGGCCACCGACGTGGCGGCCCGCGGCATCGATGTCGACGACATCCAGGTGGTGTTCAATTTCGATCTCCCCTACGACGCGGAAGACTACGTGCACCGCATCGGGCGCACCGGGCGCGCCGGACGCAGCGGAATCGGCATTTCCTTCGCCAGCGGCCGAGAGGTGTTCCTCATCCGCGACATCGAACGCTTCACCCGCCAGCGGATGCGCCGCGGCGACATTCCCAGCACGAGCGAAATCGAAGACGCGCGCCGCGATCAGTTCCTCAAGAGTCTCCGCGAAACGCTTCAGGCCGGCGATTTCCGCCATTACGATCACGTCATCGAAGCGCTGTTGGAAGAAGGTTTCGATTCTCTGGACGTAGCCAGCGCCGCCATCCACCGACTCATCAGCAAACCCGGTGACGAAGCTCCGAAGGCTGGCAAGCCTGCCAAGGCAGCCAAAGCCACCAGTGCAGCCCCATCAGCCCCCTCAGCCGCATTGCCGGTCGGAACCCCGCTTTCCGCCATACCTGCTCCCTCAGCGTCGGTACCGTTTTTTCCTCCAACCGTCGCACCTGCAGCACCGCGTCCGCCTGCGGCCGAGGCTCCTGCGAGAGTCATTGCTCCCAGGGCAGCCAAGTCCCCGGTCGCACCCGCCGAACCCGCTCCCCGCAAGTTCGAACCTCGCGCCGTAGAAGCCGCTCGCCCTGAACGCGCCCAGCACCAGTTGCCTCGCGCCATCAAAACCACGCCTCCGTCGCCTGCTCCATTTGTTCCGCCGGCGATCCCGAAGAGCGATGCGGTCATTCCCGTCGCGCCCCCCGCTGCCCCGCGCGCCCGCGCTGCCAAGGCGCCAGCCCCGGCCACCACGCCTATCTCCTCCGTGGCCGCCGATTCCGCTGAACCGGCCGCTCCTTCAGCAACCCCCAAGACGCCCAAGGCTCCTCCGGCTCCGATCACGCCACGTGCGAATGAGGCCGAAGCCTTAGACTCCAAGTCCCCGGCCACCCCCCCGACCGTGGGAGTCACCCGTCTGTGGATCAGTGCCGGCGAAGAGCAGGGCGCGACCGCCGATGCCATGCGTGACTTCATCCTGGGCACCACCGGTGAGCCCGTTGCTTCAGTGGGTCGCATCGACATCCGCGAACGTCACACCTTCGTGGAAGTTCCGGGCGACCGGGCGGCGTCCTTCGTCTCACGCCTCAAGCGCGCCGAGTTCGG
The DNA here is from genome assembly GCA_029865985.1 of Verrucomicrobiota bacterium. Classification (GTDB taxonomy): domain Bacteria; phylum Verrucomicrobiota; class Verrucomicrobiia; order Limisphaerales; family UBA9464; genus SXXZ01. The sequence goes on from JARXAF010000172.1 coordinate 12,724, forward strand.
TGGCAAGCGCATCAAAGCCAAGGTCGCCTGACCCTGGCGAACGAAAGTCGACTCCGGGAGGCGGAATCCACGGTTCCGCCTCCAGACTTGGGTACAACACCCTCCTGCCGTAGCGTCAGGCCATGAACGTCACGCTTCGCGGCAAGCGCCAGCATCACCGCACGGTCTCCTTCGACGCCCTGTCCAATTCGGTGGTGCTCATCGAGCAGCGCCTGCTGCCCCACGAGTTCCGTCTGGTCAAGACCCGCGACTACCGCGAAACCGCCGAGGCCATCACCACCATGGTGGTCCGCGGAGCCGGAGCCATCGGTGCGACGGCTGCCTATGGCCTGGCGCAAGGAGCCCGGGCCTTCCGGGGCAGCCGACTGGACCGATTCGAGACGCATATCGAAGCGGTGTATCAAACCCTCAAACACGCGCGGCCCACCGCCGTGGATCCCGTGAACGCCATGAACGCCATCCGGGAAGAAATGGCCATGGGCGAGACGGTTTCGGAACGTCAGGACATCGCCTTTGCCGCGGCCTCCCGATTTGCCGAAGAAGACGTCGAACATTGCCGAGCACTGGGTGAACACGGCGCATCTCTGATCCAGGACGGCATGCGGGTCCTCACCCATTGCAATGCAGGCTGGCTCGCCTTCGTGGACATCGGTACGGCCACGGCCCCGATTTATGCGGCCCAGGCCGCTGGCCGGAAATTCCATGTCTACTGCAATGAAACCCGTCCGCGTTGCCAGGGCGCATCGCTGACCGCTTGGGAACTGGCTCAACAGGGCATCAGCCACCAAATCATCGCCGACTCCGCGGCCGGATTCCTCATGAGCCGCGGCGAGATCGACATGGTCATCGTGGGCAGCGACCGCGTGCTGGGGAAAACCGGTGAAGTCGCCAACAAGATCGGCACCTACACCAAGGCAGTCTTGGCCCACCGACATGGCATCCCCTTCTACGTGGCCATTCCGCTGTCCACCATCGATTGGGATTTGGGCTCCGGTTTGGAAATCCCCATCGAAGACCGCTCCGGCGATGAAGTGCTCGGAGCCTGGGGAGTGATTCCCGGCAAGAGTGGGAAGCTTGGCAAACGGGTTTATGTGCGCATCGCCAACCCCACCAGCACAGCCCGCAATCCCGGCTTCGACGTGACTCCGCCCGAACTCATCACGGGCATCATCACTCCCCACGGCATCCTGAAGCCCAAGGCGTTGAGCAAGTTGCGCGGCAAGCGCTGAATTTCAGCCTCTCACCCCGCCCGCTCGGGCTCAATGTCCTGGGCAACGGGGGGCTCCATCCAGTGAGCCCCCTCCCCTCCGGCTACGGTTTGACGATCTGGTAGAAGAAGGAGTTGTTCGTGGGAGCTGGGGCCGGAATCTTCACGGAAACCGGCACCGACATGCCGGCACCGATGATGGGGTTCGTCGCGTTGATGACCGGTGTCCATGGACCAGACAAGGTTGCACGTTGTTGAAGAACATGCCGACTACCCAGCGGCGCGAACAACACGAGCTCGAATCCGCCTCCTGGTGACGACACGACCAGCGACAGCTTGGGTTGAACGGTCGTCGATGCCAGCACCACGATGGTGAACTCCTGCGGGACGGAGACAAACCCATCGCTCACGCTCACTTGCACACGGTTGGTGCTCGGTCCCTGAGCCTCGGTGGGCTTCCAGGTCAACACACCGTTGGTGGACACCGTCAATCCGGTCGGGCCTTGGACGAAGCTGTACTTCAAGGTTTGCGCAGGCAGGTCGGCATCGGTGGCCTTGAGGGTGAAGGTCAACTGGAGCCCTTCGGTCACCCGGCGGTTGGCCGTCGCCACCCACACCGGCGGCTCATTCTTTTCGGCCACGATGATGTCGAACTCCTGAGCCACACTAGCCACACCATCGGACACGCCGATCTTCACCCGGTTGGTGCTAGGCCCTTGTGCTTCCGTGGGTCGCCAGGACACCGCGCCATTGGTCGTTACCACTAGGCCGGTCGGACCACTGACCAAACGATAGCTCAACGGCTGGACAGGAATGTCACCGTCCGTGGCCTGGACATTGAAGGTCAGCAACAATCCTTCGG
>JARXAF010000184.1 GCA_029865985.1 Verrucomicrobiota bacterium
AGAACTAACAGTTGCCCTGCCATGGGGGGATTCTTAAGGTGAGCGTCTCGGCTGCGCGGGTAGCTCAATTGGATAGAGCGTCGGTCTCCGAAGCCGAAGGTTGTGGGTTCGACCCCCGCCCCGCGCACCAGCTTCAACTTCGGTTTCCCGAAGGGTCTCCCTCGGTTCTTCTAGTTCCCACAAATTCAGCGGCGAAATCCGCAGGCATGGGCGGTGTGGCCCCGGGCTGGGTGCACACAAAATCTGCGACCCGATGGGCGATGCGGAGAATGTCTTCAGGCGACTTTCCCGACAGTAATCCCAGAGCGAGGGCCGCCGTGTAACTGTCACCCGCACCCACGGTGTCGGCCACCTTCAGGTCCGAACCAGGCCAGTTCCAACTTCGATCGGCCGTCCACAACAGACTGCCCCGAGCCCCTCGCGTCAGGGCCACGGCCCGCAAATCGAATCGCTGGGCCAACCGCGCCATCAGTCCCTGATCGTCTTCACATGGCCAACCCAGCAGATCCATAAGGATGGGCAACTCCTCGTCATTCAACTTCAGCACATTGGCCAACGCCAAGGACTCGACGATCACCTCCCGCGACCAAAACCGTTGGCGGAGATTGATGTCGAAGATGCGCAAGGCTTCAGGCCGAGTTGCCTGCAGCACGCGCCGGATGGAATCGCGGGCCACCTGGTGGCGCTGGGCCAATGTCCCGAAGCACACTGCATCAGCGCCGGCCGCAGCTCGTAATACCTCGGGACCCGCCTCCAGGAAATCCCAGGCAACGTCGGTGTGGATGGTGTAAGTGGGCTGCCCCGTTGGATCGAGGGTCACGCTCACGGTCCCGGTGGGCGCAGCCGGATCGACGGAGATCCCGGAGGTTACGAGACCCAGAGCATTGAGGTGCTCGACGAGATCCCGACCCAGATCGTCACGGCCCACGCGCGAAACCACGAGGGACTCGGCTCCCAACGCATGCGCATGGTAGGCGAAGTTGGCGGGCGCTCCGCCCAATTGGCGACCGCCCGGCAAGAGGTCCCAAAGAACTTCCCCGAGGCCGATGCAAAAGTAGCGGCGGGATCCGAAGTTCATGGCCGCGTCGGGCTGGCCGTATTGGCCGGAAATGCCGGACGTGCCGGAGAAACTGAACCCGCCGGTGTCATGACTTTCCGCGCAGTCCAGGCAGATTGCAGTTCATGAGCCTCGAGGTTCTTGAAGACGACGGCACCTCCCTGGACCTCCAGCGAAAGCGAACGGTCCTCGGGCTTCGGCTGGACGGGCATCGGCACGTAACAAAGCCCACGGCTGGCGAAGACCTCCAGGCCGGTACGGTCGCAGTAAATAATCAGGTCCAAGGTGCCGTCGTGCAGCGGCGCCGGCGCGCGATGTTGAGCCACCACCAGTTCTTGCTGCTTCACGTCGTAAACCACAGGCACCCCGCGAATGCTGAACACGATGTGGGTCGCTGGTCCGGGCTTCAGGACGGCGCGGACTTCGAGCAATTCCCCCTGCACCTTCGCCAGCGGATTCTTCGCGCCCGGAGCCAACGACAACGATCCCAAGCGTTGGGAGCCGGCCCGCAGCGCCTCCAGTTCGCGCACGGGTGTGAAGGTCAATCGCGGCCCGTCCGCCGTGGTCAGCAACCGGAGCTCCAGCGGCACGGTCATGGACTGGTTGAAGGTCATGCCCTTGGTGGCGGTCTGGAACCAACCCATTTGAATGCGACGACCATCGGCACCCGGAATGTCGCTAAAGGTCTGGGGCGCGTAGAAGCCCTTGCCTCGCTGACCGGCCAGGTTGCTCTGCTCGGGCACGAAGCGTGCGCCATCAAAGGTGCCCACGGCATAAGCGCTGTTGGCTGCGAGTAGCACCCACTTCCGACGGGTCGGATCGCCGTCCACGGGCAACTCGAAGAAGTCCGGGCATTCGAAGAGATAGGGTTTGCCGGGCGCATCGCCCTCGACAATTTGGGTCAGGCTCCAATCGCGGAGATTGGGCGAGTTGAAGAAGTGGATGGTGTGCTTCTTCTGCCGCTCCACGTAGAGCACCATCACCCATTTCCGGGAGGCTTCATGCCACATCACCTTGGGATCGCGATTGCCTCCGGTGATTTCTTTCAGAACGGGATTGCCCGCAAACTTGGTGAACTTGCGGCCGTCGGTGCTGTAGGCGATGCACTGCACGGTGGGATTGCCGGCGGCTGTGTAAATGAGCACGAGCGGCGGTTTACCGTCCTTGCCGAAGCCGCTGGTGTTCTTCCAGTCCACCACGGCGCTGCCGCTGAACATCGGTCCCATGTCGTCGGGCAGGAGCTTGTCTCCGAGCTCCTCCCAATGGATCAGATCACGACTGACGGCGTGGCCCCAGTGCATGTTGCCCCAATCCCAACCGTACGGATTGTGTTGGAAGAACAAGTGATACTCGCCGTTGTAGAAGACCATGCCGTTCGGATCGTTGTTCCAGCCGCGCTTCGGCGAAAAATGGAACTGCCCGCGCAACGGCTCGCGGTACATCGATCCCTCATCCTTGAAACCGTCGCCTTGCTCGATCGCCGACAGCGCCACGGAATCGGCGGGCAATGCGTCCACACGGAGGGTGACGGTCTTTCCCCGCCAGGCCGACACGTCCATGGGCGCCCACCAGTCGGCGGAACCATCGGCCAACTCGATGTCGTTCCGAACGACGGACTTCCCATCCACCATCAAGGTGACCACGCGCTTCGGAGCCCCGTTGCGAATGGGCAGGTGCAAATAGCGGGCCGTCACCGGGATGGACCGTTCGACGTTCTTCTGCAGGCCTTTCGGTCGGGTGTCGGTTTGCCGGAGGTGATCCACATTGAGGTGCCCCCAACCGCCCTTGGCCTCGTCGACAATGCGAATGGAGGCCGTCTGACCGGCCAAATCGACGACGTCCCACGAGTCGGGGGCCAACGCCTCGCTGCCGCCGCTGCGGTCATTCGGTCCTGTTGCCGAACGCACCACCCGGCCATCCACCAGCAATTGCAGGGCGAGCTTTTGCTCGTTGTGACCCCCGCCGATGAGGAAGGCGACGAAGCGCCGCTCGATCTTGAAGGGCGTTGAACTCAGGGCACCGGTCGCATCATCGCCCCCGCGGAACGTGTTGACCAAACCCTTCCCCAGGAAACCCTCGACCTGCATCTGCCCGGCTAATGCACCGCGGGCCGGGCCGCTGCCAAATGCCTCACCAGTGGCCTTCCACGCGCCGTAGTCGGGGCCTTCGAAATCAGCAATCAGCAAGTCGTCGGCCGCGTGCGCGACCGAGGCAGTCGCCACAGCGAACGCCACGATAAGGAGTGTCTTCAGTTTTTTCATGGGACGGAAAGGCAGGTCGGTTTGGAAAAGATTCAACGAGTTCGACCAGTTCAACGGGCCCAGCGGCCCTGACGCAATTTGTCGAGGAGCACGGCCCCCAAGATGACCAACCCGAGCACCACCTTCTGGGTGTAACTCTCCACGTTGGTCAGGTTCATGCCATTCTGGATGACGGCGATGGTGAAGGCTCCAGTCAACGTCCCCAGCATCCGGCCCTCACCCCCGCTCAGGCTCGTACCGCCCACGACGACGGCGGCGATCACGTACAACTCATACATGTTGCCATAGGTCGGTGATCCGCTCTTGAGCTGCGACGCCATGATCACGCCCCCCAACCCCGCCAGTAACCCACTGGCCACATAGGCGAAGAGGAGCACGCGACGGACGGGCACGCCCGAAAGCCGCGCCGCCTCCGCATTGCCACCCACGGCGTACAAGTATCGCCCGAGCTTCATGCGCGACATGAGCACCTGAGCCAAGGCGTACAGCACCAGCAGGAGCACCACGGCATTGGGAAGTCCGAAGAGGTCCGCACCGCGCCCGAGCCAGACGAAGGAGTCGGGAATCTGATAAATCGATTGCCCCTGAGCCAGGATGTAGGCCAAGCCACTGCCAACCAGCATCATGGCCAGCGTCACGATGAAGGGCGGGATGGCGAATCGGGTGATCATCAGGCCGGAAAAACCTCCGACCGCCCCGCACACCAGAATCGCCAGAAGGCACCCGAGCACCATACCGACCGTCGAGGCGGTCACACCCCCGGCCCGGTCGCGGATGAAACCCGCCGCCAACACGGCCGACAGCGCGATGAGGCTCCCCACGGACAAATCAATGCCGCCGGTGATAATCACCAAGGTCATGCCAATGGCCACGATGGCGATCACGGCAATTTGATTGGCGATGTTCAACAGGTTCTCGGACTTCAGGAAATGAGGCCACCGGTAGCTGGCGGGTGTGATCATCCGAGGCGATCCCAGCGAGGGAAAATCGGAAGCGAGGTCGGTGAAGACCCGCCAGCCTCCGGCCACGCGGGTGGCAGCGACGGCATTCAGGGATCCACCGGCCGCCTGGATTTTCTGGAGGGCCTCGCGGGCGTTCCGGGGTTCACCGGTCACGGACGCGAGGACTTGTGCTCCGGCAGCCTTCAAGTCGCGTTCGACCCGAGCCACGAAGACCGCATCTCCGGGCTGGTCGCTGGCTACCACCAAGACGCGGGCTCCATTGGGGACCGCCTTCAACACGGCCTCGACCACCTGGCGCGCAGCGGCATCGCCTGTGGGCGATTGCTCGCTGTACGTCACCACGCTGAAAAACGCGCACAGCAGCACCAAGACCAAAATCATGCCGTAGTCGGCCAGCCATCGTGCAGGTTTCATGGGTTCAGGCATGGGCCAATTGGAGGATTTGTTCCTGAGTGGCGTGGGCCACATCGGTGATTTCGCCGGTGATCCGGCCTTCGTGCAGGACCAGGATCCGGTCGGCCATCCCCAGCACCTCCGGCAATTCGGAGCTAATCATGAGAATGGATTTTCCGGCGGCCACGAGTTCGTTCATGAGCAGGTAAATCTCGTACTTAGCGCCGACATCAATGCCCCGGGTCGGCTCGTCGAAGATCAGCACCTCGCAGTCGCGGGCCAACCACTTGGCCAACACCACCTTCTGCTGATTGCCGCCCGAAAGGTTGCCAACACGCTCCTCCGGGTTGGACAAGCGAATGCGGAGGGCCGCGATGTAGTGGTCCAATTCGGCGCGCTCCCGCAGGTGCTGCACAAAGCCGCGCCGGCACCACCGACGCAAGTTGGGCAGGCCGAAGTTCTCCCGGATCGGATGCCTCAGCACCAGGCCTTGCAATTTGCGATCTTCGGTCAGCAATCCAATGCCAGCCTCGATGGCATCGCGGGGCGACCGGATGTCGAGAACCTGGCCATCCAGCCGGATCTCGCCGGCGTCTCTGGCATCAGCCCCGAACAACAACCGGACCGTCTCGGTGCGGCCGGCCCCAACCAATCCAGTCAGCGCCAGAATCTCACCTTGGTGTACCTGAAAGGAAACGCCTTGGACCGCTTTTCCCCTGCACAAGCCCAACGCCTCGAGCCGCGGACCGCCCCGTTTCACATGGCGGGAGGGGAACTCCTGGTCCATCGATCGTCCCACCATGCGTTCGATCATTTGATCGCGGGTAATCGCATGAATCGGGCAGTCGGAGACATTGCCCCCATCGCGCAAAATGGTCACCCGATCGGCGATGGTGAACACCTCTTCCAGCCGGTGGCTGATGTAGAGGATCCCCATTCCTTGACGCCGCAATTCCCGCATGAGGATGAAGAGCTTCTCCACCTCATGGGAGGTCAGCGCGGCCGTGGGTTCGTCCATGACGAGGATCCGAGCCTTGTGGATCAAGGCCTTGGCAATTTCGACCAACTGCTGCTGGGCGGTGCTGAGCCGGCGGCAGGGCGCATCCAAGTCCACTTCGACGCCCATCCGTTGGAACAGGGCCGACACTTGTTCCCGTTCTTGGCTGCGGGCCAGGAAGCCACCGGTGGTCTCCTCTTGGCCTAAGAAGATGTTTTCCACCGCCGTAAGCGCCGGGACCAAGTTGAACTCCTGGTAAATCACCGCCACACCGGC
>JARXAF010000031.1 GCA_029865985.1 Verrucomicrobiota bacterium
CAAGCGGCTGGCCCGAAGGCTCATCCGTGTTCCCTCAATAACACTCGGAGCCCGGGGAGAACGGTTCACTCTGGGCGCCGCTCACCTTCTAGACCCGCCGGCATTGCCTCTTCCTACGGGTGATCGGCGGGCAACCCTCCCCACCAACAGACACTGTCCATCCTACTAGCCTAGCCAGACCAACGGTCTTGGCCGTGGTTTTAGCCGTGGTTTTAGCCGTGGCCTTGGCCTTGGTTTTGGCCGTGATGGGGTTGGGATTTAAACGCCGGCCCTTCAAAGGCTTGCCAGAGCGGCCGACTGTTCTGAAGCGTTCTCGCTGAACGCCTCAATTTCCGTCGCGCTGTTGGGCCTGATCAAAGGCGTCAGCCAAGGCGTTCCAACCGCCGGCATTGGGTTCGATGGAAGGCCGTGATGCTGGCCGATGAGGAGGACGCCCACCACCGGATTGGGGAGCCCGCGGGGCATTGGGTGCGGTGCGCTGCTCGCGCTGAACACCAATTTGCGGATTGGCCTTCATCGAGAGGGCAATGCGCTTACGGGGCAAGTCTACCTCGGTCACCGTCACCCGAACCTTCTGACCCACCTTCACCACCTCGGACGGATCCTTCACGAAGCGATCTGCCAACTGACTGACGTGAACCAGCCCATCCTGATGCACACCGATATCCACAAATGCTCCGAAGGCCGTCACATTAGTCACGATACCCGGCAGCTTCATACCTGGCTGAAGGTGTTCGAGTTTCTCAACACCCTCCTGAAAGGCGAACACCTCGAAGCCTTGGCGTGGATCGCGTCCGGGCCTGGCCAACTCCTCTAAAATGTCCTTCAGCGTCGGCAAACCCACTTCGCTGGTGACGTACTTCTCCGGACGAATCTTGCCGCGAAGCCCCCCGTCACGCACCAGGTCGCTCACGGCGCACCCAAGATCACTGGCCATGGCATCGACCAGTTCGTAGCGCTCCGGATGAACAGCGCTGGAATCCAGAGGGTTTTCAGCCTCATGGATGCGCAGAAATCCGGCGCATTGCTCGAAGGCCTTCGGGCCCAGGCGGGATACCTTGAGCAATTCCTTGCGGGAGCGAAACGGCCCGTGCTCGTTGCGATGGCTGACAATGTTGGCGGCCAGCGATGGACCCAGACCGGACACATAGCTGAGCAATTGCTTGCTGGCGGTGTTCAGTTCGACCCCCACCCGATTCACACACGACACAACCACGTCATCCAGACCGCGCTGGAGGGCATTGGGATCCACATCGTGCTGATACTGGCCGACACCAATGGACTTCGGATCGAGCTTCACCAATTCGGCCAGCGGGTCCATCAGGCGACGACCAATGCTCACCGAACCCCGGACTGTCAGGTCTTGATCGGGGAATTCTTCACGGGCCACCTCGCTCGCCGAATAAATCGAGGCGCCGCTCTCATTCACAAGCACCACAGGGATGTTTGCCGCCAAGTGCAGGGATCGAATGAATTGCTCTGTCTCACGACTGGCTGTTCCGTTGCCGATGGCGATGGCCTCAATCCCAAACCGCGTCACAAACTCTCGAACTTTCTCTCCCGCCTGCGCTACTTGGTGTGCACCGCCCGCGGTGGCGTAGATGACATCTTGATGCAGCAGCTTGCCCTGGCGATCGAGCACCACGGTCTTGCAGCCCGTCCGGAATCCGGGGTCCAGAGCGAGCACGTTCTTTTGGCCGAGAGCCGGTGCCAGCAGCAGTTCCCGGAGGTTCTCGGAGAACACTCGAATTGCTTCCAAATCCGCCCGTTTCTTGGACTCAATGCGCACCTCGGCCTCGATAGAGAATCCCACCAGGCGCTTAAAGCTGTCCACAGCCGCCAGGCGCACCTGCTCGGCTCCGGGTGTGCTACGGGCCTTGACGAAGAGCCCCTGGAGGATGGCGATCGCCGACTCTTCTAGGGGCGTAATGCGAACGAGCAGCACCCCCTCCTCTTCACCCCGGCGCATGGCCAGCATCCGGTGACTGGGAATCTTGGAGACGGGCTCGGTCCAGTCGAAGTAGTCCTTAAATTTGGCCCCTTCGGTTTCCTTGCCCGTCATCACCTTGGATCGTACCTGGGCCGATTCCCAATAGAGCTCCCGAAGACGAGAGCGCGTACTGGCATCCTCGCTGAAACGCTCGGCGAGAATATCCCGAGCACCGGCCAAGGCCGCCGCCACGTCAGGTACTAATTTCTCAGCACTCACGAACGCCACCGCAACGGCCAGCGGATCGACCGTGGCCTGTTCGTTAAAAAGTTGATCTGCCAACGGTTCCAAGCCCGCTTCCTTGGCAATAGTCGCGCGAGTACGGCGCTTCGGGCGGAACGGGGCGTACAAGTCTTCAAGGGCGGAGAGGGTATCGGCCCCTTCCACGGCTACCTTCAGGACTTCGCTTAGCAATTGCCGCTCGGCCAACGATTTCAAAATCGCTTCACGGCGCTGCTCCAATTCCGTGAGTTGGGCCAGGCGGTCGCGAATGGATGTGATGGCCACCTCATCCAGGCTTCCAGTCACTTCCTTTCGATATCGGGCGATAAAGGGCACGGTCGCACTCTCACCCAGCAGGCGAGCGGTGGCCGAAACCTTAGTGGCCGGCAGGTTCAACTCGGCAGCGATGCGGGTGATGAATTGATCAAGCATGACGTCAGCGGGGGGCGCTGTTTAGAGCCTCCCCTCATTTCAGGAAAGCTCCGTGTTCTCCGAATTTCGTGATTCCTTCGTTTTCCGTTGTTGGTCTCCTCTTCGGCATGACTCGTCTGCGGAAACCTTTGGAGCGATGTGCGAAGTTCGCAGCCATCCTTGTTCTGGCTGCGCTCGGCGCACTGCCGGTGCCTGCCCTTGAGCGGGAACGACTCTTCGGGCCCGAGATTAAGACCGGCGACTACAAGCACCCGGCGAGCTTCACCGAACTGCACAACGGCGACCTCTTCGTGGTCTTTTTCAGCGGACGGGGCGAGTACAAGGACAACCAGGCGGCTGTCTTCGGTTCGCGCCTGAGGGCAGGCATGGGTCGATGGTCGAAACCGGTATCCATCGCCAGCAACCCCTTCCACGCGCTGGGCAATGCGGTGATCTGGGAGGCTCCCGACCGCGTGGTTTGGCTCTTTTACGTGACCCGCTACGGAGAGCTTTGGAGCGACTCGCGCATCACGGCAAAGGTCTCGCGCGATGAGGCCAAGACCTGGTCCGAGGCCTTTCAGATAACCTTCGAAGCCGGCACCATGGTTCGCAACCGGCCCGTCGTCTTGGACGCCGGCCAATGGTTACTGCCGGTGTATCACGAGATCGGCACCGACCCGGAACTCGATGACCCCCGCAACCGATCTTTCTTCCTGCGCTACGATCCGGCCCGGCGCACCTGGACCGAGAGCAATCGCATCGGATCGCGTCTGGGCAATATCCAGCCGGCACCGGCGGTCATCGACGCCGAGCATTTGGTGGCCTTCTGCCGACGGGGCGGTAATTACGAGGGGCGTCCGGATGGGTGGATGGTGCGCACGGAGTCACGGGACGGCGGACGCACCTGGAGCGAGGGTGCCGACAGCTCGCTGCCCAATCCCAACTCAGCCGTGGATTTCTTGAGACTGAAGTCCGGACATCACCTGCTGGTCTACAACCACAGCTTCACGAACCGAACCCCTCTGACGGCCGCCTTGTCAGTGGATGGCGCGAAGACTTTTTCCCGACGCCTCGACTTGGAAACCAATCCGACGGGCGACTTCGGCTATCCCACCGCCCTCCAGACTCGCGATGGAAAAATTCACGTCCTTTATACGAGCGACGAGCGTACGGTCGTGCGCCGCATCGTGTTGACGGAGGCTGAATTGAATTCGGGCGAATCCACTCGCTAAAGGGGGGCAGGCTCCCCGTTCGCCTGCGATTGGAGCGACGATAGCGCAATGATTCCGGGATGAGCCAACTCGGACCTTTCCGCAGTGTGCACTAACCGAGCTAGGGCTTCCGAGGCCTCCGGATTTCGGATGCGCTCGATGGCCCAGCCCAGCACGGCCCGGGTCGACGGAAGCGTGGACGCCTCGTCGTGAAGCTGGACCAATTGCTTGACCGTGGAAGAGCGAGCCCCGCGGGCCAGGGTCTCCACCACCGCCTCGATAAGGTCGATGTCTTGGGTTTGCCCAAGGCTCATCACCAGAGCCGCCATGTCGTCTTCGGTGGAGAATCCTTTAAAAGCCTCTCGGAGGGCCTCCGATTCTTCAGGAGATCTGCGATCGAGACTGGCTCGAGTCACGGCTTGGATCAGGGCTTCAACGGCGGCCTGTCCGCCCGAGGCGGCGATGCGGTCGGCCCACTGGCCTTGTTCCTCGGGCGTGGAAGCCGCTTCGAGGCCCTGAACCAGAGATGGCAAATCCTGCGATTCCGGATCCATCACTGACCCGGCAGGCGGAGGCCCAGAAATCGGAACGGGCCTCCGGCGGAAGTTGTGGCTCCGGCCATGCGCATCGGACCCCTGATTTGCCGGAGCCGATGCGGTGGCCGAATCGAAGGGATCGCTTGCGATTGCAACCTCCGAACTCACCTCATCGACCCATTCAGACCCCTCCTTCGGATCCGACCGATCGGACCCAGCCAGAGGACCCCAACCATAGCGCAACCCGAGGTTCAGTCCCACGATGAGACCTAGCAGAATAAGAATAGTTTTGGTGGAGCTCATGGTGTTCGCGGCTCAGCGGTCGGTGTGACACTCAGAATGACTGGGTGATCTGGAGTCCGTAGGCGCCCGTCTCGGAGCCGGAGGAGCCTCGAACCATGATGTAGTAAGTCCCCGCCAACAATTTGCGGCGAATGCGGAAGTTGGTGCCGACGCCCAAGTCGTCGTCTTCAGCCACCGTCTGGCCAACGGCATCCCACAAGGTTCCACGGGTATCCAGCGATCCCGTGCTGGTCAGGGATACGGTGGCGGCCTGGGATAAAACGAATCGGAAGACGTCTTGATCCTGGGCGACGTCGAGTCGGGCCGGGGTGGTCGAAGGCACCGCCACGCGCGTGGCCGTTGCCGGGGTGTTCCCCACGTCATCGGTGGGAGATGTGCCGAAGCCGACGATGACGAAATCATACGGAGACTCGTCGGCATCATTGTTGGAGAGGCTGACCGAAGCTTGGTGGCGCCCTACGGTCGTCGGATCGTAAGTGATCTGAAATGCCGCCGAACGACCTGCAGCCACCGTGGAGGGCACCTGAGTGGTGACGCGGAATTGAGCCGCGCCCGAACCGCTGAGCCTCACAGCCCCCAGGGTGAGCGTCGCCTTTCCGGTGTTGCGAACAGAAAAGGAGGTTGAGCGGGAGCCGTTACTCAGATCGACCTCCCCGAAGTCGGTGCCATCCGCGGTTTTGGCTATCAATGCCCCGTCAGTGATGGGTGTTGAATCCAAACCCACCAACCCGATCTCCGGAGCTCCGGTCACCACCGGTGCGGCTGTCCATTTGGCCAGGACCGTGTAGGCGCCCTTCGATGAACCCGTGCCCGTCACCTTCAGGTAGTAGGTGCCCGCGGCGACATTCGTCAGGATGAGGAAATTCGAAGCCCCGGCGCCGTTGTTGTCTTGGGCGAGGATTTTTCCTGAGGTGTTGACCAAGGTGCCTTGGACATCGTTGGTGCCCGAACTGCTCAGATTCACCGTGCCGGAACCGCTCGCTTCGAGTCGGAACCAATCCTGATCGGTGGTGGTTTCCAAAATGCCACGCGTGGGTGCGTTCCATGCGACCGCAGTCGCCTTGGCAGCGGTGTTGCCATGATCATCGGTGGCCACCGAGACCGAGGTGCCGATTTGCTGCTGGATCCACGACCGGTAGTTGATCGTATTGCCGTAAATACCCGGGGTGCCATCGCGACCGCAACCGTCTCCAAAACTCACCGTGCCGGCGTGTCGCCAACCGCCCCGACCATCGGAGACCACCAGCGGCCCACCACTGTCACCCTGGCACGTGTCGCGGCCGCCACCTGGAACACCCGCCGCGAGGTGGACTTCCGACAAACCGGGGTAAACCTCGGAAGCCTCGGTCAGGCTGACGAGGTTCATATCCACCTCCAACAAGATCGGCGACTGCCGGCCGCCCTCCGAGGTGGTGCCCCAGCCCATGCCCTTCACCGGGGTTCCGGGCGCGACTTGGCTGACGGCGTCCACCAGCGACAGCACCGGTACTCCGGTGAGCGGTTGGGAGAGCTTGAGCAAGGCAACGTCGTTGACCAAGGCACCCTTCACCGTGCTGAAGCGGGGGTGGATGACGATCTGAGAAACTGAGACCCGGGTGCCATCGCTGGACGACCGCAAGTCATAGCCGCCGACCAGCACATCGAGCGAGGAGGCCGACATATCTTCGACGCAATGTGCCGCCGACAACACCCATTGGGGATGAATGAGCGCGCCGCCGCAAAATTGCCCTTTCACCGGGGTCTGCCCTCGCAGGATCAGGGCCGTCATCCAGGGATACGCGTCTTTGGGTGCCGGGCGGCCACCGACAATTTTTGGTAGCGGCGAGGTCGTTGAAGAGGCAGCCATGAGGCGGACACCGACCGGAGTTGCGTGACCCGCCAAGAAGACCAACCCGAGGATAGTCAGACTAAGGCTAAGGCGGAACGATTTAGTTGGGAGGAAAGGGATGGCGTCGCGGTTTCTTTCGCAAGACAAGGCGAGAGCGAGGCGCGGGCCGATTGAAGGCCCGTAACGAGTGAACAACGAAGCTCTTGCGGAAGAAGACGCAGCCAGCACGACCGATCCAATTGAATCGTTCCGGCTAAGGCGGAGGCGGGGTGTGGAAGTGAGGAGTCTTTGAACGAGACCTTGGAGTTTCATAACGCTCCCAGCATCGGATCCCGCTGTTACCGCCTGATGACGCTCGAACTGTTTTATCGGACCGGGTTTTTCTTTCCGAAGCATTGACCTTCAAACCGTTGGATTTCGAAACCTCAGCCCTCAAAACGATATCCCACCTGAGGCACGGTCTGGATGAGGGTCGGGCGGTTGGGATTTTCTTCGATCTTGGAACGCAACGTGGTGACGGCGCGATCGACGCTGCGGTCGGCGACGGCCGCCGAGTCTCCCCAAACGGCATCGAGAATCTGCTCGCGCGTGAGCGCCCGGCCGGATTTGCGGATGAAGAACTCGAGCAATCCGTATTCCTTCGGTGTCAATTCGATCTCCACACCCTTCCGGCTCACTCGCCGGGCACCGCGGTCCACCTCCAGCGAACCGATGCAAACCACATCCGGGGTGACCCGACGGTGACGGCGCAACAAGGCGGCGATCCGCGCCATCAATTCACCGATTCCGAAGGGCTTGGTGACGTAGTCGTCGGCCCCGAGATTCAAGCCCCGGACCACTTGGGCTTCTTCGCCCAAAGCCGTCAACATGACCACGGGTATCTCAAGACCGTCGGCACGGATCCGGCGACAAACCTCATGACCCGACAAACCCGGCAGCATGAGATCCAGCAGCACCAAATCGGGGCGCAAGGTCCGCGCCAATTCTAAACCCTGATGACCATCGCCCGCCGAGCGCACCCCATAGCCCGCGCGTTGAAGATTGTCGCGCAGGCCGAAGAGGATCGCGGCGTCATCCTCGATCACCAGAATGAGTTCAGGTTGCATGGGAATGTTCGGATTCATCGGAGGTGGCCGGAACATGGATGGCGAAGCGACTGCCCTCGCCCGGCGTCGTCTCCACCGCCACCCGGCCGCCGTGCGCCTCGACGATGGACTTCACGATATGGAGACCCAAACCCGCACCGGTGACAGGACTCCCAGGCCCTTCAGCGCGGTAGAATTTCTCAAAGATGCGGGACCGCTGCCGAGGGTCGAAGCCCCGGCCATTGTCAGTGACCGCAAAGCAGACCGTGGAGCCGGATTGGGAAACGGTGAGCAGGATGCGCTTGTCGGCACCGGTGTATTTGTGGGCGTTTTCCAGCAGGTTCAACAGAGCGGTGGTGAGCGACGGAGCATCGGCCCGGATCAGGGGTAGCTGAGGAGCGATCTCGGTGCGGAAGTCGCAGCCCGGAGCCGCGAATCGTGACCCGACACTGCGCACCGCAGCCTCGACCACGGTTTCCGGAGCCGTGGGCTGGAAATCATAGTTCATCCCACCGCGTTCCAGTCGGGCGAAGGTGAGGTAGTCATCAACCAAGCGGCCCAGCCGAAGCGTCTCCCGGGAAACGACCTCCAAATAGGCCCGGGTTCGATCGGGTTGCGGATCCGGGTCGGCCACAAGCGTGTCGATGAGCATCCGGATGGATGTCATGGGGGTGCGCAGTTCGTGGGAGACGGTGGTCAGGAAATCATGGCGAACCTCCGTCAGGCGGACTCGCTGCAGGAAACGGCGCACCGCCAGGAAGGTCAGGACCGCTCCGAGGAACACCGCGCTGGCCACCGAGGTCATTTGGAGTGCGGCTTGCCTGCGGGCCGATCCAGCCAGTTCGGCCGTCGCCACCGAGGTGTCGAGCCGCAACGCCCAACCGGGTAAGGCCACGCCCATGGACGCTTGAATACTCCCCACTCCGGAAACCGAATCGCCCTGGGGCACCAATTGCGCCCGGTATCCTTGCGGCCCGAGGGAACGATTCACCTGAGTCTCCAATTCTCGATGGAGGCGCTCCAATTGGTACAGCCAAATCACACCGCCACCGGGTGCGGGCAAGAGCCAAACCTCTTGGCCGGGACCGTCGCCAGAAAGATGCACCGTCTTTGCAGTGGGCTGGTCTCGGACGGGCCTGCCTACCCATTCCTGAACAACCGCCAATCCGAGCACCTCAGCCAATTCGGTCGGCAAGGTGGCGCGGGCCCCGAGGCGTTGGATTTCGCGCCACAAGAACAATCGCTGACTGGCGGGCATGAGAGGGGCCGTGTGTCGGGTGACTCGACCAATCAGCGACTCGAGCGTGGGCTCAAAGCGCGCATCCTCCCGCGAGAGTTGCTGAAGTGCCGCCAACTCGAGGGAAGGAAGATACAAGCGACCGGAAGGAGATCGGCTTCCTTCGAGTTTCTGTTCGACCAACTGGGCCACCAACCCCAGGTAAGCATCGCCCATCGACTGAGTGAGGAGGCGTTGATGGAACGCCCCCACCAAGGCCTCTCCCCGGATGTCGGCCTCCGGCGGATCCATCACTCCGACGGCAGGCGCGGGATACAATGGGGTCCCGTCAGCGGCCAAGACCAACAAACCGTCTGGAACCCCCTCTCGGGGAGGCCCGTCCCCGACATCACCGAGGAGATCCCGAAACAACACTCCCGCCTCTGAAACCCGGGACGGAGTCGGGTTGCCGGCCCGGGCCGCGCGCGCCTTCAAGTCAGCATTCAGCGTCCGGATGGCTTCCTCGAGTCGGAACTGGTGCAAGGCCTGCAATTCCTGAGTCCAATCCCGACGGTCTCGATCGAGGGTACGGACCGTGGTCCAGATCCAAGCCACCGCCGGAAGAGCGACAGCCAACCCGATGGCCATCAACGAAACAAACAGTTCGCCACGGGGCTTGAGGCGGAGACCGAAGGCGGATGGAAACAATCGGCGCAACACGAGATCAGGATTCCAGCGGACGGGTGTTCACAATTCGTAGGGCTTGAGCAACTGGCGCGCCCTCAGGAGATCTCCCGCACCCAGAGTGGTTTGGACGGCCGCCCAATCTTCCGCCCAGCGTAGGAGTCGCTGGGTGCCCAGGGCGTTTAGGCCCGATGTCTTGGAGCTCGAAGATTTTGGATCCACGGGTTTGCGCAACCGACCTTCGATCTCGCGAATGCGCTCGATGGCCGTCGACACCAAGGCCTGCGGATCGCCCGAGACATCCGTCGACTCGATGGCTTGAAGGGCGTCATTGACCCCGGTGAGAACCGCCACCAGTTCGGGTTGAATTTCTTCCGGAAAATCGGCCAGCCCAGGCACATGCAAGGTGAAGGCACCAAAGGCGCGATTGAGCGTTCGGGACGACTGCAGCCAAATCGAACGAGCCTCTCGAAAACGCCCATCCGACGCCCTCAATGCCACGGCTGCCGTCGATTCCTGGACCAGTTTCAAGTAGCCTGCAGTGAGTGAGTCTCGACCTGTTCGAACGACCGGATCGGCCCATCGGGCGGCTCGACCAGCCTGCCTGCGGATTTCCGCCGCATCTTGCGCAACCAAGGCTTTGGCGAGCCGATCACGGCACTCGGCCACGGCGGCATTGGCGTCGTCCGGGGCGAAGAGCGAAGCCCGGTCGAGCATCCAAGACCGGCCGGGGCTTTGCATCCATCCGTTACGGATTCCCGAGGTTCTGGAACTCACCAAGGACGCCTCGAGCGACTCCATCGCCTGAAGCGTGCGATCGACCGATTGCAAGTCTTGGCCCGAGAGCTGTCGGCGCATCATGCGCAAGGCTCCCAGCATTTCACGGACGACCTCAGTTGCGCTGGATATCTCCGAATGCGCCAGAGCCCCATCGAGCACCAGCGCCAGATCACCCAAGAACAGGCGCTCATCCTGAAACCAGCTCCGGTCGGACGGATTCGACTCCGGCGACAAGAGCAGGAGGTTGTGGGAGGCTTTCTGGGAAAAAGGTTCGGTGTCCGGAAACTCCCGCAGCAGCTTGAGAAAGAGATTCACCGCCGGAATCAGGTTGCCCTTCATCGTATAGCAAATGCCCAGACGGTGCATCGCCTCCACCCGGATCCGGTCTGGAACATTGGGTTGTTCGAGCAATTGCTCGTGAATGCGGATGGCGCCGTTGTAATGGCCCAGCACCTCTTCCCGCCACGCACCCTCTTCCAGAGACAGTTGCATCGGCAGCGGCGGCCCAGCCTGGAGCGAGCAAACAACTGCCCACCCAAGCAGGATCCATCCGAAAATCAGACGATGGCCACACCCGTTCTTCATTCGACTGAGGAATCACTGCCACGGTCCTGTTACCGGGCTATGACGGACACGCTATTTCTCTCCGGACGATGGATTCAAGCGTTCCCACTGGCCAGCTAGTGGCCGGTGCTTCCATCATGCATCGACGATGTCCCCTTGGAAAAGCCTGACTGCCTGCATGTGGAGCCTGTCGTTGGGACTGGCGGCGGCCGAACTGCAATTGTCGTCACCCCTCGATTATCAGGTCGTTCAACGACAGACCCTGAACCGCGGCACGGTCCCTTTGATCGGGACCGATGGCTCGCACGTGGACGGAGCGATTTGCCTGGAGACCCGGTTCGTGGCCGAAGGCCGTCCAAGCCCTTGGATCCGCTTGGATGCCCCCACCTCGAAGGGACAGTTCCGGTGCTCATTGGAAATGCTCGCGGGCGGATGGTTCCGACTCGAGGTGCGCCAGCGGAAGGGCGACTCCGTGGTGGCTCAGACGCACATTGAACACCTGGGCATCGGCGAGGTGTTCGTGGTGACCGGGCAATCCAATTCGGCCAACCATGGTGAGGAACTCCAGAAGCCCCAGTCCGGCCTGGTGACCACCTTCGACGGCACCCGCTGGCGTCCGGCCCTGGACCCGCAACCCGGTGCCAGCGGCGGCGGCGGCAGCTTCCTGCCCCCCTTCGGCGACGCGCTGTCCAAGCGGTTGGGCGTCCCGGTCGGCCTCGTCGCCTGCGGCATCGGAGCCACCAGCGTCCGCGAGTGGCTGCCCAAGGGTTCCCGCTTCCCCAACCCGCCGACCCTGACCCACCGGGTCCGCCGGCTCGACTCCGGTGAGTGGGAAAGCGATGGCGCAGCCTTCGAAGGTCTGGTGGCTCGCATGGCTCCCTGGGGTCCCGGTGGATTCCGTGCGATCCTGTGGCATCAGGGGGAGAGCGACGCCAATCAGGCGGATGCCTCACGGACCCTCACGGGCGACCGCTACCGGGAGTATCTGACGACCGTGATCCAAGAGTCCCGACGACGCATTGGCTGGGAGCCGCCGTGGTTCGTGGCTCAAGTCAGCTACCATGTGCCCGGCGACGAAGCCTCGGCCGACATCCGGGCCGCCCAGGCTTCGCTGTGGCAGGAGGGCATCGCCCTCGAAGGCCCCGACTCGGACGCCCTCAAGGGAGCCTTCCGGGACTCCGGCGGCAAGGGGGTCCACTTCAGCGGACCCGGGCTTCGCGAGCACGGCAAGCGGTGGGCCGACAAGGTGGGTGGCTGGATCGCCTCACCGGCCGCGCACCGGAAACCGGCAGCTCAATAGGCGATTCCCCAGCGCCGACGGGCAAACCCATAGGCGACCGGCTTCACGGCCTGAAGCTTCGAAGGCACATCGTCGCCGCCAAAACGCTGTTCGAAGGCGCGGATGTCCCGGTCGTATTCGGCCAGAAGACGCGCCTTGGCCGGCTCCTCCAAGAAGGACCATTGCAGCGAGTTGCGTCCGCAGCGGACCAATTCGTCCCACGTCAGATTGAACTCGCTCACGGCCGTCAGGTACTCGTCGGTCATCCCGGAATCCCACATCCCGGAATCATCGGTCGACAGTCCACAGGGCACGCCCAAGCGAAGCATCTCCGCGAAGTGATGCTGAGAATAGTCGCCCACGTATTCCAGGAGCAGGTTGCTCACGAGGTTGATCTCCACAAAGGCCACGCCGTGCCGCAAATGCAAAACGAGATCGTCGTCAGTGAGCACGTTGTTACCGTGGCCCAGTCGGGTAGCGCCGAGCATGAGTGTGTCGCGCATGTGGGCATTGGGTTCATCCACCTCGCCCGCGTGGATCGACAGGCCGATGCCCGAGTGCTGACGGCGCATCTTGCGATACACCTCCAGGAAGCGGCGCGGGTGGCCTTTGTCGTTGTCCTCGCGACCGGCCATGTTGATGCCCACCCAGGTGTCCCGGTGACGCGAGACCCAGTCATAAGCTTGCTCCACCCGCTGCACGGCATTGGGGGTGAATCGGAGCACCACGAATTGCAGGCGCAACGTGACCCCGGAAGCTCGGGCATCGGGTTGGGATAACCGGCGCTGGAGGATGCGTTGACCCTCCTCCGGATTGAGCATCGAACCATCGGCGGCCACATACAGGTCGGGAATCGTCTGGGCCTCGATGTAGCGAACGCCCTCGGCCCCGTAGCGTTGCAGCGTGCGCACCATCATCTCGGCGGCAATGTTCGCGTCGCGCCCCACGGCCCCGAGTCGCGGCCAAATCCGCTCGAAGAACTCGTCACGGCCTTCGCCCGGCGCATCCAGCCGCAGCGAGTTCATCCACTCGCGGGCCTGGGCCGGCGACAGAGAATCCAGAGCCGCGTACTCCGAGCGGCGGCACTCGTCCATCGCGCTCCACTGGAAAGCCGAAATGGTGGCGAAGCGGGTCCATTCATTGGTGTCGGTGTTGCAGCTCCCCGCGCGGATTCGGGTGTAGAAACGATTGGTGCCCACGATGGATCGGTTCGTGGCCACCGAGTACAAGTCCTCCATGCGCCAGCAACCCCCGGCGTGATGGTGCAAATCACCCCCCTTGGGCATGGCGTAAAGCATTCGGTACAGCTCGCTCTTGGGGAGCGACCGCTTGAGTTCTTCGAAGCGCGTTGCGAACCCTTCGGCTCGGACCGACAGAAAACCGGCTAAGACTAGGCCCAGGAAAACGGCCCACCGGCGGGCGTATAAGACCCACAACATCGGCGATTTCAGGAAGGACTTCATGGCGCAGCGGCTTGGGGGACCTTGTCGGCATAACGCGGCCAGTGGCTCACGAGTTCGTGCAGCACCCGGCTACCGACACCGTAAGCAGCCTCCAAGCTGGGGATGTAAGCCGAGAATTTGCCGCTGTTTTCTTCGACGAGGTTTTCGGCGGCGGTCTTTCCGGGCGGCTGCATGTCGAAGTTGCTGGCCGTTCGCAGCACCAGCACCCGATTGGTGTCCACGCTGCCCGACTGACCCAAGAAGGTCAGCGCCTGCAAAGTCCCGCTGTCTTCCATGGCCGTGGTGACATAGTTGCCCTTCCCGTCGGTCCAGTAGCGGGTCCAGTCGTTGGCCCACTGGTTCATGAGCCGGCCATGCCAAAAGGTCGAGGCGGCCAGATTGTCACCCTTCATGACCGAGGGTGACTGACGCGCCTTGGGATGCTGCGTGTAGCGGTTGCGGTTCTGGATCATGACGTCCGTTTCCATGAGCGGCGTATCCCTGGTCAGGCGGTAGGCCCAATCGACCAGGCCGGGATTGAGTCGGAACACCACGTCGCCCAAGCGATTTTGCTTGGGCTGTTCGTACGGCTTGGACTGGCTGAGCGGCACATACCCCGTGGACCAATCAGCCGGCATTTCGCGTGGGTCGATCTCATGGGCCAAATCGCCATCAATGATGTACTCCGCCCAGGCGGCGCTGCCGAGGGTCCCGTCGGCTGGATCGATGCCGGCGATGCCCGCGGTGATCCAGTAGGCCTTGCGGAAGTCGAACCGCGGATCTCGCGCCAAGGCCGCGATGACGGCTGCGGTTCGGGCGATGCCGCCCCCGGTGCAAACCGCCAGCACGCCGTCGTCGCGGTAGCGCAGGGGGCGGTAGGTTCCCGGAATCTCCAGCTTGCGGTCCAAGTGCTCACGCTCGACCCAGAACTGGTATTCTCCGGGCCGATCACCGGTGTCTTCACCGGGCTCGAACAAGGTCACGATCACCACCTTGACGGGCATGGGTGAGGCTTCAGACGGAGTACCCGATGGCAAAGCAGACACCGCCAGACGGGCGGAACATCCGGAGCCTAAAGAGACCAGGCAGGCGATGACCAAGGAGAGCAGGAGTGCAGGAGGAAAAGTCGGTTTCATGACGGTCGAACTCGATCGGGCGGGAGGCGGGAGACAGGGCAAGGAACGGGGGGAGAGGTGAGTAGCGTTGTGAAAAAGGGCGGCGACCCGAAGGTGCGCCGCCCCTGTGGAACCAAAGACTTCAGACCGAGGATCAGAACCGGTAAGCAACCCGGCCCTCGAGGCGGAAGGGCAGTTCGGCAATGATGGACTCGTTGCCGTAGACGCCGTTCGGAGCGCCCCAGTTCTTCTCGTCGGTGACGTTCAGCAGCATGATGCGAGCATCCCAGTTCTGGCGGGCATAGAACACGGTCAGGTCCAGTGTGTACTGGGCCGGGATAACAAGCGTTCCCACGTTGTTGTTCCAAATGTCTCCGGTGGCCACCAGGTTCGCACTGACACCCGCGCCGCAATCCAGCTTGTAAGTGGTCAAGAGGTTGAACAGGTGCTCCGGGGTGCCCTGACGGCGGATGGAACCGGACGGTGCCGAGAAGAATCGGTCGGCCGGGGACACCAGAGTGGTGTTGCCCACATCGAAGCCTGCCGCACTCGACTCAGCCTGAATGTAGGAGTAACCGAGCGTGGTGTAGAAGTTGCGGTTGGGCTGCAAGTTCAACTCGAACTCCACACCGCGGGTTTCGATCTCGGTGATCTGACGCGAGACCGTGTTCTGGTCGGCACGGGTCTGCTGGAACAACGCGAAATTCACGTAGCCATGGCCATCCAAGAAGCCGCGCTTGGTACCGATCTCAAACAGCTCGGCCTCGGTGTGGAAGCCACCGGAAGAGAACTTGGCCGCGCCCTGGGTGGTGATACCGCCGCCATTGCCGACCGTACCGGCCGGGTTCTGGCTCCAGTTGTAGGTCGCGTAACCCGACCAGGTGGGCTGGAACTTGTACACCGCGCTGGCGTTCGCGTTGAACATGCCCATGGTGGTGTAGTCACCGGGAATCCAGCCGGCCGGATCCATGTAATCGGCGAACATCACGTCTTCGCGGACACCGGCCAACAAGGAGAACTTGTCGGAGACCTTCAAGTCATGCTGCCAGTAAGGGCCGACCTGCCAGGTCTTGCTGATGCCCGAGTCGCCATTGACCGGCATGTAATAGCGGTTAGGCCATCCGGGGACCGGGGCGAAGCTGCCGCCGCCTTTGAAGTAGTCGGCGTTGTAGATGTTGATGTAGTTCCGGTCCTTGGTGATGTCCCAAACACCGGCTGGTTCGTTGAAGAAGTCGTTGTAAGCCTCAACTTGCTGATAACGCACCGAGAAACCGGTGTTGATGCTGTGCTTCTCGCCCGTGTAGCGCGCTTCCGTGCGGTTCTCCAGAGAGAGGCTGGGGTCGATGATCTCGGAGTAATAGTACGAGGACATCGTCTCGCGCCGGATATAGCGGAAGAACGAGTTGTTCACGAACTCCCAATCCCCACCGGGCTTGATGGTTTGCACCACCTGGGCGTTATAGCTCATGCCCTCGGAGTCATCACCCGGACGCAGCACGCGGAGACGGCGGTTGAGGGGCACCTCAGGCCCGAGTTCGACCTGGTTGACCGTCGGGAACCCCGAAGTCACGTACTTCGAGTTCTGGGGGTCGGAGGGTAAACCGGGGAAGTTGTTGGTATTGATGCCCGTCCGGTACAACCCGTTGTTGATCAGGTTCATGGTGGGGCGGTTCACACCGAAGTTCTCGGTGTAGTTGCCCCAGAGGAACTCGTTGTTGAAATCGAACGTATAGTTGTCGTTAGCGAGCCAGGTGATCGCTCCGTAGCCCGCCTGGGTGCGGCGGAATCCATCATAATAGTAGCTGCCGGACTGCTCGCCGGAATAGCTCATACGGTAGGCCAAATTGTCCTTGATGGGCGCTCCGATGTCGGCGGTCCAGCGGCGCTGATCGTACATGCCGTAGGTGCCGGTGACCTCACCATGGAAACCATCGAAGTAGGGCTTCTTGGACTGCAAGTCGATGTAGCCGCTGACATACTGGGAGGGGCCGTACACCACCGAGGCCGGGCCCTTGATGATGTTAACGGACTCCACCGCGTTGAAATTGACCGGCAGGCCGTTGCCGTTGCTGGTCAATCCGGTGCGCATGCCGTTGACGAAGGTGTCGGCGATTTGGCCGCGGATGTCGGGCGTGGTCGGTGCACCGAAATTGGACCGGGTGTACGAGCTGGAGGTCAGCTTCGAGAAGTCGCGGACATCGAAGATGTTGATCGCATTCAACTGCTCCCGCGAGATGATGGTCACATTCCGGGGGGTATCGATCACGCTGCGATCGGTACCATACACAGAATTGACGGGGCGAATGGTCGGCATGACCGATTCCTCCAGCGGCACGGCCTCGATCAGGGTCTTGTCGAGGACGTTGGTCGAGCTTTGGGCCTGGGCGGTATCACGAGCACTGAGCGCGAGTGCAGCAGCCGCGGCGATCGTGAGTCGATGGGTGTTCATTTTGTTCAGGTTGGTGATTTTCGGCCACAGTCACCCCTCATAGGGGATGACCCACGACCAGATATGGCGTTTTCAGACCGACAATCCACAGGAGCAGCGCCGATGCCATGACTGGCAAACAAGCTGCAGCTCGTTAGGTTCGGCGGAAAAACTGCCCAACTCATGCCCACCGACAAGCCAAAACCCCGAAGAACCGCAATCAAAGAGGATGTGAACAAATGGCTCTCGCAGCTGGGGATTCCCCGGGTGGATACCCTCAGCAAGCAAGCCCGTATGGACCGTCCCATCCATGGCACGACCCTGTATGTGGCCTCCTGCACCCTCGACACCCGCTATGGCCCCTTCCAGGCGCATGTCTTCCAAGACCTCATCCACAAGGGATACGTCATCGCTCTGACCCACGGCAACCTGAGCTCCGGAAAGGCTCTGCATACCCGGATCCACTCGTCCTGCGTCACCAGCGAAACCCTCCGGGGCTGCGATTGCGACTGCGTGCAGCAACTCGAGGGGGCCCTGGAAACCATCGCCCAGCGCAAACACGGGATTCTGTTCTACCTCATGCAGGAGGGCCGGGGCGTCGGCTACATTGCCAAGGCGCGGGACCGCATGCTGGTGCAGGCCAGCCAAGACCGGATTTCCACCTTCCAAGCCTATGCGGCCATGGGCCTGAAAAAGGACTACCGCGATTACGAAGATGTGATGCATGCAGCCACGCTGCTCGGCCTCAAGAAGGCTCGGTTCATCTTGCTGACCAACAATCCGGACAAGATTGAAGCCATGCGGGCTCAAGGGCTCAAGGTGGTCCGGGCCGAGCCCATCGAGTTCGAACCCTCCCCCTTCAACCTGGCGTACCTGGCCTCCAAGGCCACCTCCGGGCATCGACTGGATCGACCCAGCCTCACAGCCGTCAAATCGATGCAGCCGCCGGAGCCGGTCGAACCGTTCTCACCCCGGGCCCTGCCGGATGCCCAACGATTCATCTACACGGCCAGCTACTTCCTGCCGGTCAAACCGGTGGACAGCGAGATTCTACTGACCGAAGCGCAATTCCGGGCCCACAAGGACGACATCGAGGCTCAAATGACGGGTCATCGCCCCTGGGTGAAGGACTGTTACCTGATCCGGGACAACCGCTTCATCGTCACCATCGACTACGAACGCTATCTGGAATTCCGCAAGGGCCGGGAAGGCGACCCGTTGGTCTCGCTCATCAGCACGCCCTACTGGTTCCGGGTCCACGTTTACTTCGACATCGTCAGCGGGCAGGAGTTCGTGGTGCTGACCTACGGCAAGCCCAAGATCTACGATTTGCCGGTCATCCGTCTGCAAAGCGAGTCGCTCTTCAACCGCCTGCCGCTGACCAATTCCGACAATCGGGACAAGTTCAAACGGTCGGTGCGAGAGATCGTCCATTATGGGGTCGGAGCCATTTGCCTGCTCTACTTTGACGGACGTGGTGCCGGCTTCGGTGCCCATGCGGTGGACCGCATGCTGACTGAACGGGGCGACTCACTCTCCAGCGACGAGGCTTACCGCACCTTGGGCGTCGGCTACGACAGCCGGGACTACGAGGCCTGCCTGAGCCTGCTGCGCCATCACCTGCCCCACTCCCGGGTGCAAATGATCATGAACTCGCCCTCCAGCCTCATCCGGAAGCCGGAATACGCGGCGGCACTGAACCGCCACCGCATCGAGGTTGAAAAATGGATCTTCCTCGAATGAACCCTCCATCCATGACCCGGTTCTGCGACCGGAAACTGAAATTCCCCAGCGTGGGCACCGGCAAGTTTTCCTTGATGCACAGGTGGACGCCTTGGGACCGTAACATGACATGAAGTACATCTTCGTCACGGGCGGCGTCGTGAGCTCCCTCGGCAAGGGCCTCACCGCGGCGGCGCTGGGAACCCTGCTGGAGAATCGCGGACTGACCGTCGCATTCCAGAAGTTCGATCCCTATCTGAACGTCGATCCCGGCACCATGAGCCCGTATCAACATGGCGAGGTGTACGTGCTGGACGACGGAGCCGAGACGGATCTCGACCTCGGCCACTATGAGCGCTTTACCAACACCAAGCTGAGCCGCGCCAATGCGACAACAAGCGGACAGGTCTATGAGCAGGTGCTCAAGAACGAGCGCGACGGGGTGTATCTGGGCAAGACGGTGCAGGTCATCCCGCATGTCACCGACGAGATCCAACGGCGCATCACCCACCTTGCCTCCCTGTCCGGAGCCGACGTGCTCATCACCGAAATCGGCGGCACGGTCGGTGACATCGAGGGATTGCCCTTCTTGGAGGCCATCCGCGAGTTCGCTCTGGAAGCCGGACCCGGCAACGTGTGCTTCATCCACGTCACCTATGTTCCTTTCATCAAGGCAGCCGGTGAACTGAAGACCAAGCCCTCGCAGCAGAGCGTGGCCAAACTGCGCGAGATCGGTCTGGCTCCGCACGTGCTCGTGGCCCGCTGCGAGCAACCGCTCGGCCAGGAGGTTCGCAGCAAGTTGTCGATGTTCTGCAACGTGCCCTTCAAGGCGGTCATCGAAGAGAAGGACGTGGATCACACCATCTACGAAGTGCCGCTGATGCTACAACGCGAGCACATGGACGATCTGGTGTGCGAGACGCTCCAATTGAATTTGCCGCCGGCGAACATGGCCCACTGGCAGGACATCATCCGTCGCCTGATCGCCCCCCAGCACCGGGTGTGCATCGGTGTGGTCGGCAAGTACATCGAGCTTCAGGACGCGTACAAATCGGTCTACGAATCCCTCAAGCACGCGGGTATCGCCACCGATGCCGGGGTGCAAATCGTTCAGATCGAAGCCGAAGACCTCGAAGGCGATGATCCGGCCAAGAAGCTGAAGGACCTCGGCGGCATTCTGGTTCCCGGCGGATTCGGTGACCGGGGCATCGAAGGGAAGATCCGGGCCGCCCGGTACGCCCGCGAGGCAGGCATCCCTTATCTGGGCCTGTGCCTGGGCATGCAAATCGCCACCATCGAATTCGCCCGCAACGTGCTGGGGCTGGAAAAGGCCAACTCAACCGAGTTCGCCGAAACCACTCCGCACCCGGTGATTCATCTCCAAGAGACACAGCGTCATGTGAAGCGCAAGGGCGGCTCCATGCGTCTCGGAGCCCAGGAATGCGCGCTGAAGCCGGGATCACTGGCGCGAACCTTGTACGGAAAGGATCTGGTACTGGAACGCCACCGCCACCGCTACGAGTTCAACAACGCCTACCGCGAGGCTTTCGAGAAGGCCGGGTTCATCATCGGCGGTACCACGTCGGACAATCAGTTGGTGGAGATGATCGAAATCCCGACCCACCCGTTCTTCATCGCCACCCAGTCACACCCGGAATTCCTGAGCAAGCCCAACCGCCCGCACCCGTTGTTCGTCGGCTTCATCAAGGCCGCCCACGAACGGTTGCACCGGCGTTCGATCTGAACCGTTTCCAGACCCGGACAAAAACGACGACGGGCGGACCGAGTCAACGGGCCGCCCGCGCGAATCTTGTCACCGGAGAAACCTGGGGTTACCTCCAGAGCTGACCGTGACCGATCTCCGGATCAGAACCGGGTGTCGGCCTTCTTGAGGTTCAGCTCGCGGATCCAGATGTTGCGGTAACGCACATCGTGGCCCTCGTTCTGCAGCTTCAGCCCGCCGGGGCTATCGGTGATTCCCTTGCCGCCATCATTGCCGCCATCGATTCCGGAATTCGGTCCGCCCCACACCTGCTGGATGGTCACGTTGGTGTGGACGAGCTGACCGTTGAAGTACATCGAGACCAGCGGCTTCTCCACGAGTTTGCCGTCCTTGAAACGGGCAGCTCGGAAATTGATGTCGTAGGCATTCCACTTTCCGGTGCCGTTGTAGGCGTGGTAGGGCGAAGGCGTTTCGTTGATCACCGCGGCCATGCCGTGCGGGGTCTTGTCGCCATCGAGCACCTGGATCTCGTAGCGGTTCTGCAAGTACACGCCGCTGTTGCCGTTGGGCTTGGCAATCCGGAACTCCACGTGCAGGCGGAAATCGCGGAATTCCTGGACCGTCACCAAATCGGCCGTGCCGAACTTGCCACCGTCGGACACGCGGTCATCGGTCATCATGACCATACCGCCATCCACAGGATCTTCCACGATGGGCCACTTGATCGGCAGCGACGACTTGAAGCCGGGCCCCTTCCAGTAGGTCCACTTGGAATGGAGCATTTCCTTGCTCCCATCGAAGAGCACCTGAGCGCCCTTTTCCGGTTTGGCGCCCACACCCACATGGGGCGAGGCCGCCCAAGCAACGGCAGCCGAGGCTAATGTGAGGGCGAGGACAGTCAGGGGCTTCAGGGCATTCATGGCGGGAGGAATCGGGAACAAACCCTCCGACGCCCGACGGTTCGGAGTCAACCGAACGATTGATTCCGGAACCCGGATACGACCCCTCCCGGCCTACCGACAGCACCTTGCGCCCGGACGGGTTGGCCGCACACTGAACGGGTGATGCGCGATTTTTCAGATGCAACGCTGGTGCTGCTGGGACACGGATCCACGGTGAACGCCGATTCGGCGGCTCCTACGCACCAGCACGCCGACGCACTACGGCGACGCGGGACCTTTGCGCAGGTGCTGACCGGCTTCTGGAAAGAGCACCCGGCTTTCTCCGGAGTGCTTCGTGGAGTCCACACCCCGAGGGTGTTCGTCGTACCGCTCTTCATCAGCGAGGGATACTTCACCGAGGAAGTGATCCCGCGCGAACTGGGTTTGGCGACGCGGGGCCAAACGGAATTCCAGCGGATCCAACAGCGCGATGGACGGCAAATTCATTACTGCGGCCCTGTAGGAACCCACGCCCGAATGACCGAAGTGATTTTGTCACGCGCCTGCGAAGCGGTGGGTTCCGGGCCCGAAGTGCCATCACCGTCCGAAAGCTCCTTGTTCATCGCCGGACATGGCACGAGCAACAACGAGAACTCGCGACGCGCCATCGAGGACCAAGTGCTGCTCATCCGGAAGCGAGGCCTCTACCGCGACGTCCACCCGATCTTCATGGAAGAGGATCCTCGAATCGCTGATGCCTACACCTTGGGCGAGACCGGAAACATCATCGTAGTGCCCTTTTTCATCAGCGATGGCTTGCACAGCTACGAGGACATCCCCGTCATGCTGGGAGCATCGGCCGAGATAGTGCAGGAACGCTTCCGGCGCGGGGAGCCCACGTGGACCAATCCCACCACCCTCCACGGCAAGCGGGTCTGGTACGGCCGCAGCATCGGAACCGCACCCATGCTGGCCGATGTGGTGATGGACCGGGTGCGCGAGAGCGCCGCAACGGTGTTGTGAACCCCGCAATTGGGGGATTCCCCGATGGGTCTTCCCCTTTTACCGAGTACGACGAGTGGATTACGATCACACCTGCATGAAGTGGTTTCCTTGGTTGACGACGGTGTTCCTCGCCGCAGCCCTCGCCCTTGGCTGTGTTGGCTGCAAGCCGGCAGCCCCCGCCACCGCGACCGGTGCCTCTTCGGCTGAAGAAACACCGCGCGAGTATTCGGTCCGCGGAGTGGTCCGGCGGGTCGAGCCCGAGCGTCGTTCGGTGGTGGTGAAGCACGAAGAAATCCCCGGCTTCATGCCTGCCATGACCATGCCCTTCGATGTCAAAGAGCCGAAGGAACTCAACGGTCTCAAACCGGGTGATCAAATCGCCTTCCGCATGCTGGTCACCACCAACGATGGGTGGATCGACCGCATCCAAGTCGTTGGCTCCGACACCAATGCCGTAGCCACTCCCCCGCCAGTCCGCATCACCTCCTCCGTGCCCTTGCTCGAAGCCGGATCCATGCTGCCCGACTACACGCTGACCAATGAATTGGGCAACGTCATCCGACTGTCGGATTTTCGCGGGAAGGTCCTGGCGTTCACCTTCATCTTCACCCGTTGCCCCTATCCTGATTTCTGTCCTCGGATGACCGACCTGTTTGCCCGGGCGCAAAAAACCCTGTCCACCCAAACCGATGCCCCGAAGAATCTCCGATTCCTCTCCATCTCATTCGACCCGGAACACGACACCCCGGAACTCCTGCGCGCCTACGCCGAAAGGCAACATTATGATCCGTCGCATTGGACCTTGGCCACCGGTGCCTGGGATCAACTCGAACCGCTCACCGGTCATTTTGGCCTGATCTTCGGACGCGATGTACCGCCCGAAAAAATGGAGCACAACTTGCGCACCGTGGTGGTCAAACCCTCGGGCAAGATTCAGGCGATCCTCCCCAGCAACGAGTGGCAACTGGAGGACCTGATCCGCGAAATCCGGGC
>JARXAF010000130.1 GCA_029865985.1 Verrucomicrobiota bacterium
ACTCACCACCCCGAGCCACCTCCGGTCCATGCTTCAGAACCTGCTGACTCCCCGGGTCTTCATCGCGGCCACTCGCCAGAATGATGGCAAAACCACCACCTCACTCGGACTCCTGGCTGCATTGCAGCAGCGCTACGGACGAGTGGGCTACATTAAGCCGGTGGGTCAGCGCTTCGTAGAGATTGACGAGCAAAAGATCGACGAGGACGCCGTGATCATGGACCGCGTCTTCCGGTTGAACTGCCCGCTGGTGGACATGTCGCCCATCGCGGTCGAGCCGGACTTTACCCGCAAGTACTTGCAGTCGTCCAACCTCGAGGCCCTGGTGAAGCGCATCCACAAGGCCTTTGATCGCGTGGCTTGGGAGAAAGACTTCGTGCTTTGCGAAGGCACCGGGCACGCCGGCGTCGGCAGCGTCTTCGACCTTTCCAACGCGAACGTCGCTAAACTGCTCAATGCCAAGGTCGTCATCGTGACCCGTGGCGGCATTGGCCAACCCATCGACGAAACGGTCATGAACCACGCCCTCTTCAAACAAGAAGGGGTTCAAGTCATCGGGGTTATCATCAACAAAGTGCTGCCCGAGAAACTCGACTATATCACCGAGTTCGCGCAGCGCGGACTCAAGCGCAAGGGGCTTGAACTGCTGGGGGTGGTGCCTTACCAGCCCATCCTCTCGCGCCCGACGCTTGGGGCGATCGCCGATGAGCTCGAGGCGGAGGTTTTGGTTGGAAAAACCCCGCTGACCCAGATCGTCAACCAGGTGGTCATCGGAGCCATGGGCGCGGAACGGGCGAAAACCCTCTTAAAGCCCAACGTGGTCATGATCGTCCCTGCCGACCGAGAAGACATCTTGAATGCGGCCACCGAACAAATGAAGGCCTCCCGGCAACCCATCGCCGGACTCATCCTCTCCGATGACATCAAGCCCTCCACCTCGATGCTCAAACAGCTCCGAGATCTTCCCTGCCCAGTAATCATCACCGGCAAGGACAGCTACCGTGCTGCCTCGGTCGTCCACGATTTGATCGTGAAGACCCGGCCCGACGACAGCCAGAAGATCCAACTCATTCAGGAGATCATCTCCAAGAATGTGAACCTGAACCGGATCCTCAACGCGTTGTAAACTGGCCCGTCGAGGAAGGGAATCGTCGCCGATAACGACGGAGAGGGAGCGGTCGGGCTTGCCGGAATTACCCAAGCTCCCAGTGCGGCCGACTCGGAGATCCGACCCCACCTCTGAGCCCTGACTCTCAGAGCCACGTCGAAGCCCTACCTCTAGCTTCTACCTCTGAAGGCTACCTCCGGGGCCTATTTCCAGCCCGACCTCAAGCCAGACTGAATCGCGGTGGGCCCGCTTGAGCCTTCAAGGAGCCCGACCGTCTTCTGGGGCAAACGCCTTCAGTACCACCTTCAGTACCGGTAGCCGACGGCCAACTGACCGTAGGCGGCACCGTCTCCATTGAACTGAAGGCGTACATTATCGAGTACGAACCGCCGATCAATCATCCAACCGCCCTCGAGTGAGGCGTAAAAACCTTTCGGCCCGCCCCAGCGCGCACCAACACCCGTGCGAATCTCGCGATAGGTGACCAGCTGGTCATCCATGGCGGCCAGACCGCGGTCCCGACCAAAGCTCGGATTCAGATGGTAGGCTCCGCCCATCATGTCGGCTCCGACATGGAAGGTCCAGTTTTCAGAAGGACGGTACTGGATCTGCGGCCGGGGCAAGAGCAGTGACAGCGTCCAATGCTCGGCAAACCGCCAACGAACTCCAGGCCCGCCCACGACCGGAATATCCCGTCTCGGATCCACACTCACCGAAAGGAACACCTGAAGATCCGGATTCACCGTGTAGCCTACACCCCCGATGAACGGTGCATTGAAATCCTTCCCACTGACCTGCTCGAAGTCGGAATACAGGCCCGGCGAAACTTCTCCGAAGGCCTGCCAACCCTCGCTAAAGCGCCAAGACACTGTGAGCGGGAGGGCCACCGACTGCAAATTGGCCGGCAGCGGATTGCCCGAATCACGACCGAAATCCCACCGCGTGTAGGCCACGCCGACACCCCAATTCAATGCAGCAGCCGGGTCGAAGATACCCTTGTACTCCAGCCGAGTCCGAGTCGCGTCCAGATTGCCCAACTCGCGGGATCCCAGGCGGATGTCCGCACCGGCCGAATAACCCGCATTGACTTCGAGGGCCCCGGTGTAGGAGGGGGCCTCAAATCGGTCTTGAGCCCACGCGCTGCTCACAGTCATTAGGGCAGCCACCGTCAGGGAAAGTTTCTTCATTAGAATTGCGGAATATTCATGCAAACCCAAAAAGCGCAACCCCAACAAGCACCAACCAATCGATATCAAAATTCAGGCCAACGCAGCACCCGAACCGGCGTCCCGGCAACCCACTCCGTGGCCGGGGGCACATCCACCAACCCATTGGACCGCGCCAACGACAAAAGTATGTGCGAAGCCTGGACTCCTGCCGATCGCACCTGTCCCGATTCTTCCAAGATCACTCGCATAAAATGCCGTCGGAGACCGGGGTTTGAGAGGGGGGCCGACAACGTACCGACGGTGGTCGGCAACCCGACCTCGGCCGATCCCTGCAAACGGCGCAGAGCAGGCAAGGCCATGAGGACCGCCGTGACAAATGCCGAAACGGGATTCCCAGGCAACCCGATGAGGTACCCACCCCGGAGCGTCCCAAAAAACACAGGCTTTCCAGGCTTGATGGCCACCTTAAAGAAGTCGAGCTGCCCTCCCAAACGCTCCCAAGCCGGACGCAGAAAATCCCGGTCTCCCACTGAAGCTCCGCCCGCGGTGATCAGCAGATCTGCCTGCGACAGCGCCGATTCCAGACCCGCCATGGTCGCTTCCAGCTGATCCGGTAACGTTGGCACCTGAATCACCTCCGCGCCCGCGGATCGAAACAACGTGGTCAGCAGCACCGAGTTGCTGTCGTAAATCTGCCCTGGAGCCAGCGGCGTACCCGGAGAGCGTAACTCATCACCGGAACTCGCCACCACCACGCGCACCTTTCGATGCACCCGTAACTCCGCACGACCTGCCGCCGCCGCAAGAGCCAACTGCGGCGGACCCAATCGTTGCCCGACCGCCAGGACCCGAGTGCCCATCCGGAAGTCCTCCCCCCGGAAACGAACATTCTCCCAAGGCTTCACCCCATCCAGGAAACGGATCCGCCCATCGACCTCCCGCTCCGTATCCTCCTGCATCACCACCGCATCGGTCCCTGCTGGCATGGGGGCCCCCGTCAAAATGCGAGCACACTCCCCGGACTCTAAAGATCGATCTGCCACCCGACCCGCAGCCAACTCCAACCGGCACGGCAGCACCACCCCAGAACGAGACACCTCCCCCGCTCTCACCGCATAGCCATCCATGGAAGCCGTATCAAAGCCGGGCAGATCGACCAAAGCGGAGACATCCTCTGCCAAACAGCATCCCAACGCTTCCGTTAACGACATCGAAACGACTGGAACAGCGAGTAAAGGCTTCAAAACCCGCTCCAACGCATCTTCGTAAGTGATCATGATCCGGTAAAAGGCTCTGTCGACAACCCTCCTTCCCCACTTTTCCCGCCGGAAGCGCTTCCCGCAAGCCTCGGAGCCTGTCCCTCCTTGAATTCTCCAACGCCCCCAGACAACACCCCCAGGCGGCAGCGGGATAGGTCCGGAGCGAGCATAGGAACGTCGACATCCTGATCGCCCTCGCGCGAAAGCGCGAAAGCTCCCCCTGTCCCAACGTTCCCTGCGAGCGCAGGACCTATCCCGCAGAGCCCCACCGACAACGCAATCCGCTGATTCCCAAAAAACGACCCTCCTAGAGTAAGAAAACTCCGGGCTTGCCCCATTTACCGCAGCCCCTTAGCTTGGGGATTCAAGATAAACGGAATCGCTTACTGGGAGGCATCAAGCTTCCCGACACCGAATCATGTCTGAAAAAAATAAAACCATCGCGGAACACCGCATCCACGCAAAAGACACCGGTTCTGCCGATGTCCAGATTGCCCTTCTCACTGAGAAGATTAACTCCCTGACGGAGCATCTTCAGAAGAACAAGAAGGATCATAGCAGCCGTCGTGGTATGTTGCTCATGGTGGGCAAACGCCGCAGCTTGCTCGATTATCTGAACCGCACGGATTCGGCCCGTTACCAAGCGCTGACCAAGAAGCTGAAGCTCCGGAAGTAATTTTTTGCGACGCCGGGCCTCCAGCCCGGTTTTCGCTTTAGGAGACCCTGCAGGCCACGATTGCCGCGACCACAGGGTTGTCCGGATTGTCCAAAGCGGACAATTGCGGGTGCCGCGCCCATTCGACGCGCGCGCAAAGTCACCCGCACCAAAAACCCAAAGACGCGTCAAAGAAGTTAAAAAGAAACGCCCGGTCCGCCCGGGAAATTTCACTCGCTCTCCACTAACAAACCTTCCTCATCAAGAAAGGTTCGCTGAAGATCGAGTGAAGTTCCTCAGGGCGGTCGGGCAACTGCTAGTATGTCCCATACCGTTCAAATCCCCGTCGGTGGTCAATTCATCACCATCGAAACCGGCCGCTTTGCAAAGCAGGCCGACGGCGCCGTGACCGTTCAACTCGGTGAAACCATCATCCTCACCGCAGCCGTTGCGGCCTCCAAGGCCAAGCCCGGTCAGGATTTCTTCCCCCTCACCGTGGATTACCGCGAGAAGGCAGCGGCCGCTGGCCGTTACCCCGGCGGTTACTTCAAGCGTGAAGGTCGTCCCTCCGAAAAGGAGATCCTCACCTGCCGCCTGACCGATCGCCCCATCCGCCCGCTCTTCCCCAAGGGCTGGTACAATGAGGTTCAGGTCCAATCGCTGTTGCTCTCGGCCGACGGCCAGAACGATGCCGACATCCTCTCCATCCTCGGAGCCTCGGCTGCGTTGACCGTTTCCGACATTCCTTGGGACGGCCCGCTCGGCGCTGTCCGTATCGCCCGCGTCGCCGGTGAGTTCGTGGTGAACCCCACGCATGAGCAGCAGGCCCAGTCCGACCTCGACCTGATTTACGTCGGCAACAAGACCGACGTCGTCATGTACGAGGGCGCCGCCAACGAAATCTCCGAGGCCGATTTCATCGCCGCCCTGAAGTTCGCCCAGGCCGCCTGCCAACCCTTGATCGCCGCCCAGGAAGAACTGGCCGCCAAGGCCGGCAAGACCAAGCGCGCCATCACGGTGACCATCGTGCCGGAAGAAATCCTCACCGCCGCCAAGACCCTGGCCGGTGACCGCATCATCCCGGCCCTCCTCACCCCGCAGAAGCTGGCCCGCGAAGCCGCCGTCAACGCCATCTTCGCCGAAGTCGGCCAGAAGCTCGTCGCCCAATTCGGCGCCGACAAGGTGACCGAATTCGTCATCAAGGACGCCCAGTACTACATCCAGAAGGAAGCGGTCCGCAGCCTCGTGCTCGACCACTCCAAGCGTTTGGATGGCCGTGACTTCGACGCCATCCGCGCCCTGTCCAGCGAAGTGGGCTTCCTGCCCCGCGCCCACGGTTCGGCCGTGTTCGCCCGCGGCGAGACCCAAGCCGTCTGCTTGGCCACCTTGGGCACCAGCGACGACATCCAGCAGTTCGACTCCTACACCGGAGGCGAGACCAAGAAGCAGTTCCTGCTGCACTACAACTTCCCGAACTTCTCCGTCGGTGAGACGGGCCGCATCACCGGCCCCGGCCGTCGCGAAATCGGCCACGGAGCCCTCGCCGAGCGCAGTGTGCGCCCGGTGATCCCCCTCAGCGAGTACCCTTACGCCGTCCGCATCACGGCGGAGATCATGGAATCCAACGGTTCCACCTCCATGGCGTCGGTCTGCGGTGCGACCCTGGCCCTCATGGATGCCGGCGTGCCCATCACCCGCCCGGTGGCTGGTATTTCCATCGGTATTTGCACCGAATACGGCGCTGATCATCAGATCTCCCGCTACAAGCTCCTCACCGACATCATCGGCTGGGAAGACGCGTTCTGCGACATGGACTGCAAGATCGCGGGCACCGACAAGGGCATCACCGGCTTCCAGCTGGATTTGAAGCTCAAGGGTATCCCGCTGCCGATCATGGAGCAGACCATCGAGAAGGCCCGCGTGGCCCGTGGCCAGATCCTGGCCCACATGCTCACCACGCTGCCGGCCCCGCGCTCCGACATCTCCAAGTACGCCCCGCGCATCGTCACCCTGAAGATCAACCCCGAGAAGATCGGCGCGCTGATCGGGCCTGGCGGCAAGAACATCAAGCGCCTGGTCGAAGAGTCCGGTTGCGAAATCAACATCGAGGACGACGGAACCGTGAAGGTGTTCTCCGTGTCCCCGGAAGGCATGGAAATCGCCCGCCGCGAAATCGAAGCTCTGAGCGCCGAGATCGAAATCGGCAAGGTCTACAAGGGCCGCGTCGTGACCATCAAGGAATTCGGAGCCTTCATCGAAGTGTTCCCGGGTCAAGACGGCCTGGTCCATGTCAGCGAGCTGTCCAACAAGCGCGTCGCCCGCGTTGAAGACGTCATCAAGATGGGTGACGACATCTGGGTGAAGTGCATCGGCGTCGACGAAAAGGGCCGCGTGAAGCTCAGCCGCAAGGCCGCCATGGAAGAGCGTGGAGAAATCCCGCCCTCCACCGGTGCCCCCGAAGAGGGAGCCCCTGCAGCCACCGAAGGCGAGGCCCGTCCGGAGCGCGCTGAGCGCCCCGAGCGTGGCGGTGATCGCGGTGGAGACCGTGGTCCTCGCGGCGGTGATCGCGGCGGCCGTGGTGAGCGCGGTGGAGATCGCGGCGCTCGGTCAGATCGCGGTGAGCGCGGTGGTCGTCGTAGCGACGCCCCGGCTGGCGGCGAAGGCGAAACCTCAGGCGAGCCTTTGGAAGTCGGCAAGGTCTATCGGGCCAAGGTCGTGACCATCAAAGACTTCGGTGCCTTCGTGGAGTTCCTCCCGGGCCGCGAAGGTCTGGTGCACGTCAGCGAGCTGGCCAACTTCCGCGTCAAGCAGGTCGAAGACATCGTCCAACTCGGTGACGAGATCTGGGTGAAGCTCCTCGGCCAAGACGAGAAGGGCCGCGTCCGTCTCAGCCGCAAGGCTGCCATGGAAGAGCGGGAAAAGGCCTCCTCGGGCGACGCGCCTGCAGCCGAGTCCACCGATGGTGGCAGTGCTCCGGCTCAGGAGTAATCCTTCCCAAGGTATTTCAAAGGCGCCTGCGGCAACGCAGGCGCCTTTTTCTTTTAAACAACCCGAGGCAAGCGGAACCGTCCTCAGACCCCATCACACCTTGATAAAACAGCCAAAACAACGGTCGCACGCCAAGAATCCGCCTCACTTCGACGAGACACCCTGGAAACCCATCTGCGCCACGGCCAGCAACCGACGGCCAGAAACCCGCAACCCCAACGAATCCCGCCAGAACACACGGCGGCGGCGGGCCGGATCATGCAAGTCGGCGATGGCCAGCTTCACTTGTTCCGGGCGCGTGGCATTGAGGGCGTCCTCCACCACACTCACATCCTGGGCAAAGGCCTTGGGATGGACAGCACGCGCGAAGCGGTACAACGGTCGTTTCCATGGATAAACACACTCCAGCAGTGCCCAAGCCCCCACCTCGGCGGGCTCACAAGCACGCAAGACGGCCAGTCGGTGGCGCAAGGTCATGGATACAGCCGGACTCACGGTGTAACAGGGGGATCCCTG
This sequence comes from Verrucomicrobiota bacterium, assembly GCA_029865985.1. Classification (GTDB taxonomy): domain Bacteria; phylum Verrucomicrobiota; class Verrucomicrobiia; order Limisphaerales; family UBA9464; genus SXXZ01. The sequence continues at coordinate 7,696 of JARXAF010000130.1, forward strand.
AGAAGGCCTTGAAGGCCATGGTCTGGTCAACCTGTTTCTGAGCAGATGTCGGAGCAGACTGTCTGACTCGAAGTCAGATCGAACCGCCACCCCATTTTCAGGAAGATGGGGATATGCCGGCGGTAAGGGAAACCCGCCAGCAATGGATCCCGAACGCCGTCCCGGCTTATTGCTGGTACGGTGCGGCCGATTCCGGGCCCGACAACTTCAGCGGAGCGCCTGGGAAAATCTTCTTCACCCCCTCGACCACCACTTTCTCGCCCGGCTCGACACCACTCAGCACCTCCGCCTTGCCGGCCAGGCGCAACCCCAAGCGCACCGGCCGCAACACGGCCTGGTTTTGCGGGCCGACCACAAAGACCGTGTTGGTATCACCGTTGGCGATTACCGCCGGCTCTGGGATGACCAGTGCGGATTCCCGAAGTCGCACCGAAAGATCCAACTGGGCCAGCATGCCGCCCCGAAGGCGTGTTTCCGGATTGGCCACCCGAGCCTTGACCAAGGCGGTGCGTGTACCCGGGTCCAATTGCGGTGAAATGAAGTAGACCTCCCCGGTGAAGCGCTCCTGCGGGTAGGCATCCACCCGGAAGTCCACCTTCTGACCATTGCGAACCTGACCCAGAAACCGCTCCGGCAGGCTCAACTCCACCTTCATCACCGACAAATCCACGAGCGTGGTCAGCGGGGTATTCCGCGAAATCACTTGTCCCGGACTGACCTGGCGCGATCCGGTGGTACCGGCAAAGGGAGCCACGATACGCGCGTCTTTGAGCAACCGGCGGCGCAGCTCAACGGCGCTCTGGTTCACCCGGAACGTCGCGGCCGCCTGATCGAACTCCTGCTGGGCGATGAGTTTATCGCGGAACATCTGCTGGGCGCGGTCGAAATTGGCCCGGCTCAATTCCAGTGATGCCTCGGATTCTTGAAGCGACGTCTGGAACTTCGACTGATCCAAAGCCACGAGCAACGCACCCGCCTCGACCGACTGGCCCTCGGAGAACCCAATCGTTTGCACCACGCCATCGGTCTCGGACTTGATTTCCACCGACTCGTTGGCGGTGACGGTTCCCACGAGTGAGACCACTTCGGCCACAGCCTGACGGCGTGCCTCAATCGCCACCACTTGGAAAGCCATACCTCCGCCCCCGCCCTTACCCGCAACCGCGCCGGGCGCTTCAGCCGGCTTGCAACCCATCGCCATCCAACCAGTCGCCAAGGCCAGAGCAGTGCCGGAGATCAGGGGTTGAACAAATCGCTTCATGCAGGTTTGGGTAACCTGCCCGGGCTGGGGAATTCCGCGCCAGAGCAAAGTCAGGGCGTGCTCTCGGAACAGTCCTTCCAACTCAAACCGAACCGAGCCAGATACTTGCTCAGACGGTCGGCGTCATTCGCATGCTTCCGGGCCAGTCGGGAGACGCTGAAGAGCCGACGCCCCGCCTCCGACTGACTCTTCGATTCGCGGCAGACCCGGATCACCTCAGCGAGTTGCACCCGGTCGAAGGGATCGATCGCCGCCCATCGCTCGGGCCCCAGCAGCGGATCGGACGCACTGCCGCCGTCCAACTCCGTCCCAAGGCCGGCCCAAGCGGCACGGAGGCGGGCCGACTCCTCGTCCACAACCTTCCCGGTGATGCGACCGCCCTCGGCCAAGGTGGCCATGCGGGTGACCGCCGCGTTGAGATCGCGGAAATTGGCGCTCCACCGCGCCTCGGACGACTGGGCGAAGGCGAGGAATCGGTCACGGGCCTCCGTGCTCAGGGTCACTCGGGTACCGTGTCGACGCACATACTGCTCGAGTTCATAGTCGAGGTTGGGCTCCAGATCCTCGGGGCGATCCCGCAAGCCGGGCAGGCGGAAGGTCCACAAATTCAGGCGGGCGAGAAGGTCTTCGCGGAAAAGCCCTTCACGCACCCGCGAGTGCAAGTCGCGGTTGGTTCCCGCGATCAACTGGAAGTCGCTGGAGACATCCTGATCGCCTCCGAAGGGCGGGAACCGTTTGCTCTCGAGGGCGCGCAAGAGCAGGGCCTGCTCGTCGAGACCGAGTTCTCCCACTTCGTCGAGGAAGAGCAAACCGCCATCGGCCGAACGCAACAGCCCGAGACGATCCTTCAGGGCTCCGGTGAAGGCACCTTTCACGTGGCCGAACAGCGCGCTCATCGCCGCGTCACCCCGCAAGGTGGCGCAATTCACCTCCACGAACGTCCCGGTCAACCGGTGTCGTGACCGCTTGAGCTCATAGATGCGCCGAGCCAACTGGGACTTGCCGGCACCAGTGGGCCCCATGAGGAGCACCGGATCGCGCGACTGCACGGCGACTTGCTCGATCTGCTCGATCAAGCGGTTGAACCCCCCATTGCGGGTCTCGATGCCCGACTTGAGGAAGCTCCGGGCCTCGCTGGCCTCCTTGCGGAACCGGGCCGCGATCCGGTCGTAGCGCGACAAGTCGAGATCGATGATGTTGGCAACCCCCAACGGTGACTTCGATTTCGACTGCCGTTCCTTCGGCGAGGTCTGGACCAACCGGCCTGGCAAATGCCGGCTCTCCGTCAGCAGAAAGAGGCAAATTTGCTGCACATGGGTCCCGGTGGTGATGTGGACGAGGTAGTCTTCTTGGTCCGGGTCGAACCGGTAACCGCGGGCGAACTCGTGCAAGGCACCGAACACCTCCTCGAAATCCCAAGGATCGCGGAGGGCCTGACGGTGCAGACGGACCTCAGTGCCCGGGGAGACCCGGGCGATATCGGCAGCCACGCAGCGGGCAACGTCTTCGTGGGGGGCTTGATGCAGCAACTCGAAGCGGCTCACCGCCAGGTCATCCTGCTGGCAGAGCGAGACACTCGGACGCCACTTGCGCCAACGCTCGGTGTGGAACCCCGAATCGAGCACGCTGCCCAGAATGCCGAGAACGACCGTCTTTTTCATGGGAGGATGGATGGGATGGCGCGATCGCCCACGAAGACGCCGGACCACCGCCGATCACCTCGGAGTCTGAGGATGTGGTTCTCTTTTTGGCAAATGTGTTCGCTTTACCGCGAGTTATTGAAACCCACGGAAATCGAAATTCTTTGAAAAACCGCGGATTTCACACCTTTTTGACCTCTGGCACGCCCCCTGCATTACGGTTCCCAGAAAGGACAAGTCACGGACATGACGCTCACCTCACACACGACCAACACCCCGGAAATGGCACCCGCCTGCATCACACTCGACGGTTCCCAAGGTGAAGGCGGCGGGCAGATTCTGCGATCGGCCTTGGCGCTGAGCCTCATCACCGGCCGGGCATTCCGCATCCACCGAATTCGGGCCGGACGTTCCAAACCGGGACTCATGCGCCAGCACCTGGCCTGCGTCGAGGCCGCGGTCCGCATCGGATCGGCCACCGCGGAAGGGGCGGCCTTGGGTTCCCAGGAATTGACGTTCACTCCGGGCCCCCTCGTGACCGGCACCCATGAATTCCGGATCGCCAACTCGGGCAGCACGATGTTGCTCCTGCAATCGATCCTGCCGGCGCTGCTGCTGGCGCGGCAACCGAGCGACCTGGTGCTGGAGGGCGGGACACACAACCCTTTTGCGCCGCCATTCCCCTTCATCGAACAGGCGTTCCTGCCGCTCCTGCGAAGGATCGGATTCGACGTAACCGCCACGCTCGATCGTCCCGGCTTCCACCCCAACGGCGGCGGCCGATGCCGTGTCTCCATCCGGCCTGCCGGTGACCTCAAGCCACTCCGATTGGGAGACATGCGCACCCCGGGTGCCCCACCCGCGGCCTGGGCCCGCATCTGCCTGGCCGGCCTACCCCGCCAGGTCGCACAACGGGAGGCCGAGACCCTGCGGCGACGGATCGCTCTGGACCCCGAACAGTGCATGATCAACGAACATGCCGAGGCCCTCGGCCCCGGAAACACCGTGCACGTTTTCACGGCTGGCGACGGTTTCGCCAACGTGTTCACCGGCTTCGGATCCCCGCGGGTCCGTGCCGAGCAAGTCGCTGGCGACGCCCTCGCGTCCGCCGAAGCCTTCATCGCCAGCGGGGCCTCGGTCGACGAGCACCTCGCCGACCAACTGCTGCTACCGCTGGCCATCGGCCGCGGAGGCAGCTTCACCACCACCGCACCCAGCAACCACACCCGCACTCAATCCCTCATCCTCCAAGAGTTCCTCACGATCACCGTGACCACCGAACCGATCGCTCCCACCGTCTGGCGGGTGCAGGTCGGAACCTGATCCAATTCCGATTCCATGAACGAAAAACACCTCATCAAGATGGGCGTGCCGCCGGGCGAGCCGGTCCGCGCGGCGCTGACCTTCATTTCCCGATACTGCCTCGCCGGCAACGACAAGCAGCGGATCCCCGAAGCCGTCGAGACGGTGCTGCGGGATCCTGCGGCGCACGCCGGTGACGATCTCCGGAGCGAGTTCGCACGAGCCCTCCTGGCTGTGCCCACGACCTTCGTCCCCGGCCAAGCGCCTTGGCGTCAATGGGGCCAAGACCTCGAGGCACAGGCCCTGGCCCAAATGGCCCGAGCCTGTGAGCTGCCCATCTCAGTGGCCGGTGCCCTGATGCCCGACGCCCATGTCGGCTACGGCCTGCCCATCGGTGGCGTCCTGGCGACCCGAGGTGCCGTCATCCCCTACGCCGTCGGCGTAGACATCGCCTGCCGCATGAAGCTCACGGTCCTCGATTGGCCCGCATCGGCGCTGACCGAGCGGCACGAAGAACTGGTCCGCGCCATCGAAGCCGAGACCCGATTCGGTGTCGGGGCAACCTTCAAGAACCGCCGCGAACACGGGGTCTTGGACGCCGATTGGACCGTCAGTCCGACAACACGCAAGAACCGCGATCGTGCCTGGGCCCAACTCGGAACCAGCGGCAGCGGGAACCACTTCGTTGAGTTTGGAACGCTCCAGGTCTTGCCGCAGTCCCATCACAACTCCCCGAACCCCGCTGATCCGGCACCCCTGGCCCTGCCCCCGGGCGAATACCTGGCCCTGCTGTCCCACAGCGGAAGCCGAGGCACCGGCGCGGCCGTCTGCGATCACTACAGCAAGCTCGCCATGGCCATGCACCCGGAGTTGCCCAAGGACTACCAACGGCTCGCCTGGCTCGACCTCGATTCCGTAGGCCAGGAATACTGGTCGGCCATGGAGCTCATGGGCCGTTACGCCGCGGCCAACCACGAACTCATCCACCGCCACATCGCCCGTCACCTCGGTGCCGAGGTGCTCCTGGACATCGAAAACCACCACAACTTCGCCTGGAAGGAACGGCACGTTATCGACGGCGTCCCCCACGACGTGGTGGTCCACCGCAAAGGCGCCACGCCCGCGCATGCCGGCGTCTTGGGAATCATCCCCGGCTCCATGGCCACCCCCGGATTCATCGTCCGCGGCAAGGGCGGCGACGGGTCGCTCGGGTCGGCCTCCCACGGCGCGGGGCGGGTCATGAGCCGCACCAAGGCCGAAGCCACCTTCGACTGGAGCACCGTCAACCCCATCCTGCGCGAGCGGAACGTCCGACTCCTGTCTGCCGGTATCGATGAAGTGCCCATGGTCTACAAAGACATCCACCAAGTCATGGCCGCGCAAACCGATCTCGTCGAAGTCTTGGCCGAATTCATGCCCCGCCTCGTGAAAATGGCCCCGAGCGGAGAACGCCCGGAGGATTGAGCCCAACGGTTGATCCCGCTGCCCAAACACCCAACCCCAGGCGTAGCGGGATCGGTCCGAAGCGAGCATAGGAACGTCCTCACCCTATTCCCCCTCGCGCGCCAGCGCGAAAGCCCAGCCTGTCCCCACGTTCCCTGCGAGCGCAGGACCGGTCCCGCGGAGCCCCTACAAAAGCCGCCAAATAGTAAAGAGTGACCCTTTTTGTGTAAATAGGAGGGACCGACCCCTTGCCGACCCCTTGCGAAGATCGCCCCGGTCAAAGCCTTTGACGCTGGGGGTGGGGTTACTTAGCTTGCACGTTCTTTAACTTGAGACACCCATGATCGGTCTGATTTTCCGTAAGATATTCGGGTCCCGCAATGACCGTGAGGTCAAGCGCCTCCGTCCGCTCGTTGCCCGGATCAACCAGATCGAGCAGGAACTCCAGTCCCAACCGGAGTCGGTGCTCCGCGAAAAGACCGCCGCCTGGAAAGCCCGCCTGTCGACCATCCAGGACAACGACGAACTCAAGCGCGAGCTCGAAGCCCTGATCCCCGAAGCCTTCGCCGTCGTCAAAAACGCCTGCCGCCGCCTCTGCGGCACCGACGTCGAAGTGCGCGGACATCCCATCCGCTGGGAAATGGTCCCCTTCGACGTCCAGCTCATCGGCGGCATGGGCCTCCACCTGGGCCGCATCGCTGAAATGGCCACCGGCGAAGGCAAGACTCTGGTGGGCACCCTGCCCGTGTACCTCAACGCCTTGTCCGGACGCGGCGTGCACGTGGTCACCGTCAACGACTACCTCGCCGCGCGCGACTCCGACTGGATGGGCCATGTGTACAAGTTCTTGGGCCTCACCGTCGGCTGCATCTTGCATGACCAACCGCCGTCGGTGCGCCGAGAGATGTATCAGTGCGACATCACCTATGGCACCAACGCCGAATTCGGCTTCGACTACTTGCGCGACAACGGCATGGCCACTCGCAAGGAAGAGCAGGTCCAGCGCGGCCATTACTTCGCCATCGTCGACGAGGTGGACTCCATCCTCATCGACGAGGCGCGCACCCCGCTCATCATCTCGGGCCCCGCGGTCGTGTCGATGGACCAGAAGTTCGTGGAGTTCAAGCCGGCGGTCCAACGCCTGGTCCAGGCCCAGCAAGAACTCTGCAACCGCTTCCTGCGCGAAGCCGAGGCCCTCATTCCCAAGCTGCGCCCGGAAAACGGCGTCCCTCCCAAGAACGCCGCCGATCTGGAACAGGAGATCGGTATGCTGCTGTACCGATCCAAACTCGGCCAACCGCGCTCCGAAGGACTCATGCGCGTCTTCGAAGAGCCGCGCAACCAGCAGTTGGTACAGCGCTACGAGGCCCTCCTGCTGACCGACCAATCCAAGAAAGAACTGTACACCCAGAAAGAGGAACTCTTCTTCGCCATCGAAGAGAAGTCCCACGAGGCCGACCTCACCGAGAAGGGCCGCGCCCACCTCAGCCCGAACGATCCCGACGCCTTCGTGCTGCCCGACCTGCCCACGCTCTACCACCAGATCGACACCTCTCCGGAGCTCGATGCCAAGGGGCGCATGGAAGCCAAGGGCGGTATTCAGGCCCAATTCGAAGAAAAAGCCGGAGTCATCCACGCCCTGAGTCAGCTGCTCAAGGCCTACTGCCTCTACGAACGCGACGTGCAGTACGTGGTGCAAGACAACAAGGTCATCATCGTCGACGAGCACACCGGCCGCCTCATGACCGGTCGTCGCTGGAGCGAAGGCCTGCACCAGGCGGTCGAGGCCAAGGAGAACGTCCAGATCGAGCGCGAGACCCAGACACTCGCCACGATCACCATCCAGAACTACTTCCGCCTCTACACCAAGCTGGCGGGCATGACCGGCACCGCCGAGACCGAGGCCCAGGAGTTCTTCGATATCTACAAGCTGGGCGTGCTCACCATTCCCACCAACCGGCCCAACATCCGGAAGGATTCCAACGACACGGTCTACAAGACCCGACGCGAGAAGTTCAACGCGGTGCTCAAGGAGCTCAAGGAACTCCACGCGCAAGGCCGCCCCATCTTGGTGGGAACCATTTCCGTGGAGTCGAGCGAGATGCTCAGCCGCATGCTCAAGAAGGAGGGCATCGTCCACTCGGTGCTCAACGCCAAGTACCACGAACAGGAGGCCGAGATCGTCGCCCGTGCCGGGCAGAAGGGTGCGGTGACCATCGCCACCAATATGGCCGGACGCGGCACCGACATCAAACTGGGGGCCGGAGTCGGCGAACTAGGCGGCCTGCATGTGCTCTGCACCGAGCGCCATGAATCTCGCCGCATCGACCGCCAGTTGCGTGGCCGCTGCTCGCGTCAAGGCGACCCGGGTTCGTCGCACTTCTTCATTTCGCTGGAAGACGACCTCATGCGCCTCTTCGGCTCCGAGCGCATCACCAAGGTCATGGAGCGCATGGGCCTCGAAGAAGGCCAGGAACTCGAGCACCCGCTGCTCAACCGTTCCATCCAGACCGCCCAGAAACGTGTCGAAGGCCACTACTTCCAGCAGCGCAAGCGCACGCTCGAGTATGACGACGTGATGAACAAGCAGCGCGAAGTCGTGTACGGCTTCCGCAACGACATCATCCATGCCGACGATGTGCGCGACCGCCTCATGGACATCATGGAAGAGGTGGTCCTGCAAAAGGTGGAACAGTTCACACACCGCGATTCGGATCCCGGCGATTGGGACATCCGGGGCATGGCCGACTGGGTGAATATGAACTTCCCCTTGGGCATGCCCGAGGAGGAGATCCTCAAGGCCGCTAGGGCGGGCAAGGTGGCTCCGGTGGAAGGGTCGATGTTCGATGGCCTGAACGAGGCGCAGTTCTCGGCGCTGAACTTCCTGTCGAAGTCCATCCGTGAGGCCTACGAGCTGAAGGTGAGCTTCGAGCGCGCCGACGCGTTGGCCAACATCGAGCGCTACACCATCCTCGATGCCATCGACCGCCTGTGGCAGGAGCACCTCTACGGGATGGATTCATTGCGCAACTCCATCGGTTTGCGCGCCTACGGCCAGCGCGATCCGCTCATCGAGTACAAGGCCGAAGCCTTCAAGCTCTTCGACGCCCTGATGGTCAACATCAAGTCGGAGATCTGCCACAACATCTTCCGCAGCGCCTCGAGCCTCATGGCCTTCGAGCAGTTCCTGCACAACCTGCCGCAGACGACCGTCCACGAAACGGCCGCCCCGTTCCAGGATCCGGCCTCATTGGCTGAATCCAGCAACGTGGTCACCGAAGCCAACGAAGTGTTGGCCAAGGCCCAACCCGTGCGCGCCGTCCCCCGCGTCGGCCGCAACGACGTCTGCCCCTGCGGCAGCGGCAAGAAGTACAAGAAGTGCTGCGGCCAGTGAGGTGAGGAGGAGCGGGGCGTGGGGCGAACCTGAACCCCCAATCCCGATCAAACTACCGCGCACTTCGAAAGGGGCTCCAAATCGGTCTGTGAAGCCATCCAAGAAACGGCGTCCGATCGCGATCTCGGTTCACTGACCCCGTTTTTCGCATGTCCTCAGTTGAGCAGCACTACGATGGCCTCCTCGCGCCGGTCTACGCGTGGATGGTGGGAGGCGCCGAGGTCGCGTTCGACACAGGCCAAGCCGATTTGGCCGCCTTCGTGCCTGAGGGCTCCCTTGCGGTGGATCTTGGCGCCGGCTTTGGAATGCATACGATCCCTCTGGCCCGCTTGGGGTGGCGGGTCATCGCTTTTGATTCTTCTCCGTTGCTGATCAAACAACTTTCGGAATCTGCGCAAGGGCTGCCTGTCGAAACCCACTGTGCTGATCTCCTCGATTTTGAGGTGGGTTCGGGGCATCGGGAGACCCCAAACCTGATCGTCTGTATGGGTGACACACTCACCCATCTGCACAGCATGGAGTTGGTGGTGCAACTGGTGGGACGAATAGGCAGTCGTCTTTGCCGAGGGGGGCGGTTCATCGCGACTTTCCGCGACTACTCGGAACTGCCGGTCGGCGATAGGCGCTTCATTCCTGTTCGATCCGATGAGCACCGCATCCTGACCTGCTTCTTGGAAGATGAAGGACAGCACGTGCGCGTCCACGACCTCCTGCACGAGGAGGTCAACGGGAAGTGGCAAACAAAAATCAGCAGCTACCGCAAGCTGAGGCTGCAGCCCGGGGCTCTCCTGGCGGCCTGCAGGGCCGCAGGACTGCGAGCAACGATTGAGCAGGGTCCTCGGGGCATGCTGCGACTGCTCGCTGATGCCTGACCCCTGGTTCATCCGCTGCGGTAACGTGGTAAGGAAACCGTCTCTAACTTTGAATCGGGCGGGTTTCATCCATATGCGACCCATGGCTCGCCAGTCCAAAGTCGGCATTCGTTCCGGGACCTCGTTTCCAGAGGAGACCCCAGAACCCATCGATTTGTCTCGGTTGGCGACGGTGGCAGGATTTTTAGCACACCACCCCTCTAGGCCGTTCGGTCCAAGTCCCTCGCCGCCCACAATTATTTTTGCGCAATTCGTCACGGAAGCGGCACCTGGGCCACCTTGTCAGCGCTGATTGGACTGGAACATCGTTGGAAGCTTCGGTTCAAAAACTCATCTCTCCGCGATGCGCCAACGAGTTGTGTCTCCTGCTTCGGTCAGTACCTTTACGCTGATCGAACTCCTGGTGGTGACCGCCATCATTGCCATTCTGGCTGGTATGCTCTTGCCGGCCTTGGCGACTGCAAAGGAGAAGGTCTCTCGCACCCAATGTGTGAGCAACAACCGGCAGCTGGGATTGGCTCTTCAACTCTACGTGGGAGACAACAGCGACGGCATGCCATGGCCCAACCGGGAAAACTCCTACGGTCCGGGTTGGTTGTATCAACCCACGCCCGGGCATGCGCCCGATCCTTGGAAAACCAATGAGTTGACCATGGTGGAACAGGGTTTGTACTTCAAATATCTCGGGGTTCGAAAGGTCTACTACTGTCCTCTCGATCAGACCAACCATGTCTCGTTCATTCAACGTGGCCAACGGGTGTCGAGTTACATCATGAACGGTGCGGTCTGCCGATTCGGTCAGATGGATCGCCCAAAGTACAAGATCACCCAATTCAATCCGACAGCTTATGTCCATTGGGAAACCGACATCAAACAGTTCGGGGCCGTCTGGGACGCCAACCGGGGACATGATGCCAGCCAGTATCCCAGCCTCGAGGAAGGCATTGGTCGCAGGCACAAAAAAGGGGCGGTGATCACAGGCTTCAGCGGCCGAGTTCACTTCATTCGCTTCGAAGATTTCCAACGGGAGCAGAACCTAAACAAGCCGGGGCTGCTCTGGTGCGTTCCGGATTCCGCAACCGGGCAATGATCGATCGAGGTAGACAGCCTGCAAACAGGGAACGGAGACGATTTTCGAATTTGAATCAGTCGCGTTTTCGCCAGCTGTAAAGGCAGCCCCAAAACTCTCCCAGGGCACCGAGGGCACTTTAGCTTGAGCGGCAGGAGTCCGTTGTTGAAGTCCAGTACCCATGATCTTGGCCAGGCTGGCTTAGTTCTTGCCAGTTTGCCGGTGGATCCTAACCCATGCTACCATCTCCAGACGGGTACCAGAAACCGCGATCTGGGTTGATAGCGGAGCGAGCGGGTCGAACATCAAACCGCAGCAACCAATCAAAAGACCACCAATGAAAATGCGATTCTTGATTGCGGTGACCATCACTGCCGCGCTGTTGAGCGCATGCCTTCCGTCCGTGAACCCGTTCTACAGGGAGAAGGACGTGGTCTTCGATTCGGACTTGCTCGGAGAATGGCGAATCGAGGGCGAAACGAAGCCGTCGGAGATTTGGAAAATCGAGAAGACCGACGGCAAAGCATACAAACTCACCACCACAGAACCGGACGGCAAACAGGGCGAATTCACAGTCCATCTCTTCAAACTCGAACAGGACTGTTTTCTGGACATGATCCCAAGCGACTGTACTTACGGACTCAAACAGACCCACAACGTGGCGACTGCCATGTTCCCCGGCCATCTGCTCATGCGAGTGACGCTACGGGCATCGCAGTTGAAAGTGACGCCCACGAATTTCGGTTGGTTGGAAAAACATCTTACCGCCAATCCGAAGGCGCTCGCCCATCACGTTGAAGACAAACGTCTGCTGCTCACGGCGGACACTCGGGCTCTGCAGCGCTTCGTGCTCAAACATCTCGGCGACGGTGAACTCTTCGAAAAGCCGACCGTGATGGTTCGCAAATAAGCGTGTTTCAGGTCGACTTGGGTGACAGCCGCGATCCGACGCGACAATCCACCCGACCTTTCGAGTCTCACCGCATGGAAAGACTCGCCTGCTCCCGCATGGATGGTTGCCTGGATTAAAAATTGGGACATGGTAGAGCACGCTTCGGCTCATCCAAACGCCGCGACAGTCGCTGTGTTGGATCCATTCCACAGGATACACAACCATGATTGAGGATGTTCTTTTCTCCAGCGCCGCCCATTTGATGGAGGCGCAGGGCCGCGATGGCGGCGAATCCGTTTCCCGGGCTGCGACCGACGTCCGTGCCCAAAACGAAATCATCCAGTGCGACGTGGAGAAACTCTTCATGCTCACCGAAGCGCTGTGGACGATCCTCAAGGAGAAGCATGGCTGCACCGACGCAGAGCTCGTCCAGCGGGTGCAGGAGATCGATCTGCGAGACGGCAAACTCGACGGCAAGGTGGCCAAGGTTAATCCCGACTGCCCGAAGTGCAGCCGCAAGCTCATGGGCAAGCGCCCGGTGTGCCTGTACTGCGGAGCCGAAGTCGCTCGGGTCGACCTCCAGCCCTTCAGCCGATAGGACCTCGCGGCACAACGAGAAATACAACCGCCACCCCGATCCCCGGCCCAGGCCGCCTGAGTGCGGCGGGCATTTTCGGTAAGAGACAAGGCGGATCGAGGGTCGTGTACCCTCTGATCCCCGGCCCAGGCCGCCTGAGTGCGGCGAGGCATTCTCGGCAGGGACAAGGCGGATCGGGGGGCGTGTACCCCTTGCGGTACTCGACCCCCGATCCAACGCAGTAGCTGCCGAAAAGGCCCGCCGCACTCAGACGGCCTGAGAGGCTGCATAGGCGCTGGCCCATGCCCACTGGAAGTTGTAGCCGCCCAGCCAGCCGGTCACATCCACCACCTCGCCGATGAAGAACAACCCCTTCACGTCCCGACACTCCATCGTCTTGGACGACAGCGCGGAGGTGTCCACACCACCCACCGTCACCTCCGCCTTCGGATACCCTTCGTCGCCGTCTGGTTGGAGCTCCCAGCCCGAGAGCTGTGTAGCCAACGTGTCGATCTCGCGTTGCGGCAATTGAGCCAAGGGCCGTGGAGCCGCGTTCGGCCCCAACCACGCCTGAACGAACCGCTCCGGCAGCACCTGACGCAGCGCCCACTTCAGATCTTTGCCACCCATCCGGTGTGACATGAGGAATGCCTTTGCATCCACGCCGGGCAGCAAATTGATCCGGAACGATTCGCGCGGCTTGAGCACGCTCGAGATTTGCAGGATCGACGGACCACTGAGCCCGCGATGCGTGAACAGCGTGTTCTCGCGGAAGCGCGGCCGGTCGGCACTCACCCAGGTCTCGACATCGATTGATAATCCACTCAACGCCGTGAACGCCGAGTAACGTGCCGCCGGCAGCATCAGCGGCACCAATCCGGGACGTGGCTCCACCAGCGGCACCCCGAATTGCCGTGCGATGTGGTATCCCCAGGGCGTCGCGCCCAGCTTCGGGAACGAAAGCCCGCCCGTGGCGATCACCAGCGAATCGGCCGTGCGCTCGCCCTGCGAGGTGCGAATCTGCCAACCGCCCTCGGGCAACCGCTCCACTCCCTCCACCTTGCAGTTCACCGTGATCCGTACCCCGGCATCGCCGCATTCCTGTTCCAACAGTTGCAGGATCTGCTTTGAACTTTGATCGCAGAACAACTGCCCCAGCTTCTTTTCATGCCAAGCGATCCCGTGACGCTCGACCAGCGCAAGGAAATCGGCCGATGTGAACCGGGCCATCGACGACTTCAGGAAATGCGGACTGCCCGAGGTGACGTAGTTGGCCGGCGTCGCGCCGATGTTGGTGAAATTGCAGCGCCCTCCGCCGGAGATCAGGATCTTGTTGCCGGGCCGTGGATTGTGCTCCAGCAACTCCACGCGCCGCCCACGCAATCCCGCCGACCGGGCACAGAACAGCCCTGCCGCACCTCCCCCGACCACCACCACATCCCAGTGTTCGCTCATTGCATGGACGGCCAATTACGCCGAACACCAATGAAAGCCCAACGCAGCCCATGAAGGCCAACCCGGAGTTCGCCCCAAACTACCTCACCAACGCAGGCGATGCACGGCAGCCTCTGGTATAAAGGTTAACATTTTCACCGCAGAAACCTTGGGCGGCAGCGGAACGGGTCCGAAGTGAGCACTGGAACGTCGACATCCTGATCCCCCTCGCGCCCCAGCGCGAAAGTTCCTCCTGGCCCAACGTTCCCTGCGAACGTAGGACCCATTCCGCCGAGCCCTCAGGGCACTGTCACCGGGCGCCAGCCTCCCCAAGCCAGGCAGCAATTTTATGATAGTATGGCACTTTTTGTGTAGATGTGAGGGACCGACCCCGAGGGTTCTGGAAGCGAACACCAAAAAATACCGGCGCGCAGCGCAATGGTGGATGCTTCAGAGCTTCCCTGCGAGCGGAGGCCCCATCCCGCGGAGCCCTCCAAGAACATGCAAAGTTGATGATGGAATGGCTCTTTTCGTGTCACTGCGAGGGACAGGCCACGTGCCTCGTACTGGGCGCTCCTTCATGTAATTCGCTTGAGAAACCCCGGGGACACCCGCTAATCGCAGAACGGTGCGCCGCGTCCAATCATTGCTCCTCATCCTCCTGGCGTGGACCGCCGGCCTCAGCAGCACCGCCGGCGCGGCACCGACCCCGGAACCCAGCATTCCCCAGGTGCTCCGATGGGCGAATGATGCGGAGGGCGGGGCGCCTTACATCTTTCATCCGGCAGAACAGCCCGACCAACTCGTCGGCTTCGAGGTCGAACTCGCCCAGGCGTTGTGCGATCGGCTCGGATGCCAGTCCCGCTTCGTCCAATTCAACTGGGCCAACCTTATTCCCGGCCTTCGTCAGGGCGGCAATTTCGACATTATCATCGCGGCCCTCGAGCGCACGCCGGAGAACCTCGCTCAGGTGGCCATGAGCCGGCCGTACTTCACGTTCGGACAACAGTTGGTCACGCGGGCCTCAGACACAGGCATCCGCACCCTCGGAGACCTCGCCGGCCGCCGCATCGGAGTGCTGGCCTCCACGCTGTCCCACCGACTGGCCACTCGGCAGCCCGGCCTTGAGGTGCGCGTGTACGACGAGAACGTGAACTACTTCCGCGATCTCGAACTCGGCCGTATCGACGCCGTCCTCACCGACTCCCCGATCGCCACGATTAACCTCCAAGGCCGTCCACAACTCCGACGAGCCGGGCCGGCCTTTGCGCCGTCGCATTACGCCATCGCAGTCCCGCTAGGGTCCGACCGCCTGCTGTTCCACATCAATGCAGCCCTCGGCGACCTCATCCACAACGGTACTCTCGAACGCATCTACCAACGCTACCAACTCTGGGATGCGGCGCAGGCGGGACTGGCCTCCTGGAAGCCCGAGCCTCACGAGACGACCCCGGCCGCCGGCCCTGCGACCACGATCGCACCCAATGGAACCCGACCCTCACCATCCACTGGGCTGACCTTGGTCACAGAAACCTCGGGAAGTTTCGGGATCTCCGGAGCCATCGGAGCCACAAGCACCGCCGAACCCACGGCCGTCGGCGGGTCCGTGGCACCCAGGCCCAAGGCCGGCTTGGGAAGAACTCTCCGCTACCTACCGATCCTACTCGAGGCCGCCATCACCACGCTGTGGGTCACCCTGGCCTCCATGACTTTGGCCATGACCTGCGGACTTGGGCTGGCTCTCTCCCGATGCTACGGAACCCCGGCCCTGCGACGGACGGCCATCGTCTACATCGAAGTGTTCCGGGGCACGCCGCTGCTGCTGCAGTTGTACTTCATTTACTTCGGGCTGGCTCAGGCTCTCGGCTGGAACCTCCCGGCCGGGGCCGCCGCCGTACTGACCCTCGGTCTCAACTACGCCGCCAACGAGGCCGAGAATCTCCGCGCCGGGCTGGAGGCCGTCCCGCGTGGACAGACCGAGGCAGCGATGGCCTTGGGATTGTCGCCGGCCCTGACCTTGCGGCGGGTCGTCCTGCCCCAGGCGCTGCGCATCAGTCTCCCGGGCATCACCAACGACCTCATCGCCCTTTTCAAAGACTCCTCCATCGTCTCGGTCATCGGCCTGGTGGAACTTACCAAGGAATTCCTCATCCGCTCGTTGGACGCGGGCGATTACCTCGGCCTGGGAATCCTCACCGCGGCGATCTACCTCGCCATGGGCCATGCGGCCTCGGCCGCGGCACGGGCCCTCGAACGGAGGCTGCAGCCATGATCGAGATCGTCGGACTGCGCAAACGCTTCGGCTCCGTCACCGTTCTCGATGGCATCGATCACCATCAGGAAGCCGGCGAAGTGGTGGCCCTCATCGGCCCAAGCGGCTGTGGCAAGAGCACCCTGCTCCGCTGCCTCAATTGGCTGGAAACGCCTGACTCCGGATCGTTGCACCTCGGCGACGTGCGCATCGAGGCCGGAACACCGCAGGCCACCGACCGAGCCTTGCGCCAGCGACTGCGCCGACGCACCGGGATGATCTTCCAGCAATTCAATCTCTTCCCGCACCGGACGGCCCTGGAGAACGTGATGGAGGCTCCCCTCCACGTGGACCGAGTACCCGATGCCGAGGCCCGGGAACAGGCGATGGACCTGCTGTCAAAGGTAGGCTTGGCCGATCGCGCCCATCACCGGCCTTCTCAACTGTCGGGCGGGCAGCAGCAGCGCGTGGCCATCGCCCGGGCTCTGGCGATGAAACCGCAGATCCTCCTGTGCGACGAGCCCACCAGCGCTCTGGATCCGGAACTGCGCGGCGAGGTGCTGTCGGTGCTGGCCAGGCTCGCCGACGAGGGCATGACCCTGTTGCTCGTCACCCACGAACTGAACTTCGCTCGCGACATTGCTCACCGGGTGGTCTTCATCGACGGTGGTCGCGTGGTGGCCACTGGCCCGACCCGGGCGGTGCTCGATCAACCCGAGCACCCGCGCCTTCGGGAGTTTTTGGGCTTGGGTCGCAGGACCGCGATCGCGTGACGCTCCAACCGCAAGGCCCAAGGACCCTCCGGCCTGCTCAGACCTTCGGAGCGGAGATCAGCGCCAAGCGACCGTCCCGACATCCGGCCATCACCCAGGCATCGCCCGGCAACCAACCCAAGACTGTGACGGCGGACGACAACACGGTAGCCCGCAATGGCTGCGAAGACTTGCCTGCGTTCCAGAACAGCACTCGGCCACCCAGGCAACCGCTGGCCAGAAGGTGTCCCGCCTTCTGGTAGGAGAGGCAAGAGACTCGGGTCGGATGACCCTCGAGGATACGCGGCGTGGAACCCGCCGGCCCCTTGCCGCTGCAATCCCACACCATGGGTTCCTGGCCGCCGTCGGTGGCGAGGTATCGCCCGGAATGATGCCAGGCCAGGCTGCGTACTTTGGCTTCATAGCCCGACATGGCCAACTCTTCGCCCTCACGGAAGGGCTGCGGCCAGATTTGCACACTGTTTTCCTGAGTGCCGGCGACGACCCAACGGCCATCCGGTGAAATCGCCAGCGACACCAAACTCGTCTTCCAAGGCAACTCAGCGGTGACGCGCCCCGTGTCCGCGTCGTACACACTCACCCCGCCGTAGCAGCCCACGGCCAGGGATCGTCCGTCGGCCGACCAGGCCAACCCGGCGATGGTGCTGCGATGGCCGCCCAATGTGTGGGTCCAACCGCTCCCGCCAGGACCCCCGATGCACACCGTCTTGCCGGAGGCGGCCGCCCACCGATCGCCCACCGGCGATGCGGTCAATTGCTCCACCCAGGCCGAGGGCATGGGCAACGATTCGGTCTGGGTTCCAGTCAAGGCATTCCAGAGGCGAACCTGACCATCCTGACCTGCCGTGGCAAACGAGGTGCCCGAAGGCCCCCAGACTAGGCGAAATCCCCCGCCCTCATGGGCCTGAAATGTGTGGAGTCGACGCCCGGTCGACGCCTCCACCACCCAGGCAGAACCCTCGGTACCCAGGGCCGCGATGAGTCTTCCATCCGGCGAGCCTGCCAAGGCGACGATGGGTTCGTTGAGATCGAGGACCCATTCGGCGGGTCGGAGCGGAGCGTTCATCTCGAGGTCGGTGCAACAGACTCGGTTGGAGGGGCAACTCTCAGGCCAGGCAGCGACGGAAGCCGGCATTCAGAGCCTCACGGTCCAAATTGCGACCGATGAAAACCAACTGGCTCTTGCGCTCGAGGGCGTCTTTCCACGCCCGGTCAGGCTTGCCCTCGAAGAGCATGTGAACTCCCTGGAACACGAAGCGGTTGGCCTGTCCCTTGATGTTGAGGATGCCCTTCATGCGGAAGATGTCCTGACCCTTGGTCTGAAGCAGTTCGCTCAGCCACGCGTTGAGCTTCTTGGCGTCCAGTTCCCGACGCTCTTCGATACCCACACTGGAGACGGTCTCGTCGTGGGTGTGGTTGTGACCATGGCCGCCATGCTCATGAACATGAGTGGGCTCGACCGTCTTGCCGTCGCGTTCGATGCGTCCCTTGAACTCGTCCAACCCATGCTGGGTGAAGAGGGCGTAGTTACCGTGGGCGGGAATGCGCAAAGTGGCGGTGATGCCGTCCTCGCCGAGAATGAGTTTGTAGAGCGTCTTGCCGGGCTTGATCACTCCGCCCATGCGGACGGCCGTTCCGATGCCATTGAAGACTCCTTCGGCGATTTCCTCGGCATGGTGCAATGCGTCGTGCAGCCCACCCCCGCACTCCTCACCGTGGCCGTGGCTGTGCCCGTGATCATGGTCATGGTCATGGCCGTGGTCATGGCCGTGGCCGTGATCGTCATGAGTGTGGTCGTGACCATGCTCGGCATGGGAATGATCGTGGCCGTGGCCCTGCTCGTGACTATGGGTATCCAATTGGAGCAGCACGGCGCCCATCACGGCATCCGGGCCCGCGTCGAGACGCAGAGTGTAATCGCCTGCATCGAGATGAAGTGTGCCGCTCCACTCAAAGGGCAGCGCTTTCTCCAAGAAATCCCCGTCCAAGGTGAGCTTGTGGTTCAGATCAAAAGCATGCAGGTGGATGACCTGATCCACCGAGAGGTTGGATTGTTGGGTATGCAGAATCTTGGCAACCGGGTTGATGGCCAGAACCTGACGTTCGAGGTGAGCCAACTCCTCGGGCGTCACGAGGTCGGTCTTGTTGAGGACGATGCGGTCAGCGAAGGCGATTTGCGCCTTGGCCTCGGGCGCGTCGTGGAGGTGCAGGGAGATGTGCTTGGCGTCGACAAGCGTGACGATGCCATCGAGACGGAAGTTATCCTTGATCTCTTCGTCGCTGAAGAAGGTCTGAGCGACCGGGCCGGGATCCGCCAGGCCGGTGGTTTCGACCAGCACGTAGTCGAACCTGTTCCGGCGCTTCATGAGCTGGCCGAGGATGCGAATCAGGTCGCCGCGGACGGTGCAGCAAAGGCACCCATTGTTCATTTCGAAGATTTCTTCGTCGGCCTGGATAACGAGTTCGTTGTCGATGCCGATCTCACCGAACTCGTTCTCGATCACGGCGATGCGCTTGCCGTGATTGGCGGTCAGGATGCGGTTCAACAAGGTGGTCTTGCCGGCGCCAAGAAAGCCCGTGAGGACGGTCACCGGAATGCGCGAGTCGTTGTGTTCGGCCATAGCGTTCCTCCACCTTGCTGGAAGGTTCTCCCCATGGCAAATCCGGCGGTGGTCAGGTTCGAGTTCAATTGGGGCTTCCGAGGGCCGATCCGGAGGCCGCAGCCGAATCGAACCGGAGGACTGATCCTGCGCCCCCCACCCCCACAACCCTAACACCAGCAGGATCAGGCCGGAGCAAGCACTGGAACGTGAACTCCCTCACCCCCTCGCGCGTTCAGCGCGAAAGCCCAGCCTGTCCCCACGTTCCCTGCGAGCGGAGGACTGATCCTGCGCCCCCACTCACTTGCCAGCCGGCTTCGGCGGCAGCAGGCCCAAGATGTCCTGCTGCTTCAGGTACCACTCACGCAACGTCCGCGAGAGCATGGAGTCCTTGAAGTCCTTGAAGTTGGCGATGTTCAAGGCGCCGTCGATGTCGTCCTTCAGGGACTTGTTCAAGTCACCCTTGGCTTCGGTGGCCCAACCGCGATAAGTCCCGGTCTTGTCGTTGAGCATTTTGGCCGCGGCCATGCGGACCTCGGGCTCGTAACGGAAGTCGACGACCTCCACGAGGCTCTTGTCCACCTTGCCCTTGAGACGCTTGGTTTCGTCCTTGGCGGTGAGCACCAGGCGGGCGGTGTCGATGATGCGCTGCTCCACCTTCGAGGTGATGTCGCTGTCCTCGAGGCTTTCCTGGGCTACGATACCGAGGTCGCGCGGAGCGTTCTCGAGACGGGCGCAGACTTGCTTGACCAACTCCTTCTCGAATTCACGGAAGAACTTCTCGCCACGCTTCAGGATCAACTCCTTCTCGGCGGCACTGAAGGCGTATTTCTTTTCGTCTAGGCCCACGAAGTTGGTGTAAGCCGGGGCATCCAGAAGCTTCCGCAATCGGCCCATGAGCGTGGCTTCACTCACCTTGTCAGCCGTGGGAACCCCCTTGGGCGGGTCCTTGAGTTCCAGCTTCAGATCGAGAGGCAGGAAGCTGAACAGGGCACGGTCCACGCCACCAATGCGCTCGACCTGGTCGTTCAAGTCCTTCCAGTGGGCCTTGGCACGGTCCTTTTGGTTCAGCTCACCGATGAAATCAAACTGGTTCTCCACCCGCAGCGAGCGGGCCGAGGAACGGAACCAACCGAGCATGGAGGCGAAGTGATTGGCCGTCTGGGCGGCGTAGCGGGCGGGCGAGAGGTTCACCTCGGCGATGGGCGTGGCGTCCCGCGAATCGCGCGGCGCCTTGGCCGCGATGAAGGTTTCGATGAGGCTGTTGGGGAGCAGGCGGATATCGTCGGCCAACTGCGAGTAGGCCCCGACCACGGGTTCAACGCCTTCGTCAAAACGCTGCAGGTCGCCGTAGGTGCCGACCAGTTCGTCAGAACCAAAGAGCATTTTCTTGTCACGGGGCTCCTGGCCACCGAAATAGCCCCACTGGATGGTCGCCTTGTCATGCGGCAGGGGCTCCTTGCGAGTGCGAATGAACCACCCGACTTGCACGGCCGATTTGAAAACCGTGTACTCCATGATGGACGACGAAGCGAAGTGGTTGGTGTAGGCATCAAGGCTCTGCCCAGTGACGTAGGCCTGAAACCACTCGTCGATTTGCTGGCGGCTCATGTTGGCCGAAACGCTGCCGGCGAAGTTGTGCCGCAGACCGAGCACGTGCCCCACCTCGTGGGCCACCACCTCCCGGACGTAGTCTTGCGAGGCCCGCAAGGCGCCGGCATCGGTCAGCGTTTCATTGGACAACAAATCTTCCAGACCTTGGGCGTATTGGTGGGCAAATTCCACCGACTGCATGTGGCACAGGCCATTGGCAGTCATCCAGGGGAAGCCTTGCGCGGCCTCACCACCCACGGCATCGGCAGTGAGCTTCTTCTTGTCGGCCACGATGTCGCGCATCGAACGCAGCAACGCCCGGGCGCGAGCCTTTCCGCTCAAGGCAAACACACTGGTCATGTAAGCCTGACCGTGTTCGGACTGACCCGTGCGCGGGTCGATGAGGATGTCGGCGTAGGCGAAGCCGGCGTTATCCCAAGGAACCCACTGCACAATGTTGTAGCGAGAGTCGGGTGCGGTGACACCCGCCGGAGCCTTCTCGGCGCGGACCAGATTGGTGCCGAAGGCGCGGTTCCAATACAGGATACCATCCTTCACCGCCTCCACGTAGTCGGCCGGGGTGTTGGCGCTGTAGTGGAAGATCACCGGCTTGGAGACATCGAAACGGGCCATCTGCGGAGAGGGCCGACCAGTGCTTTCCTCCAACCGGGCCTGGGTCTCAAAGAAGCGAGCGTAGCGCAGGTCCGAACCCGGAGCCTCCTTGCCCTTGTAGGTGCCGGCCTCGTAGGGCGTGAAGAAGTAGCGCACCTCGAAGCGCTGCTCGACGTTGGCCATGGCCTCGCGGTCGCGGACCTGGACGCTCTGGCGAATGGACAATTGGTTGTCGAGCTTCTCGGCCTGGAACACC
Organism: Verrucomicrobiota bacterium; assembly: GCA_029865985.1. GTDB lineage: Bacteria > Verrucomicrobiota > Verrucomicrobiia > Limisphaerales > UBA9464 > SXXZ01. The sequence continues at coordinate 29,665 of JARXAF010000130.1, forward strand.
CGCGATTGCGGGATTTCCAGCGATTCATCGCGGGACATCGCGTTGAAACCGCGGCCCTGTCCGTACCAGATCTCCGTATAGAGCCGGCGCATGCCCCGGTTGAAATCGATGATCACCTTGTTGGCATCCTGCTCGACGATGGGGAAGGTCGTGAGGATGCGGCGGGCCGGCAGGTCCTTGGTCACCACCAAGCCGTCGGTGGCCTCGTACAAATCGACGCCGTCGTGGAAGAGCTCGAACTTCACGATCTTGCCCGACAATCCCGTGGAGGTCGCGGCCAGCGACTGCGGAATCCGCGAGGCGGACATCAAATGCTCCTTGCCGAACACGGTGCGCGGCAGAACCAGGGTGTTGTTGGTGCCCACGCTGATTTCCAGGGTCACCTTCTTGGCGGCCGCCTGGGCGCTGAGCGATTGGGGGGATCCGAAGAGCGCACTCAGGAGGAGCACTGAGAGCACCGGAGTGAGACGGGAACAAACGTCTGGGAAAAGCATATCCGAATTCAATTCTGTTGGAGGGCGGATGAGTTCAGGTGGCGTCAACCTGACATCAAATTGTCACCTGTCTCCAGAATATCTTGTCAGGCGGCCATGATTTTCATCAACGCATCGATGCCAAATAATCATCCAACCGCTTGGGAGAAACAGGCACCGCCGTTCCGAGTTCCTGTGCGAAGAGGGACACCTTGTATTCTTCGAGAAGCCAACGGAACCCGTCGATCCGGCGGGCCGCGTCGGGATTTGCTGGCGAAGCGGTCCGCAGACGGTGCAACGCGGCCTGATAGGGAGCGACCGCCTTGGCACGCTCCCCATCCTTGACCGGGTTGTTGGCCGCCCGTTCGGCCCTCAGGGTCAGGGCTTTGAGATACCGAGGCAACTGGCGCAGCGTCTCGAACTCGATGCCGTCCAAAAAGGCCGATGGCATGAGGAACGCCAATTCTTCGGGCAATGTGGCCGGGCGTCCCTCGACGGAGGCCGCGGAATGAGCCGGAGCCTTGGCGCCCCCCTTGCCGGCGGCCGGAGCGTTCGCCAGCAAAGCGCCCAGTTGGCTCAGGTCGTTGAGGGTGCGGGTCTTGGGAGGCAGGGCCTTGACCGGCGCGGGCAACCCGATGCGGGCCCGGGCCAATTGGAGTGCCTGGAGGACGAGGGCCAGCTGGTCCATGAATTTCGGGACCAATCCCACGATTCGCTCCCGACCCTGAACCACCGCCGCTTCGAAGGCGGCCGCGGTCAACACTTCCGGCAATCCGGCGGGGAGAATGTGGCGCAACAAATGACGGAAGGCGCTCTCCCGCAACTCCGACGCGGTACCGATTGCGGCATAAGCCGCATCAAAGCGAGCCAACGCACGAAGCTCCTTCTCCACCCAGGCGAGATCCTTCGACAAGGCCAACTCCACCAACCGCTGGAAGCCCAAAAGCGAGGCCGATTGACAAGCCTCGCGGGTGCGGAACAGGCGGACATTCACCGCGCCCCCTTCGCGTTCCAAGCCAGGCCAAGCCATTACCGGAAACACCGGGTCATCGACCACAGTGATTCGTTCCGGCAAATCACCACAACTCCAAGCCGTCATGGCCGGGCGCTCCCAACGTCGCACCGCCTGATGCCAGGCCGGCGGATCGCCTACGGTCTTCGGCGCCGCTTGGGGCAGTCGCGTGCGGGCCTCCTGGAGATCACGGCTTGCCACGAGGGTCCGGCGATCGGAACCCAACAATTCGAAGCGCAACTTCAGGTGGGCGGGCACAGCCTCGGAGCCCCAAGCCTCTTCAGGGACCGGCACTCCGTAGCGCTGGGTCAAAAACCGAGCGAGGTCGGCAAAGAACGAAGTTCCCTGCGGCTGAAATTCGCGAACGATTTCCGGCACCTTGGGCGGAAAGGGCATCAATTCCCGTCGCAGCGATTTGGGCAACGCCCGGAGCAGTTCCTCGATCTTGGCTTCGCGCAACCCGGGCACTGCCCACTCCAGGACAGCGGCCCCAGCCCGCTGGGCCAAGGGTGCGGGCAACTTTACGGTGACACCGTCGTGAGCCTCGCCGGGCGCATACGCGTATACCAGTGGCACCACCTGGCCATCGACCGTCACGCTGTCGGGGAAAGCGTTCTCATCGAGATGCAGGTCTTTGCCGCCGGTGATCTCCGGCTCGGTGGCACACAAAAACCCGGACTCGGTGTGGTCGCGCATCAACCGATGCAATTCGTGCAGCGACGAGATGTTTTCCAAGTGCCGGGCGTAGAATTCGAAGAAGACCTGATCGAGGTCCACGGTGTTGCGCCGCAAGCGGGTTTGCCAGTTCTCCACCTTTTCGCGGAGCGCCCGGTTGGCCGCCATGAAACGCGGTTCGGCCGAGGGCGCGGCCGTCTGCATGGCCCGGACCACGGCCCGGTCGTCGTCGCCATCGAAGTCGTCGTTCCGGCCGGAGAGAGCCGGGGGCAGCAAGTCATCTTCAACCAGCGCCGAGCGGATGAAGATCGCCGTGGCCTCGCGGGGGGCGATGTTTCCATAGGCCACCTTGCGGGCGAAGACCTCGAGGCCGTGGAAGGTGGTCTTCTCCTCGACGAGCACACGGCCGGCGCTGGCGCTCCAATGAGCGTTCTGGTGGGTCACTTTGCAGAGGTGCGGGGCCAGTCGGACGATCCACTGCGGATCGATGGCAGCCAAGGTGCGGGCGAACAACTGGGAGGTCTCGACGATCTCGCCACAAACCATCCAAGCGGGCTGCCGGGTTTTCTCGGGTTTGGCCGCGGCGGGGCCGGCGGGCGGCGGGCGGCGATCCTGCCTCGGCGAGCGCTCGGGTCGGTCGTACAGCACCGATCCGGGGAACACCGACACCATCCGGTTGCCGACGCCCTTGTACTGGTTGCGTTCCTGGCGGACCGCCACATGCCCCAACAAGCCGGCCAGAATGCAGCGATGGACCGCGTCTTCCTCGGCCGGGCGCTCGTTGAGCTTCACGCCGTCGAGGTCTTCCAAGGCCCCTTGTAATTGGCCATGCAAGTCCTGCCATTCGCGCATGCGCAGGTACGAGAGGAAGTGCTGCCGGCAGAACTTCCGCCGCGCGCCTTGGGTGCGCAGCGATTCCCACTGGTCGTGCACCCCGTTCCACAACCCGAGCAGCGACAGGAAGTCGGACTGCGAATGCATGAAGCGGCGGTGGGCCTTGTCGGCCGCCTCGCGCTGGTCGAGTGGGCGCTCGCGGGGGTCCTGAATGCTCAGGCCTGCGGCGATGATGAGGAGTTCGCGGCCCGCGTGCTCGGTCTGCGCCTGCAGGAGCATCCGACCCAACGTGGGATCAATGGGCAGGCGGGCCAAATCACGGCCCAAGGCCGTCAATTCGCGCTGTTCGTCGAGGGCTCCCAGTTCCTGCAGCAGAGAGTAGCCCCCGCTAATGGCCATCGGAGCCGGCGGATTGAGGAACGGGAAGGTCTCGATGTCGCCGAGGCGCGAGGCCTTCATGCGCAAGATGACCTCGGCCAAGTTGGCCCGCTGGATTTCGGGCTGCGTGAACGGGCTGCGCGCTTCGAAGTCCTCCTCGGAATAGAGTCGAATGCACACGCCGGCCTCGACACGGCCAGCCCGTCCCTTGCGCTGGTTGGCGCTGCTTTGGGACACCGCCTCGACCGGCAACCGTCGGGTGCGGGTGCGGGCATTGTAGCGGCTCATCCGGACCAGGCCGGAGTCGATGACGAAGCGGATGCCCGGAATGGTGAGCGAGGTCTCGGCAATGTTGGTGGCAATGACCACCTTGCGACGGGACGACGGACTGAAAACCTGTTGCTGATCACCGGAACTCAGCCGCCCGAAAAGCGGAACCACCTGCGCCTCGGAGCCCAATCGTCCCTCGATCAGGTCCGCGCATTCGCGGATGTCGCGTTCACCGGGCAGGAAGATGAGCACGTCGCCCACGCCGGTCTCATAGAACAGACGCTCGCATTCACGGGCGGCCGCATCGACAAAGTCGGTGTCGGCCGGATCCGACGAAGCCCCCTCTCCGCCGGGCGGCCGATACTCGACCTCCACCGGGAACGTGCGCCCAGAAACTTCGATGATCGGAGCGTCGTTGAAGGCTTTCGAGAAGGCCGCCGTGTCGATGGTGGCCGAAGTGATGATGACCTTCAGGTCGGGGCGCTGAGCCAAGAGGTTCTTGAGGTGCCCGAGCAGGAAATCAATGTTCAGCGAGCGCTCATGGGCCTCGTCGATGATGATGGCCTCGTATTCGGCCAAGGTCGGGTCGCCCTGCACCTCGGCCAGCAGCATACCGTCCGTCATCAGCTTGATGACCGTGTCGGTGCCGGACCGGTCGTCGAAGCGGATCTTGCAACCCACCTCGCGGCCCCAGGACACGTCCAGTTCTTCGGCGATGCGTCGCGAGATGGACAACGCGGCCACGCGACGGGGCTGGGTGCAACCAATCATGGCCCGAGCCCCGAGTCCGGCCTCCAGGCACATCTTGGGGATTTGGGTCGTCTTGCCTGAGCCGGTCTCACCGGCAATGACCACCACCGGATGAGCTCGGATCGCGGCCACGATGTCGTCCTTGCGCGCCGAAATGGGCAAACCGGGCGGGTATTGCGGGCGAGGCATCGTTTGCACCCGAAGTTCACGGCGTTCAATGGAACTCCGCGCCTGTTCCATAAGCCGATCCAGCGGGTGGGGTCCTTCGCCTAAAGGACGACCTTCCCGGACCCAGCGGGCCGCGCGCGCGCCCAGCCGAACCCAGTCCGACAGCATGCAGCGCGGCAGCAGTTGCCGGAGTTCATCTATGCGCGGGTCGGTCATGCGATCGGGGCGCAGAGCATGCGACAAGCCCGGCCCGTGGCAACGCCGGGGATGATTTCAAGTCGGGGAATCGGAGGAATAAACCGGTTTGAAGGCAAAAGCCGATGCAATCGAAGCAAACGCGGAGAAGCGCTCGAGAAATCAACCCCTAGACTTTTTGCGCCCAGAAAACAGCCTGCCAACCGAGGTTATCCGCACCCATCACAGGTTGAGGGCCCAAACCATCAACCCACTCCCCATCATGCTCCCCAAATACAAAGTCACCTACGACATCGATCAGCATGGCAAACTGCCCGCGTCGCACTTCACCACCGACGACCCGGTTACCTGTGAGACCTTTCTGACCGATTTGCTGGACCGCAAACTGCACATCCGTGAAATCGCACACGAAGGTGTGGCGCTACCGCCGAAGCAGTTCGATGAAATGGTCCGGTCGGCCGTGTTGCAACTGGCCTCCCGACACGTGTGCACCTCGCTGAAGATCTCCACCGACGAAGCCCATGTCCGCTTCGGACTACCGGCGTGATCGGCGAAACCAACCGATATTCTGACCTTCACGACACCCACCCCGCTTTCGGGTCCATCATTGATGTTCGAGACGGGGACGGTTCAGACTCGGAGTTGCGACGATGAGCCGAACAATCCCTTCCTCCCGCCCCCCCTCGAACCCACAAGCTCTGGCCGCCGCCGTCGATGCGGCGCATCAGGCTGGAGCGTTGATGAAGAAGCACCTGCGACGCGCCAAGCAAGTCAACGAATCCCATCAGCACGACATCAAGCTCGAGCTGGATGTCCGGTGCCAGAAGCTCATCACCCGGGTATTGGCTCAGGCCTTCCCGTCGATTCCAGTTCTGGGCGAGGAGGGTATCGACGACGCCAGTGAACAGGCAGTGGCCCGCTGGGTGGTAGACCCCATTGATGGCACGGTGAACTTCGCCTATGGAATCCCCCATGCCGCCGTGAGCATCGCCTTGCAAGTGCGCACGGCCGACGGTTTTCACAGCGAAGTCGGCGTAGTGTACGACCCCTTCATGAACGACTTGTGGACGGCGATCCGAGGCAAGCCGGCCCGTCTCAACGGCCGCATCGCCAAGGTCAGCACCCGCGCCCGGTTGGATGAATCCATCGTGTCACTCGGATTCGCCAAGAGCCAAGACAGCCTGAAGGCCGCACAGGCCGACTTCCTCGAACTCACCCACCGCGTGCGCAAGATCCGCATCATGGGCTCGGCCGCGTTGGCCCTCACTTACGTCGCCTGCGGCCGCTTCGATGCCTACGTCGAGGCCGGGGTCCGACTCTGGGACATCGCGGCCGGTGGACTCATCGTGGAATGCGCCGGCGGATCCTTTGTCACACAGGCACTGCCCGGGGAGCACCGATACGGCCTCATCGCCAGCAACGGGCTCATCCACGACCAGATCCCGCATGCGCGGACCTCGGAGGCGAAGAAAAAGACCACCCGATCCCAACGCGCATCGAAGGCCCCGACTCGTTCCTAGAGCCATCAACCGCACCGGACCCGGACGGTTCAGGCCCAGTCGTAATTGAAGCTGATGCTAATGCGCTCGGCCTTCAGGGTGTTGGAGGGCACCTCGTGGCGTAGCCAGCTCTCAAAGAGTGTCACGTTGCCGGCGGTGGCCGGGTAGGTCACATAACGCCGGGACCGCGAATTTCCTTCACCGGACACCGGAGGAGCCGCCATGAACTTGCTCATCCGGGGATCCTCGAACTTCAAACCAGCGCAACCCCGCGGCGTGGCCACATAATAGGTACCGCTGACCACCGAGTTGGGGTGAAGGTGAAGGCTGTGGGTCACGCCCTGAGGCATGATGTTGATCCAGCAATCAGACATCCGCAGCCCCCGGCCCCCGAGATCCCACTCCAGAGACTTGGCATAAGCACGGACGTGCCGGTCGATCAGGCGCTCGAGTTCTGTGAAGGTCGAAGAAATGGTGTGCAATCGATCCATCGACCCATACGACGTGTACCCGCCGGGGTAGTTCTTCTTGGACCACTTGCGCCCAGCTTCATCAAAATCTCGGAATTGGTGGCATTCCTTGAGCAGTTCACGATTGAACGCCGAGCCGTTGGGCCGCAATCGCGCGCTGTAGATGAACGTAGGAAACCAAGCTTCAATCCGTTTCACGCGGATCAGCCTGCCTCAGAGGGCCGTCACGATGAAACCTTTTCAACCCGGCCACCGTCGGACAAGGTGATCACTCACTAATGGGCCGTCGTTCGACCATTTTGCTCGTGTTTCTCCTGTATTCCTTAGGAGCCACCGCGGCGCTGACTAGGGCGGCGGAGACACCCTCTGCCAAGAACGGAGCTGCGAAGGCCAATCATTGGGCCTTTGCCCCTGTCAGCGATCCGGAACCGCCGCCCGTTCGAGACACGGCTTGGCTGATACGTCCGGTCGATGCGTTCATTTTGGCTCGGCTCGAGGCGGCCGGATTGAAACCGGTGCGTGCAACCTCACCGCTGGAGTGGCTGAGGCGGGCGAGCTTCGACCTCACCGGATTGCCGCCCACCCCGGAACAGGTCAGCGCCTTCCAACCGGACAACAGCGGCACGGTGCCGGAATCGCGCTATGCCGCGCAGGTCGACGAATGGCTCTCGAGCACGACCTTCGGCCAACGGTGGGCACGGCATTGGCTCGACATCGCCCGGTTTGCGGAAAGCGCAGGCAAGGAGCGGAATCACCCCTTCCCCGAGGCCTGGCGGTATCGCGACTGGGTGGTCGACGCCTTCAACCACGACAAACCCTACGCGGAGTTCGTCCGGGAACAAATCGCCGGCGACCTGCTCGCCGCGACGGCACCGCCGGATCGGCGTGACGCCCTGATCATCGCCACCGGATTCCTGGCCATCGGAACCAAGGGGCTCAACGAAGGTCGCCGCGAGCAATTTCTGGCCGACCTGGTGGACGAGCAGATCGACACCACCACCCGGGCCATCCTGGGCATCACCGTGGCCTGCGCCCGCTGCCATGACCACAAGTCCGACCCGATTTCGCAGCGCGATTACTACGCCCTGGCAGGGATCTTCCGCAGCACCGAGACCTGCTATGGCACCACCGGCGACAAGGCCCGCAACCGGCAACCTTCGAGGCTGATACCGCTGGAGCGATCACCTCGGGCCGAACTGGCGCTGCCACCCGATCCCGGAGCAACGACCCGGAAGCGGAACGGTCGACGCGCGTCGGCCGCCCGGGAGATCCCGGACCGCAGGGCCACGAACGCGTTGGCCATGGGGGTGCGCGACTCAAAGCCCGAAGACGCCTTTTTCCTGATTCGTGGCGAGGTGACCCAGCGCTCCGGCCGGGTTCCCCGAGGACTACCCCAACGGCTGGGACCGACATCGCCGGACCCGATGCCCGCCCATGAAAGCGGCCGCCGTGAATGGGCCGCGTGGCTGACCCACCCCGACAACCCGTTGACCGCGCGCGTCGCCGTCAACCGCATTTGGCTGCACCTGTTCGGACGGGGCCTGGTGCCCAGCGCCGACGACTTCGGACTCGGCGGACACAGGCCCACACACCCGGAATTGCTGGATTATCTGGCTCGAAAATTCCAGGCGGGGGGCGGGTCCACCAAGTCCCTCATCCGCGAATTAGTTCTCAGCCGCACCTACCGACTCTCGTCCGAGGCCGACCTAGAATGCCAAGCCATCGATCCCGACGATGAACTCCTGTGGCGAGCCAGGCCGAGGCGCCTCGATGCCGAATCCATCCGCGATGCGATGCTCAGCGCCGCCGGAACCCTGGATCCCCGACCGCTCCGTGGGTCGCTCGTTGCCCAAATAGGCGATCCTCAAGACAACGCCCGCCCGCTAATGAGTCGGCCTGGGGTCGAGCGGGCCAGTGAGAACATGAACCGCCGCAGCCTGTACCTGCCGGTGATCCGCGATACCGTGGCCGATGTGCTGGATGTGTTTGATTTCGCCGAGCCCAGCCTTGTGGTGACCCAACGCGATGAAACGCTGGTTCCGGCACAAACCCTGTTCCTCATGAACAGCCCCTTTTCCAGGGATCAGGCACAAGCCTTTGGCCAGAGACTGCTGCGGCAAGCTGGTGGCGATGCGGCCCGGATCCGGCAGGCCTACCGATGGGCCTTCGCCCGCGATCCGGCACCCCAGGAGGCGGCGCGCGCGCTCGAATTCATTCGTTCCGAAACCCTGGCCCGCGACACCCGCACCGGACGACCCGCCGGCCGAGACGAGGCCTGGACCCTGTTCGCCCAGGCCCTCTTCGCCTGTGCCGAATTCCGCTACCTTCCCTGACCCATGCCCCCTCTGGATCCCACAACACCGACCGGCATCGGCCCGCTGAATCGACGGACCCTGCTCAAGACCGCGGCCGCTGGATTCGGATGGATGGCCTTCCAAGGCCTGAGCGCAACCGCCTCGGGTGGCGCTGAAACCGGACAAGGCTCGGCCTCAGTCCGCCCCGTCCCCCATCATCGTTCCCGGGCGCAGCGGGTCATCTTCCTGTGCATGCAGGGCGGCCCCTCGCATCAGGACACCTTCGACCACAAACCCCGACTGCGTCTGGACCATGGAAAACCCGGACCAGGCCGAGGCAAGGGGACCCGGCTGATCGGCTCACCTTTCGCATTCCGGCGGCATGGCCAGTCGGGCCTCTGGATGAGCGAGCTCTTCCCGCACCTCGCGGGCCAGGCCGACCGGCTCTGCATGATCCACTCCATGCGGACCGACATCCCCAACCACCCGCAGGCCTTCACGCAACTGCACACCGGCAGCGCCCGGTTCGTCCGACCCTCGATGGGAGCCTGGGTCCTCTACGGGCTGGGCAACGCCAACGAAAACCTGCCCGGGTTCATCAGCATCAGTCCTCCGGCCCAATCAGGGGCGGCCAATTACGGCAGCGCGTTTCTGCCGGCGATCTACCAGGGCACGCGCATCGGTTCGGGCCGGGAAGGTTCCGCCGACGCCGGCATGCGCTACGTCAGCCACCCGCAGCTCACCGCCAGCCAACAGCGGCGACAGCTCGACTTGATCCAGGCCATGAACGAGGACCGACGCTCGATGCTGGCGCCGGAGACCCACGGCCCCATCGAAGCGGCCATCGAGGCCAGCGAACTGGCCTTCCGCATGCAGTCGGAAGTCCCCGACCTGCTGGATCTGACCAAGGAAAGCACAGCCACCCGAGCCCTCTACGGCGTCGGTGAGACCGGCAACGACGGCTTCGCCCGGCAATGTCTTCTGGCCCGCCGCTTCGCCGAGGCCGGCGCGCGATTCATCGAGGTCAATCTCGGCGGATGGGATCAACATCGGAATCTGGAGAACTCGCTCCGCAAGAATGCCCGCGCGCTCGACCGCCCCGCCGCGGCCCTGCTGCAGGACCTCGCCGCCCGCGGGTTGCTCGAAGACACCCTCGTGCTCTGGGGAGGCGAATTCGGACGCACCCCCGACAGCCGCCAGGACGACGGCCGCGACCACAACCATCAGGGTTTCACCGTCTGGATGGCCGGAGGCGGCGTCCGCGGAGGCCTGGTCCATGGGCAAACCGACGATTTCGGGGGCAAGGCCGTGGAGAACCCTGTCCACATCCACGATCTCCACGCCACCCTCCTCCACTGCCTCGGACTCGACCACGAGCGCCTGACCTACCGTTACGGCGGCCGCGACCATCGCCTCACCGACGTCCACGGTTCCATCGTTCGCGCCATCTTGGGCTAAACGGAAGGATCCAGTGGGGATGAAAGGGATGGCGTGGCGGATCCAATGGAACCGTTCCGTAGAGTCACACCCTTTCCCCAAACCTACCTGCCTGCGCAAAGCTGCCCCGCAGGAACTTCTGCAAGGGCAGGAAGATAGTATGAAGTGCCCCCTTTTGTGTAAAAGTGAGGGACCGACCCCTCGGGGAAAGGGGTGGAAAAACCTGTTGCTGGGGATTTTCGAAGAGGTAGGCTTGCCGTTCCTGCAGGTGGTTTTCACTTGGCAGGCCGCGGCCTTAAACCGGCCCGACGCATGTGCGTGGGGTGGCCACAATCGTACCTAACTGAATAATCCGGCCCTTCCGCCGGATGGGAACCTCAGCTGCACCCCGTGCGAGCGTCGTCGCCCAATACCAGGAAGTAGTG
>JARXAF010000033.1 GCA_029865985.1 Verrucomicrobiota bacterium
CAAGACCAAGGCGGGCTTCATCTGGCGCATCGTGCAGAACGAGGTCATGACTTCCAAGTCGTTGGATGATGTGGAGTTGGCCTTGCTCGGTACGTTGAAGGACGAAGCCGGTACGGTCATCGACAACTTGGCCAACGAAAACGAGCCGGGCAACGCCCTTGCGGCCGGTGTCAGGGATGGCAAGACCGTCAAGTTTGAGATCGGTACCGTGTTGAACCTGAACGCAGTCGCCGGCAACAACGGCGGCACCTTCACTCCTGACGAAGGAATGCCCGGCGTTCCGGGAACCAGCGGTACGGATATCGGCATCGCTGCCGAAATCACCACCTTCATCGAGCTTCCGGCCGGTGTGGTGACCTTGGCCATCGCTTGCGATGACCGCTTCCGCGCTCAGGGCGGCCCGATCGGCAAGCCTACAGATGGCATCCTCCTCGCTGAGGGTGGCCTCGAGCTGAACGGCAACACCGCCACGGGTCTCACCCGGTTCTTCGTGCAGGACGCCGGCATCTATCCGGTTCGCATCCTATTCCAAGACAACGGTGGCGCCGCCCACATTGAGTTGGCTAGCGTGAAGGCCAACGGCGACAAGGTGCTGGTGAACGACCTCGAAAACGGTGGCTTCAAGGCCTACCGCGTGGGTGTCGCTCCGGCCAAGTCCACCCGCGTTGCAGCGGGCAAGGTTCCGGCTGGCCTGACCGGCACGGCGCTGACCGGCGTGACGCTGTCTGAGTCCACCAAGACCGTGACGGCTGATCTGCCGACCACCGGCACGTCGGGCTTCCTCACCATCACCCCCTCGGTGACGATCATCTCGATCAAGAACGAGGGCGGCAAGTTGGTCATCAAGTACCAGTAAGCTATTGGGCCACATCGATCGTGGCTTGAATCCAGGAGGGGTTGGTCTTCGGACCAGCCCCTCTTTTTTATGGTGAGCCCGGCAGGGCGCAATTTCCCCTATCCTGGACGTTCTGGGAGTGGTCATTTCCGGCGTTCCAAGGCAGATTGCTCTTCATTCCACAGCATGCGACGCTTCCTTCCAGCAACGTTCACGGTCAGCGGCCAGAGCGCCGTCGATACCGTCCTTTTGCCGGTGTGGGCATTGCTTGTCGGCTTGCTTTTCTACGGGGCTGATGGATTCGCTGCCGACCTGCCGCCCAAGACCGGGGCGATCGCTTCCTCGGTTCGCAAGCTTTCCCCGACCTCGGATGGCCCTGTGGGGTTCCGTTCGATGGTTCCACAGGAGATTGGGCTCGTCTTCACCAACGCGATGACGGGCGACCTGTACCTGACCAATGCCGTGGCCCACAACGGGGCCGGCGTGGCCATCGGCGATGTGGATGGCGACGGTTGGGCGGATGTGTATTTGTGCAATTTGGAGGGGCCGAATCGGTTGTTCCGCAATCGGGGTCAGTGGCGTTTTGAAGCCATGGAATTGCCTGAGATCGCTTGTGCCGACCAGCGCTCCACCGCGGCCGCACTGGTGGATGTCGATGGCGACCGGGATCTCGATTTGTTGGTCAATGGCATCGGCGTGGGAACCCGGCTTTTCCTCAATGACGGGCGTGGAGCCTTTTCCGAAAAGAAGGACTCGGGCCTGTCCCCGACGGCCTCGGCGACCTCGATGGCGCTGGCCGATATCGATGGCGATGGCGATTTGGATTTGTACTGCACGCACTTCATCGACGTGATGCGGTTGGCCGACCCCACCACCCGGTTCGCCCTGACCCGCAAGGGCGATGGTTGGGAGGTTTCCAAGATCAACGGCGAATCGACCCGGTCCGCGAAATGGAAGGGCCGCTTCGAGGCGCTGCCCGACGGCAAGGTGCGCGAGTTGCCCGAGGTACACGGGTTGTACCTCAATGAGGGGCAAGGCCGATTCCGGGCCATCGAGAACGAGCCCGGCACGTTTTCGGATGCGCAGGGAAAGCCGATAGCGCCCTATCGGGATTGGGGTCTGGCGGTGATGTTCCGCGATATCAATGGCGATGGAGCCCCGGACTTGTATGTCTGCAATGATAACACGTCCCCTGATCGTATCTGGATCAATCAGGGTCGGGGTCAGTTCCGGGAGTTGGACACGGTGAAATTGCGCCACACCAGCCGCTCGGCCATGGGTGTCGATTTTGCCGACATCAATCGGGACGGTTACGACGACTTCTTCGTGGTCGACATGCTGGCCCGGGAACACCGGTTCCGGATGACCCAGTTGGTTCGGGATCGCCCCACCTTGGCCGAGTTGGAACTGTCCGAGGGCCGTCCCCAGTTCAACCGCAACACCCTCTTCCTGGGTCGCCCCGGTGGCTACTACACCGAGGTGGCTTGGATGTCGGGTTTGGCTGCTTCCGACTGGACCTGGTCCACCTTGTTCCTCGATGTGGACCTCGACGGTGACGAAGACCTGCTGCTCACCAACGGCTTCGAATTTGACGTGATGGATCAGGATAGTCATTCGGAGATCAAGGACTCCGGTCGCCGCATGACCGAGAATCAGCTCAAGCGTTCCATGCAAATTCACCCCCGCTGGCGCACGCGCAATGCGGCCTTCCGCAACCGGGGCAATGGTCAATTCGAGCCGGCCGGTGCCGACTGGAAGTTTGATCTCGAGGGGATTTCCTACGGCATGGCCGCCGGGGATTTGGACAACGACGGCGACATTGACCTGGTGCTCAACAACCTCAACGCGCCGGCCACGATTTATCAAAACACGGGCTCTGGATCGCGAGTGGCGGTCCGGTTGCAGGGACAGGCTCCCAACACGCACGGCATTGGCGCGCGGATTTCGTTGATCTCGCCGCGAATGACCCAAGCTCAGGAAATGATCGCCGGCGGTCGGTATTTGTCGGCGGATGAACCGTTGAGAGTTTTTGCGTTCGACTCACAGGCCGATGCCGGCGCGCGCCTCAAGGTGCGTTGGCGCAGCGGTCGGGAAACCGTGATCGAAGCCGTCGAGGGCAATCGCGTCTACGAAGTGGTCGAACCCGCCGAGGGCGCTCCTGTTCCGGTGCCGACTCCGGTGGTTCCGACGCTCTGGTTCGATGACCAAACCATGGCCTTGAACCATGTGCATGTGGACGAAGACTTCGACGACTGGGCCCGGCAGCCGACCTTGCCGCGACGTCTGAGCCGTCTGGGCCCGGGCGTAGGATGGTATGACCTCGACGGCGATGGATGGGAGGAACTGCTGGTCTCCGGCGGGCGAGGCGGGGCGTTGGGGGGTTTCCGCAATCAGCAGGGACAGGCTTGGAGCGCCGTCACCAATCGGCCGGTGGCCAGCGCCGATCAAGGGGCTGTCTTGGGCTGGCCTGATGGTCTGGGAGGGCGTCGTGTGTTGGTTTCGGCATCCAACGGGGAACGGCCTGCCGGATCAGTTTCCCAACTGGAGGTGCATTCACTCGGGGGGGCGCAGCCGGAGATTCTTGCGGCCGGAACGCACACCATCGGAGCCTTGGTCAGTGCGGATGTGGATGGCGACGGAGATCTCGATGTCTGGGTGGGTGGCCGCAGCCGAGCTTCCCGCTATCCCGAGCCTGTCCCATCGCAGTGGTGGCTGAACGACAAAGGTCGACTGGTGGTGGATGCACGCCGCAGTGCCGCGTTCGAGTCGTTGGGCCTGGCCACCGGAGCCTGCGCGGTCGACTTGGACCGCGATGGTGATGCCGATCTGGTGGTGGCCACCGAATGGGGGCCGATTCGGATCTTCATCAATGACGGAGCGGTTTTTCGCGATGCCACCGAGGGATGGGGGTTGTCGAGCAAGCCGGGCTTGTGGACCGGCGTGACGACCGGCGATTTCAATGGCGACGGACTTCCGGACCTGGCGTGCGGGAATTGGGGTCGCAATTCGCAGTATGAATTGTACCGGCCTGCGGAGCTGCGCCTGTTCCACGGCGATTGGGCCGGGGACGGTGTGATCCAAATCCTCGAGGCCTGGCGATCGGGTTCCGAGTGGTGGCCGGTCCATGATCGGGCTTGGCTGTCGCAGGGCATTCCCAAGGTGGCTTCCGAGTTCAAATCACATGCCGAGTTTTCCCAGTCCACGATCCCAGAAATCCTGAAGCGGCAAGGGGTGGCCACGGCGCCGTGGGTCAGCGCCTCGGAGTTGTCGTCGATGGTGTTCCTCAATCGGGGTTCCCGATTCGAGGCCGTGCCCTTGCCGCCCGAGGCGCAGTGGGCGCCAGTGTTTTCGGTGAATGCTGGCGACCTGGACGGGGATGGTTTTCAGGACTTGCTGTGTTCCCAGAATTTCTTCGGAACCGCCTCGGATCTGACCCGCGAAGACGGTGGCTACGGTCTCGTGCTACGAGGCCGCGGGGACGGCACGTTTTCTCCGTGGGATCCGGAAGCATCCGGTATTCGGGTTTTTGGTGAACAGCGCGGGGCGGCTTTGGGCGACTTCGACCATGACGGGCGACTCGATATCGTCATCAGCCAAAACCACGGATCAACCCGACTGTTCCGGAACCGGGCAGCGGTGCCCGGACTGCGTGTGGTGCTGAAAGGAAGCCCCGGAAATCCGGACGGTGTGGGCGCGGAACTGCGGCTTGAAGACGCGTCCGGCAGCCTGGGACCACTCCAGACGGTCGGAGCGGGCAGTGGGTACTGGTCGCAAGATGCGTCGGTCCGCATCCTGACCAGCACCCACAAAGCGGTTGCCCTGCGGGTCCGATGGCCGAATCGTCCTGAGCAACGCGTTGCCTTGACCCCGTCCCAGAACACGGTGGAAGTCTCTCAGTCTCCTGCGCCATGAAGTATTTTGTGAAATCCCCGATCTTCGTCTGCCTGACGGCGTTGCTGTGGATCGGTTCCGGCTGCGGCCAGGAATCGTCCAAGGGTTCTGCGCCCGCCACCGTGTCCGTGCCGGTGCCGTTGACCAACATGGTCCGCATCCCTGCAGGAACCTTTCAGCGCATCCGGTTTCCGGTGACCTTGACCCGGGATTTTTGGATCGGGAAATACGAAGTCACGCAGGGGGAATTTCAGACGGTGATGGGGCTCAACCCAAGCCATTTCACGGGCTTGAGCAATCATCCCGTCGAGAAGGTGTCGTTCGTGGCCGCGAGCAATTACTGCGTGAAGGTGACCACACAGGAACGCGGGCACGGGCACTTGCCCGAGGGTTTCGAGTATCGGCTTCCCACGGAGGCGGAGTGGGAGTTCGCTTGTCGCGCTGGCTCCACCAACCGGTTTTATTTTGGCCCGACGCCCGAAGGCGGCGATGCGCACGCTTGGACGGCTGAAAACTGCGAGGCGACCACGCATCCGGTCGGAGCCAAGAAACCCAATGCCTGGGGCTTGCACGACATGCACGGCAATGTGTGGGAATGGTGTTCCGACTGGTTCGAGCCTTATCCCGCCAAGGCGCTGACCGATCCCACCGGTCCGGCCACGAATGGCACCAATAAGTACAAGGTCTTCAAGGGCGGGGGGTGGAATCAGGACATTCAGTATGCCGGAGCTTCCAGTCGCTTCATGATGTCGCCCTCTAACGGCATCCACTTCGTGGGATTCCGAATGGTGTTGGCGCCGCGCTGACCGTTCGCGCGTCTCACTTCGCTCTCCACACCGCCGGGGCGCTTTCGATGCCCGTACTGGAAACGGTGATGACGCGGACTTCCTTGGGCGGGGTGCCGCGGTAGGTGCGGGGCACCGAGATGCGACGGGTGGATCCCGGGTGGAGTTCGGTCTTCCAAGCCCACTCGCCTTGGGTTTGGACCACCACGGCTGAAAGGCGTCCCTTGCCGGCGTTCACGTCGAGGGTCAGAGGTCCACGCCCCCCGTAACCCACCTCGATGGTTGGGGTCTCGGGTGGTTGAGAACCCAGCCAAGGCGAGGCGGGCACCAAGGCGCGATGTGCGAACGGACCCTGGATGAGCCGGGTGCCGAGGCCGTCGCGGTTTTCCTGAAGGGCTGAGGCGTTCCAGTGGATCACGCCCGAGGAATGCGTTTCGGGTCCAACCTGATCGGCCTGCCAGACGATGTCGGCGGCGGTGCGGTTCTTGCCGATGTCGGCCGAGTTGATGCCCGGCCAGAGGTGGCGCTGCCTCACGTTTTCCGAGCCCCACCAGGCCAGAAGTTTGGTGAAGCGTTGTTCGGCTTGCCGTTCGGTCCAGTACAGTTGCGGAGAGAAATAGTCGGCCATGCCTTCGCGGATCCATTTGCGGGCATCGGCGTAGAGGACTTCATGCTGATCCATGCCCTTGATGCCTTCGGGGAATCCGGGTTTCCAGATTCCGAATGGGCTGATGCCGAATTTCACCCAGGATTTTTCGCGGTGCACGGCGGTGTTCATGGCACGTACCAAGGTGTTGACGTTTTCTCGACGCCAATCGGGCTTACTGAGTTTGCCGCCGGAGCGATGGTAGCCATTCCAACTGCGGTCGTCCGGGAAAGGGATCGGTGTGCCGAGACTCGATTTTTCGGGGTAGGGATAGAAGTAGTCGTCGATGTGGATGCCATCGATGTCGTACCGGCGGACGACGTCGGTGACGACCTTCACGGTTTGGTTGCGGGCCTCGGCGAGTCCTGGGTCAAGCCAGAGGAATTTGCCGTAGTGGACCACGAGATCGGGCTGGGACCGACTGATGTGCTGGGCGGAGACCGGTGAAATGGCCTGGCTGTAGCGCGCGCGGAACGGGTTGAGCCAGGCATGCAGTTCCAAGCCGCGGGCATGGGCCTCGGTGACCGCGTAGGCGAGGGGGTCCCAGACCGGGGTTGGGGCGACACCCATTCGGCCGGAGATATATTCGCTCCAGGGTTCGAGGGGGGAAGGGTAGAGGGCGTCGCAGCTGGTCCGGATTTGAAGGAGGACGGCGTTGAGGTGCCAGCGTTGTGCGGTGTCGAGGAGCGCGCGCAGTTCGGCCTGCTGGATGGACACGGGCAGGCCTGGTTTGCTGGGCCAGTCGATGTTGCCGACGGTGGCGATCCACATGGCCCGGAATTCTCGCGGGACGGGTGGCGGCCCTGCTGGCGCGGCCCGCAACAGGGTCGCTGCCAGCAATCCGGCGATGAGGAGGCGAAACATGGAAGAGATGCCGTGAACGTGGACCCCGCAAGACCAGCGGGCAAGGCCGGCGAGTTGAAGGAAGGGACAGGCTCCCTGGACGTTGGCCCGCCCGTGATGCGGCGTTCCTTCAGAACGCATCCGATTCATCAACGACCCTATCCCAGGGTTGCAACCTGGGCTGGTATGCGCCGCCCCGTTGGGACGGTGCCGAACAGGGGTGTGGGCCCCACCGTGGTCCAGGAGCTTGTAGAGACGGGGACAGGCTCCGTGCCACGTGAGACATTGGGCGAGATAGGGACAGGCTCCGTGGAGGAGATAGGGACAGGCTCCGAGGTGCCTTGAATTGAAGATAGGGACAGGCTCCGTTGGATAGGGCGAAATAGTGGACGGAAATAGGGACAGGCTCCGTTGGGGTTTTGCGGCAAGTCCGGCCTTGCTGATGCGTCGGGTTTTTGGGGACGGTTTGCACGTCATGCCTCCCAAAGCGTTGATCACCGGCATCACGGGTCAGGACGGTTCCTACCTGACGGAATGGCTCCTCGGCCGTGGGTACGAAGTCCACGGTGTCGTGCGGCGGACCAGTTCTTTGGAGCGTTCGCGATTGAGCCACCTCTACGCCGACGGCTCGGTGTACAACCAGACGCTGCACCTCCATTACGCCGATTTGGATGACCCCACCACCCTCCGACGCGTGCTGCTGCGGGTGGCTCCCGACGAGTTGTACCATCTGGCCGGACAAAGCCATGTCGGCCTGAGTTTCGACATCCCCGAATCCACCTGCGAAATGACCGCCATGGGGACGCTGCGGCTATTGGAGATGGTGCGTGATTTGCCCAAGCCACTGCGATTGTTCCATGCGGGTTCGAGCGAAATGTTCGGACGCCCTGCCGTGGCTCCGCAAAACGAGGAGACGCCATTCCAACCGTGCAGTCCGTACGGTGCGGCCAAGGTGTTCGCCACACAAATGGTCCGCATCTACCGCGAGGCGCACGGCCTCTATGCGGTGAACGGCATCCTCTACAACCACGAGTCGCCGCGGCGCGGTGAGAACTTTGTCACTCGCAAGATTTGCCGGGCGGCGGCCGCCATCCGCGATGGTCGTCAGAAGGAGTTGTCGCTGGGCGACACGTCGGCTCGGCGCGATTGGGGGGATGCCCGCGACTACGTGCGGGGTATGTGGCTGAGCCTGCAGCAAGACACGCCGCGCGATTATCTCTTCGCGAGTGGAGTTCTGCATTCGGTTCAGGATGTCGTGGAGGTGGCCTTTGCTTCGGTGGGTTTGGATTGGCGACAGCATGTGCGGCAAGATTCCCGGTTCATGCGACCGGCCGAGCCGACGAATTTGGTGGGAGATGCCTCCCGGGCTCGTGCGATTCTGGGTTGGAAGCCCGAGATCGGTTTCGAGCAACTCATCACCGAAATGACCAGCGCCGAACGGACTCAGTCCGGGTCTGCCGCCTGATTTTTCGGGCGCTTGGCGGGGCGTGACTTTGCGGGGCGGGCCTCTGTAATCTTCGGGGATGCGATTCTCCCCGTGGCTGCGATTGAGTCTGGGCATCCTGTGTTTGCTGCTGCCCCGGGTGGCCGGGGCCTTGCCCAGCGAAGGTCTCTTCTCGAAGACCAATCTCGTGGCGTGGTGCATCGTGCCCTTCGACTCGCAAAAACGGGGGCCCGAGGCACGGGCTGAAATGCTGGAACGGTTGGGAATCCACCGGTTGGCCTATGACTGGCGCGCCGAGCACATTCCCACCTTTGACTCCGAAGTGGCCGCGATGCGGAAGCACCACATCGACATCACGGCCTGGTGGTTCCCGGCGGCGCTGAATCCCGAGGCCAAGGCCATCCTCGATTGCATCGAGCGCAACCAAATCCATCCGCAACTGTGGGTGACCCTGGGCACCGAGCCCGAGCCGGATGTGGCCCGGTTGGAGCAGAAGATTCAGGCCGCCGCTGAGGCTCTAAGCCCCATTTGTACCGAGGCTCAAAAACGGGGATGCACGGTCGCTCTGTACAACCATCTCGGCTGGTTCGGTGAACCGGCGAATCAGGTCCGGGTCATCGAGCAGCTCCGGAAGGCCGGTCATTCCAATGTCGGCAGTGTCTACAATTTCCATCACGGGCACGGGCACCTCACCGATTTTGAGCGGCACTTCAAGACCCTGAAACCGCACCTGCTGGCACTGAACCTCAACGGCATGGTCCGGGACGGCGACAAGGCGGGCAAAAAGATCATCCCGCTGGGAACCGGCGATGAGGAACTCCGGCTGATGAAAATCGTGCAGGCCTCCGGTTGGCGCGGGCCCGTCGGAATCATCGGTCATACCGAAGAAGATGCCGAGGTGAAGCTGCGCAAGGAGTTGGATGGCTTGGAAAAACTCATGGCCAATTCGGCGAGTTCGACCAAGTCCGCCGGAGAGCCGCCGGCTTCGGGTCGTGAGCCCGGAGTCCAGGCCGAGAAGGACTGGGTGGACAATCGATGGCAGCGCTCGGAAGTCGGCCCGTTCTTGGCCTCCAGTGTTCGGTTGCCGGACGGATCCTCGGTGGTTCGCGGGCTGACGGTGCGGGTCGGCCCCGAGGCCAGTGTGCTCTACGACTTGGCCCAGGGATCGGTCCGGGCCGCGTGGACCGGCGGGTTCCTCAAGTTCGATGCGACCCGATTCGGCCTGATCGGCACGCCCGTTCCCGAGGGCACCGTGCTGTGGACCTCGGATATCCAGCGGCCGGAGAAAGCGGCTGCGGTTCGTTTTCTGGGCCAACACCACACCCCCAGCGGAGTGGTGCTGGACTGGGAAGTGCAGGGGGTATTGCTTCGCGAACGACCGGAATGGGTCGCCACAACGGGTGGGCCGGCATTGGTGCGTCATCTGACCATTGGATCACGAACCACCCCGATTTCCTGGTGGGCGGCAGGGCATTTGCGCGGTCGGCAATTCACGACCGAGGCCTCCGAGCAGCGTAAGGCTTTCCGGATAAAGCTGGGTGCGACTCAAGCGGGCACCGAGTCCGTCCGCTCGCTGCGCTTGATGCGCAACACCGACGCGAATGCTGCGTCAGCGGCGGCCGTGCTCGGTGGTCAGGATTTGCAACTCGACTCGACGACTCGGGAGGCCGGCGGTGTGGCCCAGGTTTCCAGCGTGCTCACGCTCCAGCCAGGCGCAGCGGTTTCCGTGGACCTCGTTCTGTGGGGCGGTGCCGCGACCGCCGCCTCTAAGTTCGACGGTTGGGCCAAGGCGCAGAAGTCCCTTCGCTTACAAACGGAGAACATCCCGACGGCCCCGGACGTCGCCGAACAAATCACCCGAGGCCAACGGGGCTTGGAGACGGGGCCGTTCGCCGTCGATACCCTGACCTTGCCGTATGACAACCCCTATCAGGCGTTGCTCTTCGCCTCCGGCGTGGACTTCACGGCCGATGGCGCGGGCTATGTGTGCACCATCCATGGTGATGTTTGGCGGGTGACGGGCATCGATGCGGGTTTGCAGTCGCTGCGCTGGAAACGCGTGGCCACGGGGCTCTTCCAACCGCTGGGGCTGAAGGTTCGCGGCGATCGGGTGTACGTCCTGGGCAAGGACCGCATCACGCGTTTGGACGATCTCAACCACGACGGTGTGACGGATTTTTACGCGACCTTCTATGACGGCATCGCGACCTCGCTGGGAGGGCACGACTACGTGACCTGTCTCGAGGTGGATCAGGAGGGCCGATTCTATTACGCCGATCCGCAAGGCGTTCACCGGGTCGCCGCCGATGGCAAGTCGGC
>JARXAF010000047.1 GCA_029865985.1 Verrucomicrobiota bacterium
CGTGCCCCAGTCCTGATGCTCGCCCTGGCGCGGATCCTCGTGTTCATAAAGGGCGGTGCCGTCAAAGCGGGCCAGTGCCCAATCGTCCTTCGGAAAGTGCGCGGGAACCCAGTCGATGAGAACTCCGTAGCCGGCCTCATGCAGGGCGTTGATAAGGTATTGAAGATCATCCGGGGTGCCATAGCGGCGCGTCGGCGCGTAGAAGCCCGTCACCTGATATCCCCAACTCGGATAGAAGGCGTGTTCAGCCACCGGCATCAGCTCGACGTGGGTGAAACCCGTGCTCCGCAAATAAGCGATCAGTGGCTCAGCCAACTCCCGGTAGCCAAGCGATTCGCTGACGGATTTCTTCTTCCAGGAGCCGACGTGCAGCTCATAAATGCTCATTGGAGACCGCAACGCATTCGTCTGGCGGCGGCGATCCATCCAAGCCTCATCGGTCCAAGCAAACTTACGTGTGTCCCACACCACGGCTGCCCTCTGCGGGGGCAATTCGAAGGCCGATCCCATCGGGTCGGTGTTGATCTTGATATGACCCTGGGCGTCGAGCATTTCGAACTGGTACAGCGCTCCTTCGCGCACCCCTGGAATGAAAATCTCCCAGACGCCGCTGGATCCCAGTTGCCGCATGGGATGACGCCGGCCATCCCACCCGTTGAAATCGCCCACCACAGACATACGACGGGCACTCGGTCCCCAGACAGCAAAGGCGACACCACTCACGCCGTCCAAAGTCAGGCACCGCGCACCCAGCGCCTCGTACAACCGGAGGTGGTTGCCCTCGCCAAAGAGGTGCAAGTCGTTCTCGGAGACCGTGGGCCAGAATGAGTAGGGATCCCGGCCTTGAGTGACCGATCCGTCGACCCAGCGGATCCGCAAATCGTAGGCATACACCTGCGAGGCAGAGCGTTGGATTCCCTCGAAAATATCACTGGAATCCAGGCGCAACAAATCCAGAACCGGTTGTGATCGGTCATGGACCGCCACCAACTGCACCGCCACAGCCCCGGGGATCATCGCGCGCCCCACCATGCCGCTCCCGTCACCCAAGGGATGCAACCCAAGGAGCGTGTGCGGCGAGCGGTGGATCAGGCGCGTCAGGCTGTCCAGTTCCGACGGCGTCAACAACATGGCCTTGAGTTAAACCCGCATCGCCCACGCGAGGAATGCCAAACTCGGGTTCGTTTCCTCGTGAAAAACCTTACGCCATCGTGGAAGCGGTTATTTCGGTGTCGATCCGGCATGCGTCGAACCAACGGTTGCCGCAATGCAAGATCACGGCATTCAGGCCAAGACAGAGGGTTCCGGTGATCAACCCCAGCAGCGGGAGAAACTGGAGCAGGACCGACAGAATATTGATCAGACAGACCACCGCCACGACGACCTTCAGGAAGGCACCCGACGTACCACGGAGACGGACGAGGTTCAGCAGCCCATACAAAGTCGCCAGCGGCGACAGCACCACGGGAGTCAGAGCCACCTGGAAGCCGATGAGGGCCCCAACTTCCAACGGATCGCCGTTGATGCCGGCCGCCACCGTACCCCCGAGGACCAAGATCGGCACAACCACCAGGCACCGGACCGCCGTGTCCTTCCATCGCAGGGCCGCCACCGCTTGTAGCCGGATCGGAAACATCCGGATCACTCCCACCTGGGAGAACGCTGAAATCCAGGGAACCAGGGTGATGATCGCGACCATCCCGGAAACGACGGCCCCAGCAAACCATTGGGATCCCTCGGAGCGTTTGAACATCAGGAGGGCTCCCCAGGCACAGGCCATCGACACCCAACCAATGCCATCGGCCAAACCTCTCCGGTTCCAGCCACGGACCATGCATTCGGCCGCGATCCGTTGCTCGGGAGTCCACCACCGCCAAACCTGTCTCTGGACCCAGCCGGGGGGATCGGCCAAGGGGGAGACGAGGAACGCCCGGCTAAGGATGGCATCGGCATTCGCTGTTGGACCCGGGAGGTGGGCCGACTGCGCCTCCGCAAGGGATGTATGGATCTGGTCGACGAATCCCTGAGGAGCATTCTCAGGGATCTCGCCCCATAGCAAAAACAAGGTGCGCTCGCGGAACCGGCCCGCGGCCCGGAGCTGACGCCAAGCAATAGGAAGCGCGAGGAGGGCCAGCACCACGGGCGCCAGATAACCCCACCGGATCGACGCCCGACCCTCCAGCCAATCGGCCCACGGAAGGATGAGCCAACCCGACGGCATCACCAGCGCCACGGCGTCTCCATGCTGATCCAACCAGAGCCCGAGCGGCGGAAAACGCCGCAGCACCAAAAAGGACGCCATGCCACTGAAGACGATCGCGGCTTGGTATCGACTCACCCACCGCCAGCGAATGTTCACTCCGTCGAACAGGACCCCCAGGGGCACGACCCACAGGCCGATCACCACTCCTTGCAGCACCCAGCCTATCGGACGACTACCCACCGACAGCACCGAAGCCGTTGCGGCGAATCCCACCGCACCCGCGCAGGCGAACCCGATTCCCCTCACCAAGGCTTGGCGCAGCAACAGGTCGACAACGGCTTCCTCCGGGAACGGCCACCAACTGCAGGCCGCGTGATGCCGATGATTACGTGCTCCGGACAAGTGCCCTGAAAAGGCCAGGATCAGAAGCTGCAGAAAAAATGCCGAACCGGCATTCCGAATGCCGGGCGATTGTTCGGCGACCATCCAGTGAAAAAAGAGAAATCCCAGGAACAGGGGCGCCAGAATCACCCAAGAACCCGTGACCCTCGAGAAGGCTCGGACGATCCACGGCCTGCGGGGATCGGCCCCCAGGAGCGCTGCGATACGACGCCGGGCCGCCTGTAAGAACGCCGTTCCTGGCTGGAGGAGATGCGTCATGGATCGCGAAGTTGGTCGAGCAGGGCCGCCACCACGGGATCGGATGGATCGCCATCAGCGCCGCCTCGGGTACGGAGCGTTTCGATGGATTCGAAGAGACGCAACTCCCCACGGTGCAACACGCAAGCCCTATCGGCCAGGCGTTCGGCGGCCTCGAGGATTTGAGTCGAGAACACCACCGTTCGCCCTCTCGCGGCGGCCGCTCGGACCTCGCTCCGGAGCACCGACAGGCCCCGGGGATCCATCCCGGACGCGAGCGGTTCGTCGAGGAGCCAGAGTTCGGGGTCAATGGTCATCAGAGCCGCGAGCGCGGACTTGTAGATCTGCCCGCGAGAGAGGGTGTTGATGGGCTTCTCGGCCAACTCCAGCAAATCAAGCTTCTGGAGCCAGTCGACCAGACGCTCGGGCGCACCCGGGCCGTCCGCGGCGTAGACCTTCAAGAGCACCCCCAGATTCGCCAGCATGGAGACGCCATCGAGCATCGGCGGGAAATCTGGTAGGAAGAAAATCCGACGACGGAGTTCAAGGTCGTCGTGGCGGAAAAGGCGATCATCGTAGCGAACCTCCCCATGATCGGCTTTCACGAGACCGGACAAGACCCTCAGCAAGGTCGATTTGCCGGCGCCGTTGGCACCCAAGACCGCCACGACCTGACCTGGCTCGAGGCTCATCGACACCGAATCCAGGGCACGGGAGCGCCCATAGGTCTTGAAGACCCGGCTCAACTCAAGGTGCATCGTGAGACCATGAGTCACCACCGATCCACAAGGCGAGAGGAGAGTTGAAGGCACCCCAAAGCCCACTCCCAAGACTCACACCCCGGAAGTGTGCCTACCTCCCCCGATGCCCCCTGTTAGGCCGAATCTTGAAGCATGATTTACGCCACGCCCCAAGGGACAGGCTCCTTTCTAGGGACAGGCTCCTGTCAAGAAGGGACAGTCTCCTTGGAGACTGGATCGGTTGCCAACGGGTCGGAGAAGCCGGACGATCTGGCTATGTCGCAGCTGGTTCGCTTGACGGGCTTGGTGGTGTATCCGGTGAAATCCGCGCGGGGCATCGCCCTAACACAATCCCTGGTGACGTCGCACGGGTTGGCCCACGACCGGGAGTGGATGGTGGTCGATGAGGCTGGCCGTTTTGTCACCCAACGGCAGACGACCCGTATGGCACTCATCGAAACGACCCTGACCGCCGACGCGCTGGAACTCCGAGCGCCAGGCTTGGAACCTCTTACGGTCCCCCGGTTCCGCCCTCCCGGAAGTCCGTTTGAGGCGACACGTCCAGTCACGGTGTGGCGGCATGCGACAGAGGCTCTCGACGAGGGGGACCGAGCTGCAGCTTGGTTGAGTGAATTCCTCGAATTGCGTGCGCGACTCGTCCGATGGGATCCCACGCGTCGACGACTCAGTTCCAAGGAGTGGACCGGGTCCCGGGAGGCCGAGAACTATTTCAGCGACGGCTACCCATTCCTGGTGGCCTCCGAGGAATCCCTGGCCGACCTCAACCAACGCATCGGGGGCGGCTCAGACCTGCCCATGGACCGGTTCCGGCCGAACCTCGTCATCGCCGGGGGCGGTGTGAGGTCCGAAGACCACGGCACGACCCTTCGCTCCGAAGCCGTCGAATTTGCCCGGGTCAAACCCTGCATCCGCTGCGTGATGACCACGACCGATCAGGAAACTACCCGCCGCGGCCCCGAGCCCTTGAGAACTCTGGCCCGATATCGCATGGACCCGCGCTTCGATTCGCCGCTCTTCGGCCACAACCTGATCCTCATCCGCGGAGCCGGGGCCACCCTGCGCGTCGGTGATTCCTTGGAGACCTTCTGATCGTTTGAAAGGCCATCCGAGAAAGGCGTGATCAGTCGCATCAGCTCCGCTCTGAGCTTGCGGCCGCGGTCCGTTACCGGACCCTCCCAAGATTCCATGCAACGGTTTCAAAAACTATTGTTCCTGAGCCTGATCTGGGCTTTGAGCACCCGTGGCCCGCTGTCGGCGCAAATCCCGATCAAACCCGAAGACACCGTAGTCTGCTACGGCAATTCACTGGTGGAACGCCTTCTGGAACACGGTGAGTTGCAGGCTTGGATCCATCTGACCGACACGAACCGACCGCTGCATTTCCGCAGCTTCGCCTGGACCGGAGACGAGGTGGGGCACCGGTTGCGGGCCGAAGGATATGCCGACCACATGAAATCCCTACTGGCGCTGTGGCCCGCCCAGGTCGTGGTGGTCGGTTATGGAATGAATGAATCGTTTGCCGGATCCAAAGGCCTTCCGGAGTTTCGTTCGCAATGGGAGGTCTTGCTCGGACAACTGGAACGATTGCACCCGGGAGCCCGAATCGTGGTCTTGTCTCCCACCGCTGTAGAAACCGGACACCCCGGGCCGGATGCCGCGACCCGCAATGCCGACATCACGGCCTATTCAGAAGTTCTCCGCGAGACGGCCGCTGCCCGGAAGGCCCTTTACGTCGATCTCTTGGTTCCTAGCCAGAAGGCTTATTTGGCCGCCAAAAAGCCTCTGACCACCGACGGCATGCACCTCAATGATTCCGGCAACCGCATCATCGCCCGCGTCATTGCTCACGCAATCGTCGGTGCGCCCGCACTCGATCGGATCAAGCCCGCCCGCCTGAAGGAAGTCGCCGCCGCATCCTCCCAATTGGCTCACTTCGTGGCCGAGGTGGTCCGCCCCAAGAACGGAATCCTCTACTATGGCCAGCGCAAGCGGGCCGAGGAACGCGAGGCCGAGATCCCTCTCTACCTCAAGCGCATCGAGAAAGCCGACGCGTTGGTGCAGCAAATCGCCACCAGCCCGAAAGCCCGATTTGCCGACGCCCCGTTCATCGCACTGGCCCCGCCCCCGGTGCCCGAGTCCGGCGGAACCACCCACAGCGTGGGCACCGTAAAATCGGCCGCCGAAATGCAGGCCGGATTCCAGGTCGCCGACGGCTACGCCGTAAACCTCTTCGCGTCGGAAGAACAATTCCCCGCGCTGCGCGCCCCGGTGCAAATCGCCTTCGATGGCCGAGGCCGTCTCTGGGTGGTCACCATGCCCAGCTTCCCGCACACGCTGCCGGGCCAACCCCAGGAAGATCAGCTCGTGGTGCTCGAAGACACCAACCGGGACGGAAAGGCCGACAAGCTCACCGTCTTCGCCTCTGGGTTCGATGCCCTCGATGGAGTCGCCTTCACGGCCGACGGCGTGCTGGTCTCCGAACAATCCCGCCACTGGCTCCTGCAAGACACCGACGGGGACGGCCGCGCCGATCGCAAGACCGAGCAACTCCGCGGACTGGACCTCACTGACTCGCACCACGGCGGCATGATGGCCACCGATCCCACCGGAGCCGTCTGGTTCTGCGACGGCGTGTTCCACCGCTCGCAATTTGAAACCCCCTTCGGCCCGGTGCGCGGGGTGGATTCAACGACCTACCGAATGAATCCGCGCAACGGTCGTATCGAGCCGGAATGGCAAAGCATCACCCCGAACCCTTGGAAGGTCACCTTCGACCGCACCGGCAACATCTTCCAAATGTACGGCGACGGATTGGTTCTCGACGGATTGCCACTCACCTGGACCCCGCTGGGCATTTACCATCCCTTCGCCCATGCCGTGACCGTGGGCTACGGCAAGGGCAGCGCCGCGGCGAGCATCTCCAGCCTGAATTTCCCGGAAGAATACCAACAAGGAATGGCCTCGGCTGCCTGCGTCGGACCCTACGTGGTGTCCATCACCCGATACGACTTCAGCCAAGGCATGGTGCGGGGCAGCGGTCGTTTGGACTTGGTCTCTTCCAAGAACGCGGCCTTCCGGCCCGTGGACGTGGAGTTCGGCATGGACGGCGCCCTCTACGTCTCCGACTTCGCCAGCGCCATCATCGGTCACGCCCAGCACCCCATGCGCGACGTGCGTTGGAATCACGTAAAGGGCCGCATCTGGCGCATCATCAACCAGTCGCGCCCGCTGACCACCGAATGGCCGCGAATCGAGGGAGCCAAACTCCCCGCCCTGCTGGATTTGCTCACCCACCGGCAAGATCTGGTCCGCAAACACGCCCGCCTCGAACTGCGCCGGCGTGGAGCTTCTGGCCTGAAAGCGTTGGAGGGTTGGGTCGAGCAACATCCAAACGACGAACAAGCGCTGCTGGAGGCGTTGTTCGTGGCCGAGAGTTTTGGCGAGGTCAGACCAGCTTGGTTGGCCAAGCTCAGAACCGCCCAATCTCCCCTGCACCGCGCGGCCGCCGTTAGACTCACTCGCTATCAGGCCGATCGTCTGACCGGAGTGGCGGACGCCTTGCACGCCGCGGCCGCCGATCCGCACCCCCGGGTGCAAATGGAAGTGGTGGACGCGGTGGCACACCTGCGTCCAACGATGCCCACCGTGGAGCATGCCCTGCACGCCCTCCCGGGAACCCACGCCGACGTGAAGCGCATGCTGGCCGACCTCCGCCACGGAACCCAATCGGCCCGAAGCCGAAGCGTGCCCGTGCTGGAAGTGGCCCCCGGCACACGCCTCCGACACTGGCAATGGCTGGGAGCCGTAGGAAACTCCGAGCCGCGCGTCTGGGACGCGGAGGCCACCGACACGGCCCGAACCGGAGCCGGCCTTTACCGAACCTTCCTCCGCAGCGAAGTCGCCCAACCGGCCACCCTCTCGGTAAAACACGGCTTCCTCGACATCACCGTCAACGGCGTGCAACTGCTCTCGCACGACTCGCAGTGGAGCAGCGAGCAGCAAGTCCAACTCGAACTCCAGCCGGGCCTGAACCGCATCGAGGTACTGTTCCGGAATCTCGGAGGCCGTCCTCCCGCCGTCTTCCTCTACGATCCTCTCGGACGCCCCCTACCCCGAACCCAACTGGCTGCCGACGCCGAGACCTTGGGACAACTGGCTCAGGCTTGGGAATCGGCCGAGCACGGAATGGGCCCCACACTGCGGATTCAAGCGGCGGCCGGTCTGCGATTCGTGCCCCGCGAACTGCGGGTGGCGGCCGGTTCTGCCGTGCGGCTGATCTTTGAGAACCCCGACGTCATGACCCACAATCTGGTGCTTGTGGACGCAGGTGCCGCCGACGAAATCGGAGCCCTCGCCGACCGGTTGGCGGCTGACCCGCAGGGCATGGCCAAGGGCTACTTGCCGGTGTCGCCCAAGGTGCTCCAAG
>JARXAF010000182.1 GCA_029865985.1 Verrucomicrobiota bacterium
GACACGACCCATGCGGGCACGGAGCGGATGTGGGACATCATCCTCGCTTGGCGGATCGGCAAGCTGGATCTGCCGCCCATGTACGGGTTGGCGGTCGATGACTCCCATCACTACCATAGCCGCAGGGTCGGCAAGAGTAACAACGGCCGTGGTTGGGTGGTGGTGCGTTCTGAACGGTTGGAGCCGGCTTCGATCGTCCTCGCGATGGAGGCGGGTGATTTCTATTCCAGCAGCGGCGTGTCCCTGCGTCAGATTCAGCGAACGGGCAACACGATGCGCATCGAAGTGGAAGCCGAGCCGGGTGTGACTTACACCATCCGTTTCATCGGTACCCGACGGGGCTTTGATGCGAGCCGCTCTCCGGTGGTGTCGGCCAAGGGCGAACCGGTCCGGGCCACCCAGCGCTACAGCGACCAAATCGGCGAGACCTTCTCGGTCGTGGTGGGAAACCGGGCCGAATACAGCGCCCGTGGCGACGAACTCTACGTGCGTGCCGTGGTCCAATCGTCCAAGAAGATCGCCAATCCCTACCGCAAGGGCGAGACGGCCGCTGCATGGGTCCAACCCTGGCAGCCGCGATAGCCGGAAAGCTTCTCTCGGTGGGCCTACCCGATGAGTTCAGGGTCGCCCGACAAACCAGAAGAACACGATCGCCACCACGGTGGGCGGCAACGCTCCGAGCAGCAGACCCATTGGGCTGATGCCGGTTTCCTTGAACGCCCCGGAATTCTGGAGAATACCGGCACCGGCTGGATTGGGTGCGTTGGCGATCACTGTCAATCCACCGCCCGTCACTGCTCCGGCGACGAGGGCGTATTTGAGCGAGTCGCTAATACCTTCCACGAGAGAACCGAGGTAGGTGAGGGCCGCGTTGTCCGTGATGGCTGTCAATGCGGTGGCACCGAAATAAAGTGTGATGCCGTCCATTCCCGTGATCAGCGGTTTGAGCCACCAGGATTGCAGGGAACCCAGCGTGACCAAGCCGGCTAGGAAAAATCCGACCAGAAGACCTTCCCGGAACTTCAGACCATCTTGATGGGGTAGGGTGGCGTAGACCACTCCGAGGAAGATCATGAAGACGCCGAAGAAAACATCCGGATGATGGGCGAAGGCGACCACGCATCCCAGCGAGGTGAGGTGGGTCAGGGTGAGCCAGACCGGGATTCGATCTTCCCGTCGATTCTGGACGGGCACCTGACTCAACTCGTTGCGGAAGATCCAGCTCACCATCAACGTGGATGTCAGACACGCTGCTGCCGCCCTCCATCCAAAGTGGTTGAAGAGGTAGCTCGTGTCCCAGTTCCACTTCGATGCCACCATCAGGACCGGTGGTGCGGCGAAGTGGGTCAACGTGCCGCCGATGGAGATGTTGACGAACAACAAACCGAGGGTGGCGTAGGCCAGTTTGGGACTGATACCGCGATCGAAATAACGGTGTTTGAGCAGGATGGCTAGCAAGGTCATGGCCGCCGGTTCCGTGATGAAAGAACCCAAGAGCGCACCGAAGGAGAGTGCTGCCACATAGAACGACAACCCCTCGCGCAGTGGAATCAGTCGGGCCAGCATCAGGATCAAGGATTCCGCCAAGGTTACGACGGGTCGGGTCGCGGCCATGACCATGACCACGAACACGAACTTCGGTTCGGTGAAATTCAGCCCATCGATGTAGTGCACCGCTTCGTGCATCGAACCACCGAAAATCGCGATCCCGAAGAACAGCGCGGCAGCCCAGAGACCAAACACCACCTCCGTTTCAGCCAGGAAATGGAGCAGGGTTCCTGGAACCGAACCCTTGGGGTAGTGGTGGGCCCAGTTGGCGAACCGTTTGACAGAAAACGTGTGAAGGACCGCCAGACAAAACAGGACTGTGGCCAGGAGTTCGATGGGGGTCGGCTTCATGCGTCGGAGCTGAAACAGCAGAATTACTTCAAACAGCAGCTTCGTCGATGGGAACCGTTGTGCACAGAGAGCCCACGGATCAGGGCGTCAATAGGCGGTAGAACGATGAATCCTGACCGAGCGGGTGACCGACATCGAATTCGGCGCCTTCGGGAGGGATGGCGAGCGTCTGAAAGGGCGACCAGTTTTCCAGGTCGAGCGACTCCTGCAGCCGGACGGACGACAGCCCCGGCGCTCGGATCCAAATCTTGGGGGGTGCCGATGAAGAAAGGACCCACCGGAATTCGATCGGGCCGAAGGACGCGAGACGAATCGTTGGGCTGACCACCGTCTGCCAGGGGTTCGATGCCTTCAGCGTGTAGGAGGCATCCAGCGCCGACGAGACCGGCCCTAGGGTCAGGGTTGAATTGGTCTGCCCCTCCATGGCCCGGTCGTTGGCGAACCATTGGAAGGTCATCGGTCCGAGACCCTGGACCACGGGCGAGAGCCGTGCCTGATCGCCGAAGCGGGCGGAGACCACCGAGGGGGCCAAGGGATCGGCAAACACGGGACTGCGGGTGAGGGCGGCCGAGGCATCGAATCCTGCGAAGACGGCGATCACGTTGGTGAGGCCCAACGGGACGGTGGTTTGACCGCGGGTGTTCGGGCCCCAGGCGACGATGGTTCCATTTGTGTGGAGGGCGATGGCGTGTCCGGAACCGGTTGCGATCGATGTGAGATTGGTGGCCGAGACGGTCGGTGTCGGGGCAGTGCCCCAGGCAATAGGCCGGAGATCGGCTCGGATAGCCACGCCGCCACGAGGGAAGGCCGAAATGGCGACGATGTTCGACACCGAGGCCGGTATGGCGACGGGCTGGTTGGGACCCCAAGCGATGACGGAGCCATCACCCCTGAGACCGAGGTTGTTCCCGCTGGAGGCGGAGATGGCGATGATGTTAGTCGCGCTCGCCGGAGTATTGGTCCTCCCCTGGATCACCGTGCCCCAGGTGACCGGTATGCCGTTCTCCTGCAGAGCGACGGCGTGTCGGGAACCTGCAGCGATGCCGATGACCCGACCGAGCCC
This sequence comes from Verrucomicrobiota bacterium, assembly GCA_029865985.1. GTDB lineage: Bacteria > Verrucomicrobiota > Verrucomicrobiia > Limisphaerales > UBA9464 > SXXZ01. The sequence goes on from JARXAF010000182.1 coordinate 2,963, forward strand.
GGTGGGGATGTTCAGGACGCCGCCATCCGGGTTACCCCAGCTGCGAAGTGTTCCGTCCGACCGCAGGGCCAGGGCGAAGCCCGGGCCGGTGGCGATACCGACAACCTGATCCAGATCGGTTGGGGCTATCAGGTCCGGGATGTCGCCGTTGACCCAACTGCGGACCATACCGTTGGTGAGAACCGCCTGCGCGTGGTTTCCGCCGATCGCGAAATCCTGCACGATGCCGAAATCCCTCGGGGGTGTCGGTTGACCCCAGGTTATAAGAGCCCCCGGTCCGGCACCGGTTCGGACGACGAGCCTCATGGGATCCGAAACCGCCACGCCGAGGTGGTTTGACAGGTGGAGCGTGTAGAGTCCGGTGTCGTTCGTTCGGATCGCGGTGAAGGCCAAAGCGAGGTTCGTCGCCCCGGAGATCACTTCACCGTTCCGCTTCCATTGCCGGTGGAGGGGCGCGGATCCCGCGATCGTGGGTTTCCATTCGAAGGGGTTGCCGGCGTTGGCCAGTCGCCAGGATTCCTGTTGAAGAATCAGGGGAGGGGTTGGAAGAACCGAGACCCGGATCGGAGCACTTTCTGCCGAACCGACCGTGTTTGCGGCAAGTAGTCGCCAATTGCCCGCATCCGCTGGGGTGCTTGTCTGGCGCAGCAGCGTGGCATTCGTCTCGCCGGGCACGGAGCGACCGTCCAGTGACCATTGGTACAGGATCGGCTCGGAGCCTCGTGCCTTCAGCGCCATGCGGAGTGGTCCGCCCTCCGGGATGGAGACCGTGTCAGGCTCGGCGGCCAGGATTCGGGGAGCGCTGGGAAGCGCGGTGATCATCGTCGTAGCGCTCCATCGCAGTCCAAAGGCGTTGGACACCGTCACCCCGTAGCTTCCAGAGGTGGCCTCCTGGAGGTTCGGCAGCACTAGATTGGTTCTGGTGCCGCCAACTAGGGGGTGTCCTTCGAAATACCACTGGAACTGGAACGGACCCGGACCGAACACCGTCGGTTGAAGGACGAGATCGGATCCGGCCGGCGCCGATCGGGAATCCGGACCGACGATCTCCGGAGGACCCACCACGGTGATCCGGACCGGCGCGCTGGTCGCCGATGCCCGTTCGTTGACTACAATGACCGAGTAAAGCGCGTCATCTCGGTATCCGATGTCGGCGAGCTGGAGCCGTTGAGCGGTGCTTCCTGCGATCCGGACTCCGTCGCGCAGCCACTGGTAGGCGGCTGCGGAGGTCGAGGATGCTGAGACCTCCAGCGTTGCCGTGCCGCGGATATCCGCCTGGAGTGGGCTGGGTCCGCGTTGAATGAACGGCGCGTCGGTCAAGGCGCAGGCTGCGTCGATCCCGCCGCAAAGACTGGCCGCCCGAGAGAGGCCTGCATCCCACGGCTGCCATGACGCCCGGGTCGGCGGCCTCGAGGCCCAGACGCGGCCGTCAACGTCACGCGCCAGCACGGTTTGCCCGAAGGCGGTGATCTCAGCGATGGTTGAACCCGTTGCCGGGGCGATGGGCTCTTCCAATGAACCGTCCCGATGCACGATGAGGATCTTGCCGTCGCGACGCAGAACTGCGGCGAAATCCCCACCGGCGGCGATGGCGATGCCGTCGGTCGGGCCGGTGACCGCGGGTGATCCGGGACTGAACGCGTCCCAGATCCAAACGGTTCCGTCCTCGCGCAGTGATGTCGCCAGAAAGCCGTGCATCGAGACTGCGGCCACACCGTGCAGGTTTACGGGGAACGTGCCGTCGTAGGGCCACGTCACCAGTTCTCCGTCGTCACGCAGAGCGAGGTTGAACTCGGTGCCGGCGGCGATCTCGATCACCTGGTTCAGTGTTGGCGGCACCAGTGTCAGACCTCGGTCATGGTAATCGTCGTTGCGCCATGCAACCACGGTGCCGTTACTGCGGAGGGCTAGGGCATGCTGGTAGGCGGCCGACACGGCCTTCACGTCGGAGAGGCCAGCGGGCGGGGCGATTCGCTCCGCGAAGCGTTCGCTGGCAGCCCAGGTAACGACAGTGCCGTCGACTCGAATTCCGATCGCGAACGATTCGTCGCCGTTCGAACGGAAGGCCGCGTCGGTCACCCGCAAGAAGGCTTCCGGATACGGTAGCCCCACGCTGGACGGATAGACTGCCGCCATGGGCTCAGCAAGCGGACGTCTGGGTTGACGGATGGAGACATGGGCCACCCGCGAGGTGACGGAGCCGAAGGAGTTCGAGGCGACCAGCCGGTACTCCCCGGTCATCCGGGGTTCGATCCGCGGGATGGCCAGCAGGGGTGATCCGACATCTTCGATCCGCTGGGTCCCTCGCCACCAAGTGTAGGACGGCGTCTCCGGTGTGACCACGGAGCCCTCGAGCCGGATCGGGCGTCCCTGGAGACCGTGGAACGACGCAGGTTCGCCGGTGAAGGCCGGGAGACCGGTGCTCAGGCGGACAGTTCGGCTGGAGACTGTGCCCAGGGCGTTGGATACAACCACACGATACGCTCCGTCCATGGCTGGACCTGCTGACGGAATTGACAGGGTCGAGCGGTTCCCATCCGGGACCGGGACCTCATTGAAGAACCACTGGTAGGCCAGGGGTGCGGTTCCGGCCGCTTGGACGACGAAGCGCGCCTCGGTGCCGCGGGTGACGCCGATGGATGCCGGTTCAGCGACGAGGCGCGGTGGCGCCTGGGCGACCGCGAGGACGAAGGGTGTGCTCGTGGAAACTCCGAAGGCGTTGGAAGCGATCAGGCGATATTCGCCCGCAGCGGATGACTGAGCGTCGTGGAGTCGCAGCGTGGGTCGGGTCTCTCCCGGGAGGGGCTGGCCATTGAAGGTCCACTGGACGTCGAAGGGATCGGATCCGATGAAAACTCGGACAAGTTGGAGATCGGTGCCAGCGAGGACGTTGGTGTCACTCGGGACATCGCGGGCCACCGGTGCACGGGTCAGTCCGAAGTTGCGATTGTTGCCGGCGGCCACGGAGATGAATCGGACCGGATCCTCCGGTAGCCGAGTCCAGGGTTGGTTCTTTTGCCCCCAGATTCGGACCGAACCGTCGTCGCGGAGGGCCAGGGACCATAAGGGGCCGGCGGAGACTTGGATGATGTTGGTGGTGCCGGTGGGTACGGTTGCCTGGCCGTCGCTGTTGTTGCCCCAGGCGAAGACGCGTCCATCCGATCGCAACCCCAAGGCGTGCATGAAGGGGCTGACCGAGACTTGGATGGCATCGTTCAGGGCCGATGGGAAGGTCAGGACCCCGCCGCTGTCGCCGCCCCAGCCGGAAAGTTTTCCGTTGTCCTCGACCACGATGACCGTCTGCTGGCCTGCGGAGAAGGATCGGGGCCGGAAAGACCTCACCGGAGCCTGGAGAACTCCCAGGGCGTTGGCTCCCCAGGGGATGAGGAATCCGTCGGATGTCAGCGCCACCGAATGGTCGTAGCCTGCGGAGACAGCGACGACGTTGGTCAGCCAGGCCGGTGGTGTGGTGATGGCGACACTCTCGACGTGGAAACCACCCCAGGCCACGACCTGACCATTTCCCTTGAGGGCCAGGTGAAACACATCGCCCGCGGACACGGCCACCACGTTGGATAGGCCGAGAGGCGGCGGCGGGCTGCCGTCCCAGGTGAGCACCGATCCGTCGGCCCGCAAGGCGATGGGTCCGAGCAGCGAGGCGTCCAATGCCACGATGTTGGTGGCGTCGATTGGGAGGGACATGGGGTCGTAGGCACCCCAACCGAAAGGGGTTCCTTTCGGGGAGGCGGCTGTGCTGGATTCGACGAGCCCCAAAAGGAGCGCGACGGCTGAGGAATACAGGAAACCCCAGTGCGCGGGGACGGTGAGCGAATTCATCAGAGAGAGTTCGAGGAGAAGGGGTGGGGCGTGCGGTCCGTGTTCATTCCGTGGTCACGAGGCGGAAGAATCCGACGGGTGATTGAAGGTCAGTCGGCTGCCACGGTTGGGGTTTGCCGGTCGAAAGTATCTCCGGTCCGGTATCGGTCCACGACCGGAGGTCGGTGCTGGTCTGCACCTTGAACCCATAGCCTCGCTGGGATTGGAGGAGGAAGGCAGGGCCCGGAAGGCTCGAATCGACCTTCATGGAAAATGTGGGCACAGGCAGCGATAGCCTTCGGGATACCCCTGTGTTGCCGACCAGGTCTCGGACGAAGAGGTGGATCCGCGGTGCCGGTTCTTTCAGTGTCAATGAGCCCTCCCAGGTTCCCTGGCTGAACCCTGTGGCCTGGGATGGCAGGAGCAGGTCGCTGACTTCTCTTACCGGGGTGAAGCGGAAGTCTACCAATACTCGAGTCTGGCTGGGCTGACTCGGGAAAGCGTCTCCGGGCCCTTCGTAGAGTCCCCATTGTTCCACCCAGTCCAATCCCTCGATCCCTCCGCCTCCGTACGGAAGGGGTCCGTGTCCGGCATGGAGGATGATTCGGTGGAAGCTGCCGGCTTTGAGAAGTAGGGGAATGCTCAATTCGGACTCCTGCCAAGTTTGAGGGGCCTTCGGGAAGGACGCTGAAGCCTCCGAGCGCCCTTGTTCGGTCCAGATCGTGACCTTCGAACCACCTCGGGTGCGCAGGTGAGTGACTAGGATATCGACCTTGGGACGGAAGCGGTAGCCGGCGGAGAATCCTCCGTCGGTTGTGGTTGCCGAAGGTTCGCTTTCTCCCAAGAACAGCCCAGGGGAAGCAATCTCAGACAGCACGCCGATGCCGACGTTCCCGTGAATCGTCTCCACGGATGCCCCGGACGGGTCGAGGGCCGTCAAACGGGCGATGAAGGGTACACCCGGCACGACCCTGTCGGGCAATGTCGACCATCGGTAGGTGGCGGGTTTTCCGGTGCCGGGTTCATCGTCGATGAGCGTACCGATCGCCGAGGGACGATCGATCACCGCTCCATCGGGAGACATCAGCTCCAGGGACACTTCACGCGAAGCCTCGTCGCGGAAGTCGCCCAACATGCGGACGAAGATCGAGGCTCGGGTCTGCCCCGGGGTGAAGGTCAGCGTGCCCGAGGTCGCGAGGTAATCCACTCCGGCGATGGCGGAACGGTCGCGGGTGCGGTATCGCACGGTGATTGGTTCCGACGCCGGTGTCGAAAGAGTGATTGGAAAAACCAAGGGCGGGAGGCTTGAGTTGCCTTCGGGTGAGGCGGTGTCCTCGACCCGGATCCGCGGCAGCGCAGTGGCATCGAGGTCTGCAAGAATGCTGACCGGGGTCGACCATGTGACCTGTCCGTCGGCATCCAGGACACTGGCCTGCAGGATGTGGTTGCCCGTGGGCGGATTCGTCCAGGTGAACTCGAAGGGAGGTGCCGAACAGACTCCTAGTTCCAATCCGTTGGCGTAGAAGGTGACGCTCCGGAGAATGTTCGAGTCCGAAGCGGCCTCCACGAGGATGGGTACCCCAGCGCCGGGTGCGAACACGGCCGACCCCTCCGGCGACCGGATCGCCACCGTTGGAGCAGCCGTCGGAGTCATCCAAGTCGTCATCACCAGATCCTGGCCCACGGGGCCGCCGGCCGGAGAAGGAGCTAGTACCCAATTGACGCCTGACCGTCGCCAGAGTTGACCGCCAGGCGAGACGTCAAGATACGAAGACCGCAGCGACATTTCCTCGGTGCCGGGAGCAACGAAGCGGCAAGCGATCGCGTAAGGTCGGCCCGCCAAGAGTTGGATCCGGTTCGTGGAGAAATCAAAACGGAGGAGTCCATTGCCTGAGGCTGCACGCGCGGCGGCGAGAGTTGTTTGGATTAACGCGAGGCTGTTGGTGTTCGGCTTCAGGTTGGCGGGATCCACTTCAAGGATCTCCACCTGAAGTGAGCGGTCTTCCCGAGCGTTGTTGCTGCTTCCATCGAGCACCACGGCCAGAAGACGTCCATTCATGCCCGCGGTGAACGTCTGCGCCACGCCTCCGGAGGGTCGGAAGTTTTCCACGGCGGCCGAAACCGTCTGCAGGACGTCAGGAACTCCTTCGGCCAAGGCCTCAAGGACCAGTGCGCAGGCCAGGCCGAATATTCGCAAGGGCTGTGCGAGTGACATCAAGTGAGGCATGAGCCGAAATGTTCTGATCATCGGCCGAGCACAGGCAAGGCGGTAAAGGCGGGCTCTCCTGGGTCTGTGTTGGGTTTTTCTCAATTCGTGTGCGGGCCGGAGGCTTGCCATTGGCACTTCCCAGGTTGTTCGGGTTTCGAAAAGATAGAGCCATGATTTCCCGGTGCTGGTTCCCGTTCTGGATCGCGTTCTGTGCTTGGGCATCGACGGCGCTGGCGAAGGAACAGCGTCCCCCGAACGTGGTCCTCATCTACTGCGACGATTTGGGGTGGGGTGACGTGGGTTGCTTCGGGGCGAAGAAAATTCGCACTCCGAACATCGACAGCATCGCTCGGCGCGGAACTCGGTTCACTTCGTTCTACGTGGCGCAGGCCGTGTGTTCGGCTTCGCGGGCTGCCCTCTTGACCGGTTGCTACGCCAACCGTATCGGCATCCACGGAGCACTGGGACCCAACCAGAAGATCGGACTGAATCCGGAGGAGATGACCCTCGCCGAGGTGCTCAAACCCCGCGGATACGCCACTGCCATCGTCGGCAAATGGCATCTAGGCCGCCCGACGGAACTGCTGCCGACCCGTCAGGGATTCGATGAGTATTTCGGTCTGCCGTATTCCAATGATATGTGGCCGCAGAATGGCAATGCCGCCAAGGGGACCTATCCGCCATTGCCGCTGATCGAAGGGGATCGGGTCATTGAGGAGACTCCCGACCAGTCACTGTTGACTCGCCGCTACACGGAGCGAGCGGTCTCATTCATCCAACGCAGTGCCCGCGCGCCCTTCTTCCTCTATTTGGCCCATTCCATGCCCCATGTGCCGATCTTCGTCGGATCGCGTTTCGCCGGACGTTCACGACAGGGACTCTACGGTGACGTCATCGAAGAAATCGACTGGTCGGTGGGCGAGGTGCTCAAGGCCCTGAAGCGCAATGGTTTGGAGAAGGACACCCTCGTCATCTTCACTTCCGACAACGGACCCTGGCTGAGCTACGGCCAACACGGCGGTAGTGCCGGGCCGTTTCGTGAAGGGAAGGGGACCAGTTTCGAAGGCGGCATCCGGGTTCCCTGCGTCATGCAATGGCCAGGTCGTATTCCCCAAGGGTGCACCAATGACATTCCCCTCATGACCATCGATGTGTTGCCGACCGTGGCGCGCTTGGCTGGTGCAGCCCTGCCGCCCCGCAAGATCGACGGTCTCGATGTCTGGCCTATTTTACGAGGGGATCGCGGTGCCACCCATCCTCACGCGGCCTATTTCATTTACTACAATCAGGGAGACTTGCTGGCTGTCCGCAGTGGCGACTGGAAACTCTTCTTTCCTCACACTTCCCAGACCTTGGGCGGAAAACCCGGTGGGACCAACGGCGTGCCGGCTCCGTATCAGCGGCTGGCCGTGGGCACCGAACTCTACAATTTGCGGCAGGATCCGGCGGAACGCGTGAACGTCATCGCCGATTACCCCGAAGTCCGGGATCGATTGTTGGCCTTGGCCGAAGGAGCCCGGGAAGAACTCGGCGACCGCCGACTCCAACGCGTTGGATCTGGTGTTCGCCCGCCCGGACGCGTCGAGTAATGCTTCACATGGTTTGATGAGGTTTCCCTTGTCTTACGCTCCGTTCCAAAGCCCGTCGAATGATCTCCCCAGATCCGAGCCTTTTGCCCACGGGGTTGCCCCATGATCCACTCATTCGGCCTTCGTTCCGCGAGGCCTGCCGACTGTGGTTGAAGATCGGTTGCCTCAGCTTCGGCGGACCCGCTGCGCAGATATCGCTCATGCACGAGGAGTTGGTGGAGCATCGCCGCTGGGTCGATGACCAGCGGTTCCAACACGCGCTGCAATTCTGTGTCCTGCTGCCGGGGCCTGAGGCCCAGCAGTTGGCCACCTACCTGGGGTGGTGGCTGCATGGTACCCGGGGAGGCGTGGTGGCTGGCACACTCTTTGTTCTGCCGGCGGCGGCCCTCTTGCTCATCCTGAGTTGGGGATACGCCATCTGGGGTGCTGTTCCGTGGGTGAGTGCCGCCCTGCAAGGAGTCCAACCAGCGGTTGTGGCTCTGATGGGGGCGGCGGTGATCCGATTGTCACAGCGGTGGCTTCGCTCCCGTTGGCACTGGGTTATGACCTTGGGAACGTGGATCGGGATCCACCAGGGATGGCCGTTTCCGCTGCTGCTGCTGTCGGTGTTTCTGGCAGGTATCTTGTGGCGGCGTCTAATGCCTGAAGCAGTCCCTTCAATTCCGGCCGAGGATCTGCGCCAATCGGTGGAGCATTCCGGGGCGCCATTTTCCACGATGCGGAGCTCGGTTCGCGTGTTCCTGGTTTGCGTCGCCTTGTGGTGGTTGCCAGTGCTTTTGGCAGCCTTCGCGTTCGGAGTCCGGCATGTGCTCGTTCAAGAAGGTATCTTTTTTAGCGGGGCTTCGGTGGTCACCATTGGTGGAGCCTATGCGGTGCTGCCTTATGTAGCACAACAAGGGGTCGAGCGCTTCCATTGGGTTTCAGGTTCCGAGATGATGGCTGGAATGGCCCTCGCGGAAGCCACGCCGGGTCCGCTCATCATCGTTCTTCAGTTCATTGGCTTCCTCGGGGCATGGCACCATCCCGGATCCTTGTCGCCCATCGTGGCGGGCATTCTCGGTGCAGGCATCACGTCGTGGACGACATTTTTCCCCAGCTTCCTGTGGATTTTTGTGGGTGCGCCTTGGGTCGAGCGATTGCAGGGGTTGAAGTCTTGGGGAAAATGGATGGGTGTGGTTTCAGCAGGCGTGGTGGGAATGATCCTGAATCTGGCTTGGAAACTGGGTGCGGCGACGGTGGTCACGGTCCAAGGATCCTGGGACGGGGTATCTCTCGTGATCTTGGCGCTTACCTTTTCGCTCCTGCGATGGGGCCGATGGCCCGGTGTCGCCGTAGTTGCTTTGGCCGCCTTGATGGGAGTCTTGCGTCCCATCCTAAGACTATGATCCGGCAACCCATGCACGAGCAAACCGTGTCAAACGTTCGGTCCCCAATCAGCGAGTCTGCGGGGGGGCTTATTGACGTTCCTTCGATTGGTCCTTGTGGAACCTGATTCAGAGGGTTAGTCACAAATGATTCCCCAAGCCCGATGAAAAGCCCGGTGTCCTATTCTGCCCGAGTGCATAAAAGAGCCTTCACTCTCATCGAGTTGTTGGTCGTGATCGCCATCATCGCCATCCTCGCGGGGCTTTTGCTGCCGGCGCTGGCCCGGAGTCAGGAATCGGCCCGCGGTGTGGTCTGTTTTTCAAACGGCCGTCAGATGGGTTTGGCAGCCCAATTGTACACGCCGGACAACCGCGGACACATGCCATCGTTCCGCAATTGGTTGTGCGTCAAGGTCGGCGATCTCACCACCGGAAAGCTCTTTCCGTACGTGGGCGCCAAGGCGGTGTATTTGTGTCCGACCGACCAACGGGATCTGTCATCGAACAAGAAAATCACCGTGCCCGCCGTGGGAGGCCCTCCGGGCCGCAAGGGTAAGCGTGACTACAGCTATGCCATGAATTGCGGTCTATGCCATGAAGAGGAAACCAGCACCTTCATCGCACCGGCCCAGACGATGTTCTTGATGGAGGCCGTGATGGCCAAAGATGACTATTCCGGACAAGCCGGCCCCACCTTCGGCAGCCATACCCTGACCATCCGCCACAATAAGCGTGGCCACTACATCATGTCCGACGGTCATGTGGAGAGGATGAACCAACCCCAGAGCATCGCTGCCGAAAAGAAGAAGCGCTTCTGGTTTCCGACCGAAAACACCTCCGGTCCGGGCGGAATCAACATGGGGGCGGGTCTGCAGTAGCAGAGCACTACTTTAGGGACGCCATTAGACTGAGCTTCGAGGGCTTTGTAGGGATCGCTGGGATCCAGGTGCTGGACGAGATGCGGCACCAGCAGAACGCGAAAAATCCCTGAGAACTTGGCTTCAAGCGTCAACTTGGCTTCAAGTGTCAGGAAATAGAGTATCTGGGATGAAAAAGCTGGCGGAGAGGGGGGGATTCGAACCCCCGTTACGGCTTTTGACCGTAAACCGGTTTAGCAAACCAGCGCCTTCAGCCACTCGGCCACCTCTCCGCTGGGCCGGAATGAAATCATGCGCTCCAACTCAGGGTCAAGTTTTCAGTCCGATCCTTTCTGGGTGCGTTCACGTTCTGATGGGGTTGTTCTCGGGATGATGCAGGCCGGGTTTGGTCTGGAATTTGGCCCAAGAAGCAGGGCTTCGCAGTCGGACTTTTTAAAGCTCCATGGTGCGTGCGCGATGCAATGCCAGGCGCAGGGGGATCCCGCCGGTCGCCAAAGAAATGAACGCGAAGAGCACGCCGGTGATGCCGGCACGGAGGCTGTCCGGTTCTTCGCCACGCCATCCCCACGGACTACCGAACGCCAGCAGCAGGACCGAGCCGAGAATGTACACGAAACTCAGGACCAGACAGAAGGTGCCACCGAATCCGCTGACGATCTTGCCGGGGTTGGTCTCGGCAAAGTTCGGATAAAGCGTTCCCAAGCCCACGCACAAGGCATTCAACACGAGGGTCATCACGCAAATGGCGATGGCGAAGTAAACCGTGTGCGCAGCGTCGAGGTGGAGCATCTGGCAACTCAGGAGAGTCAGACTCAGGGTCAGGATTCCTGTCAGGACCGAAGCCGTGATGAATTTCCACAACACCACTCGCGCCAGCCCCAGCGGTGCCAAGCCCATGAGCCAAACCCGCCGGCCTTCGAGAGAGAATTGGGGGAAGACAAACCGAGTGGTGATGGTGGCGAGGTTCAGTGAACAGGCTCCGAGATTGAGGAAACTGGTGATGGCGACCCAGAAGGCAGAATCCGATTGCCGAGAAAAGTTCCGCAGGTTCATCAGGTAGACCGTGAGCAAACCGAACAGCATGAGGGTTTGCCCCCATTGGGTCGTGTCACGCCAGAAGACCCGTATGTCTTTCACCAAGATGGTCCCCACATCGCCAGGGAGGCCGGGAATGGCTTCGACGCAGCGCTCCAACAGGCTTCGGTCGGATGCGGCCTTGCCAGCAGAGCGGTTGAACCGTTGCAACCACTTCCAGTGTCCCAAAATGGATCCACGACTGCGCACGCAACTCGCGGCTTCGTAGAGGACGGCGCCGAATCGGGTCATGGCTACCAATCCGAAAAACAACGTGTAGCTGAGCAGAACGCCTCCGTAGAAAACTGCGCTGCGGAAGGCTCCTTCGATCCAATTCTGCATCGCCGAACTGAGCCAATAACTGGGCAGGAACGGGAACTGCACGATACGGGTGTTGTCCAGAAGTCGGTCGATCACCACTAGCACCCGGTTCTCGAGCAGCATCTCTTCGGTCACCACCGTCGGTTGCGTGCGCCAGAAGAAAAAGCCAATCAGCAAGGTGAGTCCGCTCAGGAGGAGTGACTGAAACAAACGCCGGTCGAGATATCGGGCAAGCAAGAGGGAGAAGCCCGATCCCGCCACCCCGGGCAGGACGATGAAGAGGGTCACCAGAAATCCGGTGATGGGATAAAAATGCCAATCAACCCGCGATACACGCCCGTAGGCCAGGAGCAGCGGTGCGATCAAGAACAGAAAGGCCCAGGAGGCCAGCAAGACCGATTCGATAAACTTCCATCGGAAGATGACCTCCGGTGGGATGGGTAGGGGCAGGAGGAACTCCGACTCCCGGTTCCGAAAGAAGTTGGAATAGCTGATGATGAGGTTGCTCAGCAGCAGCAGGCCGAAGAGGCAGGCGAAGAGCAGGAAGATCAGTCGTTCCACCAGCAGGCCCCCGAGTCCAGGGAAGCGGGAAAGGAATTGCAGCCCTTGGTGGAAGAGGGCGTAGGCCATGACCGCATAGCCCACGAGAAAGACCCCGATGACACCCACCCAGAGGCGTGATTTCTGGCGGAGCGCCAACACCTTGCGTCCGAGCGAGAGGGCGTTGATTTCCAGCAGCAGACGGAACGGAGAGACGGTGGTCGTCGGATTCGATGGGTGGCCAGAGCGATTCACTGGGGGAAGAGTCACTAAGGGTCCGTCTGTTTCATTCAGGGAACTGTCACCACTCGGAAGTAGCTGGCCTGCGATCCCGGTTGAATCGTGTCTTGGAGGATGAGTTCAGAACCATTGCCATCCGCCGTGGCGATGCGGGTCCATTGGGCTGACGGCTGCAATAAGTCTGTTGTCCGTTCCAGCGCGTACCGTATTCCCGACAGGGACATCAGACGGACTTCAAACCGGCCGTCGCTAGCCCGAGACGCCGTCAATGAGAAGGGTTGCACGGGAACCGTCTGCTCCCAAGCGAGTCGGATATTTCCTTCGTCTTGGGTCGCGGGTGGTCCTGCGTCATAGAATCCGTCGACGGCGATGCGATACAACGTGCCTTTCTTTGCTACAAATTCCAGGCGGCTTTGCCACACATCACCGGAGACGATGTCGTCGTTCTCCATGACGAGTTTCAAGGCATTGACCGAATCTCCGGTGTAAACGGCCAACAGGGTGTCAAAAGCGGTGCCTGTGGTTTCGAAGCGGACAGTGCCGTCGTTCGGAGCTGTCCACTGCCACCAAGCGGATCGACTGCCCCGCACGCCGCCGTGCGAAGGTTCACCGTTTTCGCGGGTAAACCGAAGATTGTTGGCGGTGACCACCCCTTGAGCCCCTGTCAGGGTCGTGGCATCGGCGAACTGGTTGTTGCCAGTGGGTTGACCGCCTTTTTGGGAGATGTCCAACCGGATGTTTCCGTCCTCTTGGATGATCCCGTCAGAAAAGCCATCCACGGCGATGTAGTAAGTCACGCCGGCGCTGGCGCCGAAGTTCACTTCGCTTTGGACGTTGTCGAGGATCGGATCGATGTCGTCGTTCTCGGCCACCCGCCGCAATGTGGAAACGGAATTGCCGATGTAGACGGCCAGCAGCGTGTCGAAGCTGCTGTCCAGCGTGTTGATGACGGTTGGCCCGGAAATGGGGGCGGTCCAGCGCCACCACGCCGACCGTTGCCCCGAGCCTCCAGCATGGGCGGGCTCCAGTAGCTCACGGGTGTATCCGCGGTTGGACGCCCGGTAAACGCCGCCGAATCCCACTGTACGTGCTGCATCGGTGAACAGATCATTCAGAGGTGGCGTCGCCGTTCCGCCGGGGTGCCAGCTCAGTTGGAGACCGCCTTGGGCTCCATCGCGTCCATCCACGCCGATGTGGTATCGGGTTCCCGTCGTGACCAGAAAACCGACCCGACTTGAGGTTTGTCCGAGTTCGAAGTCGTCATTGCCCGCGATGCGAAGCAATTGGTTCACGGCGTTGCCCTGATAGACTCCAAGCGTGGTGTCGAAATCGCTCCCGGCCGTCTCAAAGGTGACCACGCCCGAGAAGGAGGCCGTCCATTGATACCAGATCGAGTTTCGCCCGCCGCCCTGACCGTGGTCGGGCTCACCGGTTTCCCGGGAAGCATTGGCCGTGTTGCCGGCGATGGATCCTTGATCTCCCGACAGCGTCTGGGCTGCCGAGAAATTGTCGTTGGCGGGTAGGGTCACTGGTTCGTTCAGCAGCCATCGACGGACCGTGGGGAAGGTGACATTGAATCGGCCGTACTCATCGATTTGCTGGGACGGATCGAGATTGGAGCAATCCGAATCTCCGCCATAGAGCTGACCAATGACCTGCTGCTTCGCATTGAAGAGCGGAGAACCGGAACTGCCCACCTCGGTCACTCCGCGGGTCCATCGCACGGTGCGAAAATTGGTGTTCTCGCCTTGGGTGACTCCGATGCTGATGCGTTTGTAATCCCCCTGGGGGTGGTGAATGCCAGCCAATGCTTCTCCCGGGGCCGGAGGATCGGAATTCCATCCGGCATACGTGACACCGCTAGGAACCGTGCCCCGTAACTGCATGAAGCAGTGGTCGTTACCGCTGCCTCGACTTTTGGTCGAGAGGATGCTGGCACCACCGACGGTCCGGGGAACCGTTGAGGGATTGGGTATGGCGCCCTTGCAGTTGGCAGTTTGGTAGTTCCAATAGAATTCGGTGGAATCGGCTTCGGCCTGGCTGGTGATGCAATGGGCGGCCGTGAGAAAATAGTCCGTCTTGGGTGATTCGTTGAGATCGTTCAAGAGACACCCTGTGCAGAAGAGTTCGCCGATCACGCCGACCGTCCCGAGTCCGGCCACGGCATGAGACGTGGTGGCCCATGCGGGTTCGCAACTGACGTCGATGTTGCAACTGGCTGCGGTCTTGGCGGACGCGGTGGAGGTGCCAGCCTTGCCCGCTGTGTCTTCCCCGAGTCGGATATACCGATGGGTGAGTTCGGTGATGCGAAACGAGGGGAGGTTGGAATCCGGACTCACACGGACCTCCAGAATCACCGCCGAACCAAAGATGCTGGGCGTCCAGAAACCATCCCGCTCCCCCAGAGTCTCGGCATTGAAGGGGCCTTGGATCTCTGAGGAATCATCGGCATTGAAGACACGCAGTTCGGTTCCGGCGGGCAGGCGGGTGGATTCCAAGCGAACCCGAATGCCTAGAGCCTCTTCAGACTCCAGGCGGGCACTCCACACCCGCGTGCCATCCGGCAGAAGAGTCCAAGCGGACTTGGCGCCGAGCAGTCGGATAGGGTCGGTGAGCAAGCGCCGAATGCCAACACGGGCCCGTCCCTTGGCATCGTGCTGGAGGCTCAACACGTCCTCAGCTTGAACAACGGAGAGGTCGGGTGCTGCCAGTCGAAGACTCACCTGAGGAGTGAGGCCCCTCAAGGCACTCACGGCCATCGCCTTGGGCCGAACCGATGACTCGGCCGTGTGGATTCGGGACGGCAGTTCGACCGCAAGAGCAGACACTCCCAGCCACAGACCGACCGACCAGACCATTGTCGAAATCCAGCGTTCCTTGCAGGCAATCATATGAGGACCGGACCGATGGAGGCCTTTACTCCCACCACCTGACCTCGGTCAGTTTATCGGGAATCGGTCCTGAATGGAACGGTCCCGAGAAGGTCTCGGAATTCCAGACGGGGTCAATGAGCACAAACCGTTCGATGTTCGTGAGAACTCCTAGGTTACTCGGGCATTCGGGTTTCATGATCCGGACACGCAAACCGTTCTATGTCCGACTGGCGGGACGGGTAGGTGGCCGAAAGCAAGGATCGGGTTCCGCCTTCAAAGATGTCGGGCATGTATCCGGGTGCCAAGGTGCAGCCGTAAAGCGCATAGAGCCCTCCTGCGATGAGATGAGCTGCCTGCCAGACTCCGGCCGGTACGACATACTGACAGTGATGTCCTTGGGTGGGATCCGGTCCGAGAACCACGTCTTCGGTGCTTCCATCTGGGCGCAAGAGGATTAAGCGGAATGGGTCACCGCTGTAGAAGTGCCACACTTCATCGAGGGTGAGTCGATGGAAGAGCGAGTGGCTCAAGGGTTCCTCACAGTAGAGTCCGATCATCGCGGTTCCAGCTGGCCGCCCTGGCTGGAGTTCCAAGGACGTCCGGTAGGACTGGACGAAGAGAGTGCCTTCGACCGGAAGCGGTTCCAGTTGGTAGCGTTGGATCAGGGCCTGGATTTTTGCATGCATGGGTAGGAATCAATAAAAGGCGGGAAACCCGCCGGTCTACCGGATCAATCGCGCAAAGAAGCCACCAGAGCATCGACCAGTTCTTGGGTTCGCAGGCTCCGGCGAATGCTCGCGGCCACCTCTGGGCCTTGGGGATTCCGGGCCAGACGGGCGAACGCTTCGAGCATTTGGGTGGATTGACGCTTGGGCGAAGGGGTTTCAGTGCGAACCCACGTGGCGGGATTGGCCATGCCGAATCGATGGGTGAAGCCGACAGGGCGGGTCGTGTCAGGGCTGCCGAAGCCGCCGTCCCAATCGAGCACGAAGTCGTCGATGGAAATCACGCCGTTTGTGCCCATCAAATCGAGATCCATGAGGCAGGCGCCTACCGTGTAGCCAGCATCCCAGGTGGCGGTGAATCCATCGCTCAGCCGAATAAAACCAGTCCCGCGAATCCACCCACCGGTTACCTCGTCGCGTTGTGCCCAGCTCCGGCATTCGGCCACGGCCGCATCACTGCCAGAGTATTCGACGATGGCCCGCATGCAGTACCAGGCCATGTCCCCGATGGCTCCGGTGGGTTCCTTTTCGGGCTGCAACCGGATATTGTTGCGGTCGAGGGCCGGGAAGAAAAATGACGTTCGCAATCCCTGCAGCGGACCGGTTTTTTCAGGCAAGGCCTCGCGAACCGTTTGAGTCCGCGGATGGTGGGTGAAGTGCGTTCCGTCGAGGAAAGCGACCTTGGCTTGTGTGCAGGCCTCGGTGATGCGCTTGAGCGATTCCGAATTGAGGAAAGGCTTGTCGGCGAGGACGGACAACCCTTGAGCCGCAGCTGCCACGCAGATGAATTCCCGAGCCGAGGTGGGTGTGGCCACATAGACGGCATCCACAGTCCCCGAGGTGATAAGCGCTTCCCAAGATTCGAACACCGGCACCGATCCGTGGCGCGAAGCGAACGCTGAGGCTGTTTCCATCCGACGGCTGGCCACCGCATTCAAGGTCACCTCCGAGGTCCCTTTCAGCGCCTGAGCGATGACGTCTGCGATGAAACCGGTACCGATGATTCCGAGGCGGAGGGGCTTTGGCATGGGATTGAATTGGATTCGAGTTAGGCAACGCTCAGCCGATCCAGTCCACAGATCAAGGCACATCCATACTCGTGGTCAGGCTTGTTTGGAGAATCTTTGTTTTGGATGAACGTGAACCCATCGGGAGTGCAGACGGTGCTTGGCCGAGAAGGGAAATGCGTCACATAGTTTCCAAAGAGTTTCATGGATCTCAGGGATTCCATTTCAGGTACTAGAAGCGCCGGTTGGGCGCTGAAAGGTTGTTGGTGGAAGCCATTGGGGTGCTGGGTGGTTCTGCTGTTGCTGATCAGTAGTCGGGGCGCGCACGGCGCTCAAACGAGTGCTGCATCACTGTGGTCGTTGGGACCGGTTCAGTTGCCACCCATTCCACCGCCGACTGTTGGAACAGTGGCTTCAGCGAATCCGATCGATCGGTTCATTGATGCGGCCTTGGGCACGCAGGGGCTGCATAGGGCTCCAGAAGCTCAGCAGCGTGCCTTGATTCGGAGAGTGGCCTGGGATCTCACAGGCCTTCCTCCCACGCCCGCCGAGGTGGCTACCTTCCTGTCAGATACTTCTCCGGAAGCCTTCGAGCGCATGGTCGACCGTTATTTGGTTTCGCCCGCTTACGGTGAACGGTGGGGGCGTTGGTGGCTCGATCTGGCGCGCTATGCCGACACGAATGGTCAGGACGAGAACAAGGTGATGGCCAATGCCTGGCGGTATCGCGACTGGGTAATCCGCTCATTCAATGCCAACCAACCCTACGACCAATTCGTCGTCGATCAGTTGGCGGGAGACCTTCTCGATCGAAAGGGCGTCCCGGAATCCCAAGTGTTTGATCGGTGGATGGCCACCGGGTTTCTGGTGCTGGGTCCCAAGATGTTGGCCGAACAGGACAAGCCCAAGTTGGTGATGGACATGGTGGACGAGCAAATCGACGTCGTTGGTCGGGCGTTTCTCGGTCTGACGATGAGTTGTGCCCGCTGCCACGATCACAAATTCGATCCGATCAGTGCCCAAGATTACTACGCCATGGCCGGGATTTTCCGCAGCACCAAGACGCTGGAGAATTTGGCCTTTGTCTCGAAGTTCAACGAGCGGCGCATCACGAGCAGCCTACGCATGTCAGCCATCGAGGCTCACAAGGCGTCGATGAGCCGGTTTCAGAAGGAGTACGATGAAGCAGTCCGTGCGGCGGATGCCGAACTGCTGCGCGAGTGGCAAGGCCTGTTGGCCCGTGAACTCCCGCTGTGGCTCGATGTTTCCAGGTCGGTGGCGACCAACAGTCTCGAAGGGCGCTGGAAGCAATGGTGGCAGGGTCCATCGCCGACCCCGGGTGTCCGTCGCACCCTTGAGGAATTGGCGAAGGATGCGGCAGCCCGCGAATCCTGGATGGCCCCGCTACGCGCCGGCAACGATTCCAAGTCGACTGGGGTTCAGTTGGCTTCAGGTCGGGTGGGATTCGGTTTTCAGGCCGATGGCCGAAACCACATCAATCGCCCCTCGAGCCCCGATCTCGAGCCCAATCAATGGAGCCTTCAGACCTGGGTGTATGCCGACGAGTTCGGCAAGGAAGGGGATGCGCGTCGGTGGTTGGTGTCCAAGAACGACAACGAATGGGCCGAGGGACATTACGCGCTACTGCTCGATGGGAAGCATCCCATGGCCTACCTGAACATTGGGGGTGGCCCGGAGCGGGTGGTTTCCCTTCGGGCGACGCAGGCCATCAAGCGGCGGGAGTGGCATCAAGTGGTGGCCACCTACGACGGCAAACTCTTCTGCTTGTTCGTGGATGGGAAGTCCGCTGGGCAAGTCGAGGTCGGCAAACCCCGCGTGGCGGGATCCGGGCGTTTTTCAGTGGGTCAGCGGCCTGATGGGCATGTCCACTTCAAGGGGCGTTTGGACGAAGTGGTTTTGTCGGACGAGGTTTGGACCGCGGAGCGCGTCAGTGAAGCGTACAACTCGCCGGAACGTACCCGCGATTGGCCGGCGTTGCTTCGCTTGGACTTCGACCACTTGACCGACTCTGAGCGCCGAGAAGCCGAATGGGCCGAGGCGCGTGCAGCAGTTTTTGGTGCAGATGGAGTTCTCGCCTTGCCGAAGGATCCCAAGCCCTTTTACCCGCAAGCCGTCCGAGATGCCCTTTCGCAGAAAGAACAAGAACGGGAAGCTTTGAAGCGGCAAGATCCGGGAGCTCCTGAATTTGCGCTGTCCGTGGAAGAAGGGACGGTGGCGAATTTGCCGGTACACATCCGGGGCAGCCATCTTCAATTGGCGGCTCATCCGGTGCCGCGCGGTTTCCCCAAAGCCATCCGAGTGAGTCAGGCTCCGGTGATTCCAGAATCACAAAGTGGTCGTCTGGAACTGGCTCGCTGGTTGACCCAGCCCGATCACCCACTCACGTCGCGGGTTTTGGTCAATCGGGTTTGGCAGGCTCACTTTGGAAACGGGTTGGTCCGCAGTTCCGATAATTTCGGTGTGCGCGGGGATGTTCCCACGCATCCCGCATTGCTGGACTGGTTGGCGCGGGGTTTTGTCGACAGTGGTTGGAACCTCAAGCAACTGCATCGCCAGATCCTCACCAGTGCCACCTGGCGGCAGGCCGGCCGCATCCAAGGCGATCCGAAAGGCATCGATACCGATCCGGAAAACCGATGGCTTTGGCACTACCCCCGACAACGGTTGGAGGCGGAGATGATTCGCGACGGTGTGCTGGCCGTATCCGGACGCCTCGATCGCTCGATGGGGGGGAGCTTGGTCGCGTGGGCGAATGACGAATACACGCCGGAGGACACGGTCTCTGAAACCTCTCGGCGTCGCACCCTCTACCTGCCGGTGGTGCGCGACCGTGTCTATGATTTGCTTACCCTCTTTGACTTCGCCAATCCCAGTGTCGGGGTGTCGCGGCGCACTCCCACGGTGGTGTCCCATCAGGCGCTCTTCTGGATCAACAGTCCCTGGGTCAAGGATCAGGCGGGTGCGTTGGCATCGGATGTCCGATCGGTGGAGCAACGAACCGTGCAGCAACGGGTGAGCCTCGCCTATGAGCGGGTTCTCGGTCGGTTGCCGACCGATGCGGAGCAGGGCCGCGCGGTCGCGTTTTTGTCCAAACCGGGAACCACGGCCACCGCACCGGATTCTGCAGATCGGTGGCTGGCTTGGTGCCAGGTGCTCCTGGCCAGTTCTGAATTCCAGTACCGCGATTGATTCCCATGAACCCAGCCATGCACTCACGGATGTCACGACGCCAACTCCTGCGTCGTTCCGCGCTCGGCTTCGGCAACCTCGCCCTGATGGGATTGATGTCCCCGGGTTTGCGCGCAAGGGGTTCGGAGATTCAGCGCAACCCGTTGGCGGCCCGGGCTCCGCTGTTTCGGTCCAAGGCCAAGCGGATCATTTTCTTGTTCATGCATGGCGGGCCATCGCATGTGGATACCTTCGATTGGAAGCCTCGGCTCTTGAAGGATTCGGGCAAGCCGTTGCCCTTCGACAAACCCCGGATCCAGTTCGCCAAGACTTCCAATTTGCGCCGTTCTCCGTGGGAATTCCGGCCCTACGGCCAATCCGGTGCGATGATTAGCGACCTCTTTCCATTGGTCGGGGCCCGAGCCGATGACTTGTGCTTCATCAAGTCGATTCATGGGACCAACGAAGCGCACGGCGGCGCGTTGCTGAAGCTCAACACGGGTTCCGACACCGTGGTGCGACCGAGCATGGGTTCGTGGATCACCTACGGATTGGGTAGCGAGAATCGGAACCTTCCGGGCTTCATCACCATCAACCCGACGCTGGGGCATGGCGGTGTGGGCAATTGGTCGAGCGCCTTCCTGCCGGCCGTCCATCAGGGCACGCCCATCGGCGGTGGAGTGCCGGTGGATAGGGCCACCATCCATTACCTCCACGATCCCAACGGCGATGCCAAGACCCAGCGGGCTCAGCTGGATTTGCTGGGTGAGATGAACCGCGATCACCTGACTTCGGTGGGAACCGATGCGGTTTTGGAAGCCCAGATCGAAGCCTTTGAATTGGCGTTCCGCATGCAGTCTGAGGCTCCGGAGGCCATGGATATAGATCGGGAGACGCCAGCCACCCGCAAGCTGTACGGCTTGGATGATCCCAAGACCTCGTCCTTCGCCCGTCAATGCCTGCTGGCGCGTCGGTTCAGCGAGCGCGGAGTGCGTTTTGTCCAAGCGAGCCACGGCTATTGGGATCAGCACTCGGATCTGACCCGGGAGCATGGTCGCTTGGCCGCTGAGGTGGACCGGCCCATCGCCGCGCTGCTCCAGGATCTCAAGGCCCGTGGGCTTTGGGACGAGACCCTCGTCATGTGGGGCGGCGAATTCGGACGGACTCCGACCCTTCAAGGAGACGATGGCCGGGATCACCACCCGCATGCCTTCACCATGTGGTTGGCGGGCGGAGCCGTGAAGCCGGGCTTCAGTTACGGTGTGACCGACGACTACGGATTCTACTGCGTGGATCAGAAGGTCCACGTGCACGACCTCCATGCGACGCTGCTGGCACTGTTGGGGTTGGATCACGAAGCACTGACCTACCGTCACGCCGGACGGGATTTCCGACTGACCGACGTCCACGGCCGTGTCGTGCAAGAAATCTTCGCCTGATCCGCAAGACCGGCGCTAAAGCCCTGAGCAGAGCAATCCGTTCGCATCGATGATCACCGCTGCCTCTCCCCGGCAAGCCGTTGGTTGTCCGACCGTCACCTATCTCCAAACAGCCCGATTCCGACCCTCGCCTCCAGTGAGTATTTCCTTGGGAAATTGGACGGCTTAAGAACAGCCTCACAAGGTGGCGTGACCGAAGCGGCCGAACCGGATGGTGAGGATCACTTTCCTCAACCTTACTTCAGCCTTGTGCGTTGCTGGAGCGCCAGGTCAGCACCGTCTACAAGATCTCGAAATCAACCGAGCGGCTCGTTGGGCGGGGGTTCGCAATGATGGATGACAAGCCCTATTTGAGATGCCGCGTCTTGAGATGATCACAGCTCGTAATGAGGCAAGACTTGGCCCCGAGAATGTGTCAGGGCCGTGACATCTCAGAACTCCTCGAGGCTGGGGATCACGCTGGCGCGGCGCAGAAATTCCTTGAGCTTGGACTCATCGCAGAGGGCGTTGATCCGCTCGCGCACGGTGGTGGGAACGTCGCCAAAGCGGGTTTCCAATATGTCGAGGATCGCCTCCTTGCGGCCTTCTTGACGCCCCTCTTGGCGGCCCTCTTTTCGGGCGAGTCGTTCGAAGCTGGTGACGTAGGGCATGGGATTGGGGTGTTGGAGTCGATCGATCTCTTTTCTCAAGGGGACAATAAGCTCC
>JARXAF010000203.1 GCA_029865985.1 Verrucomicrobiota bacterium
TTGGCGCTGAGCCATCGCCTATTGAGTCGTGGAGTTCCGGTGCGCGGCCGGTGAGGCGATCCAGGCACCCACCTTGTCGGCCCAGCGCTTGCCGTGCTCGCGAAGGCCGGGCCCGCTGAAATGCACACCCTTGCCGCCCGAGTCTCGCAGGGGGCCCTTGAGGGCGTCGGAGTCTGGCCCCTCGAGGGCGATGCCTTCCTGCCACAGAGAAGCTTGTGCCGCTCGGATGTCGGCCGAGGCCTCGTCGCCCGGCACATGGTAGCTGACTTGCGCCACGAACCACGGCGGCTCCCAGCCAATGCGTCGTCGGGATTCTTGGATCACGGTGCTCAGGTATTCCCGGTAGCGGGCGCCGGCGAGGGTCCGTGAGGCATCCGCCTGGTTGGCATCGCTCTCTCCCTGATGCCACAGAACCGCACGGAATCCACCGGGTCCTAAGGGAGTCAAGCGGCTCACCAGACCTTCGAAAGCCGCGCCGTCACTTTCCCACTCCCCGGAGTCGAGCCGGCGGACCCGTTGGGTCAGGGTCGGCGGGTTGGGAAAGCGGGAACCCTTGGGCAGCCACTCGCGGATACTGGTTGCTCCGATGCCACAGGCAACGAGGCCAACCGGGACGCCCAAGCGCTTGGACAGCGCGTCGCCAAAGGGGGGCAGGAAGCTGCCGCCGCCGCCGCTGGCACCGGGTTGCGGGTCTAGGGCCGGACGCCAGTGCATGCCGTCGAAGGTGGTGACCCATCCCGACTGGGGCTTCTGGAGTTCTTCGCCATGGTTGGCCGAATTGGACTGTCCAGTAACCACAAACACCTCGCCGATGCCCAAGTGTTCAATGTGGGTCTGGGCCACCACGGAGTCGCCCCTCCGCTGGCGCACCTCGAGCCGGAACCAGCCGCCCGCGGGCATTTCCACGGAGCACCGGAATTGTCCCTTCGAGGTGGGGGTATCTCTGCGGATCCAAGGGCTCGGACGGCCGTCGGCCACAAATCGGGTCTCCAGGCTAATCGCTCCATCGACCAGCGAGCCATCGGTCCCGGTCAAAGTGACCGTACCGCGGTCCATAGTCCGTCGTTGAACGACCTGATAATCAAGCGGTGACGATAAGTGCAGTTCGGCCGCTGTCAGTCCCAACGACAGGCTCCACACGCAGGCGGTTAGGCATCTCCAAGGGGTCATTGTAGGTGCATGATTGAAGAGCCGGATGCCGGCTGGCCAGCGGGAACGCTTAAATCCATAGTATGCGGACAAATAGCGTGGCCGTCATAGCGCGGTAACAGGGCTGTGGCAGGGATTCCTCAGTCGAATGAAAAACCGATGTAGCTATCGAAGAATTTTCGGATGGATCCTGCTGGGGTGGGCGGTTGTTTGCTCGCTCCAGGCCGGGCCGCCGCTGCCGCTGCAACTGTCTCTGGAAGAAGGTGCGTGGCGGGAAGAGGTTCTGGGCCATTACAACGGTGCCATCCGCATTCACGAGCAACTGCTAGAACAACCCAATGTTCCGGACCGGATCCGGGTGGAGGCGATGCACCGTTTGGGCATTTGCTACACAATGAAAGGCAACCTGATTCCGGCGGTGAATCTCTTCCTCAAGTTGCTTCGAGAGTTTCCGGATACCGAACCATTTTCTCAGAAGGCCTCTCACAACCTCCTGCTCTTGTCGCCGGAGTCCAATCCGTCGGACCGCAGCTGGTTTCAGGATGAGCGCCTGTTCTTGGGCGACTTAGCCCTGGTGCTCGATGGCGCTCTGGCGCATTCAGAAATCCACAGCGCGACCGAGGTCGCTAGCGAAATAATGGGCGCCTTGCGCATGATGCGCCGACAGCTCTCGGGCCAAGACTTGCAATCGGTCGACCGCACGCTTCGGGCAATGGAGTTGCTCGAGGCGTCTTTGGCGAATCCCAGAACCGCCGGAATCCGCGCCGGGTGGATGCAAAGCCCGGGCCGGTCGTGGATGCTCGACCGGGATTCTCTGTTTGCGCCGGACGACGCCAATGCGGCCGTGGTGGAGGGCCGCGATCGGCTGTCCAGAGCCTTGGTTGCGGAGGATGCAGCCGAGATTCGTAGGCAGGCCGGTCGGGCGGCCCGGTGGGCCGATCCGGTCGTGCGTGCGGGTGAAGAATCGCTGACAGCGGGTTACTTGAAGTTGATCCAGGAATCGACCGCCGCCGTGGCATTGAGGGCTTCGGACGGGCGCTTTCGGGAAGCCCGGGCCGTTTGGCTGCAATCCTCCCGGACGCTGAACCGTGCCTTTGGTGCCTTCACCCTGCATGTGTCGGGGTTGTCTGATTTTCCGGAGGAGATCCGACCACAACTAGTGGCGGTCTTGACCGGGGTCGATGAGGCCCTTCAGGCCATCGAGTCTACCGATGCCTCCAGCGATCCGATGGTTTTGCTGTCTACGGCCATTGAGCAGGTTCGTGCGATCGAGGCTCGGTTGATTCAACCCTCGGATCCGAAGTCTCAAGGCAAGCAGTCTGTCGATCCTGTCAACCCCGTCGCCCTCAATTCCCCGAGTGCTCAGCGACTCCGGCGTTGGGCAGAAGATTGGGCCGCCGTCCGCACCACGTTGGGTGCCGGAGATCTCCTGAGGGCGCGTCAGTTGCTCAAGCCCTACGAACTATGAATACCTTCCTGCTGAAACCCTGACCTCGTGGTATTCCGATTCTTTCCATCCGCCTTGGGTCTCCGCCTCAAGCCTCGTGGCGAATTATTCGTCTCGTTGCTGGCCATCGGATTGGCTGTCGCTCTTCCGGCGATGGCCTGGGTCTGGACCACGGTCCGCACCCTCGATCGAGACCGCCGAGATTGGTCTCAGGAACTGCAAGCTTTGCACCGGTTTCGGCTCGAAGAGGCCATCCGGACACTCGAGGTCGCATTGAAGGCGCGCGCGTCTCGTGCCGGCCACCGGACTCCGTCCCGGGTTTCAGAGGCGGGAGTGTTGTTCCGGGATCTCCTGGGTAATGGTGAAGAAGCGGTGCTCCAAGAGGGGGCTCCAGACGGGTTGTTGGTCTTGGCTGCCGACGGCACGCCATTATATCCCGCGCTGGCCATCGGTGTAATTAATCCGCCGGAGGTCGACCTTCGGGGAGAGACTCTGATGGGAGCGTTCCACCAACGCCTCCTGACGCAGTCGATGGGCGATGCCTATTTGGGATTGGCCGCTCAGTGGGTGGAGCAAGGGCTCGAAGGAAGTCGGTCCCCCTCCGGTCGTTTGTACCTTCCATCTATTGAGTTGGCCGCGCTCCAGCAACTGTCCCGAGATGATGCACGGTTCGAGCCCACCCTCGAGTCGCTGGCTCGTCGAGTTTCGCGGCATACGGACCCGCTCATGCCCGCCAGTCAGCGATTATTTCTTTGGCGTGAACTCCAGCGACTCGGGGCCCGTGCCACCTTGCCCACCGAATCGGCCGAGGTGCTCGGGTTGGCGGTTGTTCAGGAATTGGTGGGCAAGCCCGACCGAGAACATCCCACCGCGAAGACGGTGCATCTTTCTGCCGATGGTCCTGGGCCAGAGGTCTGGCTGATCCCTGCACCCGGTGGCGGTGTGATCTGGTTGTACCAACGGGAGCGCCTCCACCGAGAATTGGAGGTTCAGGTCAATCGCTTGCTGTTGCCGCAAGGATACCGAGCACAATTGGTATCCCAGCGCGATCCGGTTTCGGGAGTGGAGAATCTTCAAGCGTCCATGGGTGTGGCGTTACCCGGTTGGGCGCTGCGACTCGATACCTCGGTGGCGACGGCTGAGCTGGCTGGATCGGCCCGCAGACAAGCCGCCCTCCAAATCACCTCGGCGGCCAGTGCGGTGATCTTGGGAGCGGTTTTGAGCATCCTGGCGGTGCGCCGTTTTCTGCAGCGTGTCCGCCTGACTGAGGTACGCCATGACTTCCTGACCACTGTCTCCCACGAATTGCGCACCCCCATGACTTCCATTCGGATGCTTATCGATACCCTGGTGGCCGACCCGGATCTTCAACCCGATCGAACCCGGGCCTATTTGGAAGTCGTCTCCCGTGAAACACTTCGACTGGGCCGCTTGGTCGACGACTACCTCACCTTCGCCCGACTAGAACGCGGCGGCATGAATTATGATTTCCAGCCCACGGCCCCGGAAACCGTGGTCGAGGCCGCGGTGCGCAGCGTCGAGTCGCGATTCGCTGCTCCGGGCTGCGACTTCCGCACCGAGATCGCTCGTGAGCTCCCCCTGATTCAGGCCGATGCTCCGTCGCTCACCACCGCGCTGTTGAACTTGCTAGAGAACGCCCACAAATACACCGGTGCCGATAAGCGTATTCTACTCACCGTTACCCGCTCCAGTTCCACCCTCTGTTTTGCGGTCACTGACAACGGTCGCGGCTTCGACCCTCGGCAGCGGTCTCGCATCTTCGAAAAATTCTACCGCGCTGAAGGGCCTGGGAGTCCTGTCACCGGTGCGGGTCTGGGTCTCCATATTGTGAAGTCCATCGTCGAGGCCCATGGAGGCCAGGTGGAGGTGGAGACGACACCGGGCGAAGGAAGCCGCTTCGCCATCCATATCCCGGTGGTTGCTGCGAACACAGAAAGGCACCTTGAAACCTGAACTCATTTTGGTGATCGAAGATGACGCCGCCATCCTCTTTGGCCTGCGCGATAATCTTCAACGCGCCGGCTACGAGGTGCGCTCGGCGGGCGACGGCCATCAAGGGTTAGAATTGGCGCGGACCTTGCGGCCTCATTTGGTGCTGCTGGACCTGATGCTACCCGGTTTGTCCGGTCACGAGGTCTGCCGCCGGATTCGTGTCGATGGGCTCGAGATGCCAGTGGTTATGCTGACGGCTTTAGGTGAAGAAGCCCAAGTGGTTCGGGGCCTGAATCTTGGGGCCGACGATTACGTCACCAAGCCCTTCGGGATCGGTGAATTGATGGCTCGGATCGCCGCATTGTTGCGCCGTCACCGCCGGGTCATTCCCGATGTCGTGACCATCGGTTCGCTCGAAGTCGACCGCGGAGCGCGGCGGGTGAGCCGGGAGGGTGTGGAGATCGAATTGACCCCCAAGGAATATGGACTGCTGGAATTCTTCACCCGCAAGTCTGGCCGGGCACTCACGCGCGAGCAAATTCTCGATGCCGTCTGGGGAGACTCGGCCGCCGTCACCGACCGCAGCGTGGATCGCGCCGTCACCACGTTGCGTTCCAAGATCGAAGAAAACCCCAACCGCCCGAGCCTCATCCAGACCGTGCCTCAGGTGGGATATCGTTTCGAAGGCTAACACGTCGAAGGCTAACACGTCGAAGGCCAACACTTCGAAGGGGAACACTTAGAAGATTAAAACCCGGTCCGATAAAATGTTTTGAGCGTCATCAGGTGGTAACAACGGAGTCCGATGCTGGAGGCGTTATGAAACTCCAAGGTCTCGTTCAAAGACTCCTGACTTCAACACTCCACCTCCACCTCCACCTCCACCTCCACCTCCGTCAGCACCTCCGCCAGCACCTCCGCAATCGCCTGATTGTCCTCGGGTTGGCCTTAATGGCGAGCAACGCAACTCCGGTCGGTGGCCGCCTCATGGCCGCTTCTTCAACCACCTCGCCGCTGCCAAAAATCGTCGGTGGCCACTCGGCACCCAAAGGCGCGTATCCCTGGATGAGCGCTCTGGTCCTGCGAGGGCAAACCCCGGCCAAAGGGCAATTTTGCGGCGGTGCGCTCATTCATCCCCAGTGGGTCTTGTCGGCGGCACACTGCGTCGAAGACATGTCGGCCTCTTCGGTCGATGTGCTGGTGGGTGGCTATGACTTGCAGTCGTCCAGCGACGGCACCCGGGTCTCGGTTTCCCAGATTATTATTCACCCCCGCTTCAGCACGGTGAAGGGCGCCCTGGTCAACGACTTTGCCTTGCTCAAGCTCTCTAAACCGCTCACCGGAGTGCCAGTGCTGTCGCTGGTGGACGCCGCCAGCCAAGTTGCTCCCGGAACCCCGGTGAAGGGCATGGGATGGGGCACCACCTCGGAGGCTGGCCGGCAGTCGGCGATCTTGTTGGAGGTCGACATGAACCTCGTCAGCTTGGCCGATGCTTCCCAGATTTATCCGGGGTTGTCACAAGCCCACCTCGCGGCCGGAGTTCCCGGAGGCGGCCGGGACACCTGCCAGGGCGACAGCGGCGGGCCACTGGTGGTCTCCGATGGTCGGGGCGGTTGGCGTCATGCCGGCACGGTGAGTTTCGGAGACGGTTGTGGTCGCGATGGTACCCCGGGCATTTATGGCAACACGATCAACTACCGGTCGTGGATCTTGCAGCAAATCGAGACCTCGGTCTCGGTAGCCACCGACGATCACGGCAACACCGCCGCCACGGCCACAGCGGTGGCGTGGAATGCACCCACCCGCGGCGTTCTAGAAACCACCAGCGACCAAGACTGGTTTCGCCTCGAAGCCAGTGGATCGGTGACACTGAACCTTGTGAGTTCCGGGACCAACGATGTCCAAGGCACCTTAATCAACGCTTCGGGAGCCGTCCTCGCCCAAGATAACAACAGCGCCGGGGCGCCCAACTTCCTCATCGTTACCAATGTGGCCGCAGGCACCTACTTTTTAAAAGTGACGGGCACGGGTTTATCGAAGGGCTCCTATACGGTCCTCGCCAAGTGGACGGCGGCGCCAGTGACAGTCGGGGCTCCGGAAATCGGGTTGCTGGGTTTAAATTCAACACCCATCCCCGATGGGGCCCTGACAGCCAAGACCACCGATGGCACCGACTTTGGTGAGGTCGATCTGAGTAACGGCTCTCGCTCAACCTCCTTCTCCGTTCGCAACACCGGCAAGGCAACGCTTACCCTTGGGACTGTGCAGCTCAGCGGTTCGGGCGCGGCTCAATTCCGAGTGACCACCCAGGTGCCGTCCACGGTCGCCGCCGGTCGTTCGGCCGCATTCCAAATCACCTACAATCCGACGACGGTAGGCCGCCACCAGGCGTCGGTCAGCCTCTCCAACAATGATGCCAACGAGTCTTCGTATGACTTCGTTATTGTCGGCTCTGGAACCTCTAGCACCGATGACGTGGGGAACACCCCGGCGACGGCCACGCGCGTGGCGGTACCCTCGACCACCCCGGCCCGACTCAACGTCGCCCAAGATCAAGACGTCTTCCGATTCGTTTTGTCCCAGGCCGCCACCGTGTCGCTGACCAGCACCGGTTCGCTGAATACCCGGGGAACCTTGTGGGATGCCATTGGCCAGACGGTAGCCGAAGACGACGACCTGGGTGTCGGCTCCAACTTCCGCATCCGTCGCAAGTTGTCGGCGGGGACCTACTATATCTTCGTTCGGGGCTCCTCGGGCACCGAGACGGGCGCCTACGGACTCCAGATCACCCAGTAATTCTGAGTGTCACGCCGACCGCTCTGCCTCGAATGCCATGAACTCCACCAAAGCTATTCTCATTTTGTTGGGTCTAATCGTGGGACTGAACCTCGGACTGCGCCGCTCTTGGGGTCCCGAAGAGGTGTCAGATCGGAGTGATTCAACCGATGTGGACCGCTCCGGGGGTGCGATGGAAAGCCATCCATCCGATTCGGTTCGCACATCGAATTTTTTAAGCGACGGATTTGATGCGCGAAGCCGAGGCCACGGTTCCCGGTGGGCGCCTTCTCCGATTTCCGAGCCTCCACCCATCGGATCGGTGATGGATGCGGAATCCCAGGACCTCTCATTGCCGGACTTTTCACTACAGGACCTGTCATCGCTGGTTCAGGGCTTCGAACTGGCAGCCACGCCTGAGCAGCAGGGTCTGTGGGCCGACCGCATCGCCGCTTCGGGCGGAACGGCAGCCGTCGATGCCCTCATCCAAGCCGTGACTCAAGCCAGTCTTAACCCGAAGTCTCCTGAAGAAGCCGAAGTCCTTCGGGAGGCCTTCAAAGGGTTCTCCACCGAAGACGAAATGGCGGCCCTGGCGATGAGCTTGGTGCAAACCCAAGATATCGACCTCATCGAAGCGGTGGTCGACACCCTCGCCCGCGGCGCTCGTTCGTCCACGGTCGAACAGTTGGTTCGGCTTCATGACGAGGCATCTGCATCAACCACGTCAGCCACGGCCCAAGCAGCCCTGGGGTGGGCCATTGAACGCATCCGAAATCCGGAGGCCTCACACGCCTTGGTTCGGTTGGTGGGCAATGCGGAACGACCGGAGTTGGCTCATGCAGGAATCATTGCGCTGTCGTCGATCCAAACTCAGGCGATCCGTGAGCCAGACCCATCACCGTGAACGGGCTTAAACCATTTCAGACCGTTTACCTCCCCCCTTGGACACGGCGTGTCGTCCTCACGGCTCGCCCTTTTTAGCGTGCCGATTTTCCCGATTTCAAATCGGCCTCCGTCAGCACGATCCGGCGCACCACCGTCCGCTCATCGCTGGTATAAAGGACATGAATTTTTCCATCCCGCGTCTGTAAGGCGGTGGGATAGCCAAAGTCGCCCTTCGGATCGGTCTCCAAGTCGAGGCGTCGTGAAAAGGTCTTCGCGCCATCCACCGACAACGCAGCTGTCAGTGGGGTTCGGTTCGTGAAGCTGTGATTGTAAACCAGCAGGTGATGTCCGGAGTTCAGTCTCAAGAAATCCACGGCGGCATTGGGATTGGGCAGCGCGCTGTCGGTGCCCTTGCTCCAGGTGCGTCCGCCGTCCCGCGACTCGGTGCGTACCATCCAACCGTCCGGACGACCCTCGTAATCCCCGCCTCGCCGGCAGAAGGCCAGCAGGTGATCGCCTTGGAGGACTGCCGGTGCGGGCTGGATGTTGCCCAGGCGAGAACCAATGCGGTTGCTTTCAGTCCATGTCCTTTTGGTCGGATCGTATCGGAGAAAGAAAGAACGGTTGCGCGGGTCATCCAGCTCCGGGTCGGTACCGATTTCTTGATACACCGGCAGCAACCACTGGCCGTCTGTCAGCAGGACAGGTCGGTTGCGAACCATGGTGCCGGCCTCGAAGGTCACCTGAAAGGGTTCGGACCACGTCTTGGCTCCATCGCGAGAAATTTTCGCAGTGATGCGCGAATCGCTCCAAAGCTCGCCGTAGCGGGTGACATAAAAGAGCCAGACCACGTGGTCCGGAGCCTCCCAGACCACCGCATTACCCAGCGCGTGGAACGGGTTGCTGGCGATGGAAACGGGTTTCGACCACCGGCGTGTGCCTGCCTTCAATCGTGAACCGAAGACAGCCGCCTGGTTGTCTTTGTATTCACCCCGGCCGCTGAAGAAGACCGTGTACAGGTCGCCGTTGCTCAGTTCGGTGAAGCTGGCCGGATGCTTGTAGTCGCCGGTCTTGATCTCGGGCCCGAAGAGTCGTTCCCGTTCGAGGGCGGGCAACGGCAGAGCGCCCAACGCAGCCAGAACAACGATGGCTGCAAACTTCGCACATCGCCCCAATGGTTTCCGTAGACCAGTCATGCCGAAGTGGAGACCAACAACAGAAAACGAGGGAATCACGAAATTGGGAGAACACGGAGCTTTCCTGAAACGGGGGGAGGCTCTAAACAGCGCCCCCCGTTGACGTCATGCTTGATCGATTCATCGCCCGCATCGCTGCCGAGTTGAACCTCCCGGCCGCCAAGGTCTCGGCTACTGCCCGCTTGCTGGGTGAGAGTGCGACCGTGCCCTTCATCGCCCGATATCGAAAGGAAGTGACCGGAAGCCTCGACGAGGTGGCGATCACATCCATTCGGGACCGATTGGCCCAGCTGACCGAATTGGAACAGCGCCGCGAGGCCATCCTCAAATCGCTTTCCGAGCGGCAATTGCTGAGCGATGTCCTGAAGGTCGCCGTGGAAGGAGCCGATACCCTCTCCGCCCTGGAAGACTTGTACGCTCCGTTTCGTCCGAAGCGGCGAACCCGGGCCACCATCGCCAAAGAGGCCGGTTTAGAACCGCTGGCCGACCTGCTTTTCAACGAACAGGCCACGATTGATCCACTCGCTGTTGCGGCGCCGTTTGTGAGTCTTGAGAAATCAGTGCCTGACGTGGCCGCGGCCTTGGCTGGCGCCCGGGATATTCTCGCCGAACGTTTCAGTGAAGATATCGCCACGCGGTCACGCCTCCGAGAACTGTATTGGGAATCGGCTCAGGTCCGATCCAAGTTGATGACCGGCAAGGAAGCTGAAGGGGCCAAATTCAAGGACTACTTCGACTGGACCGAACCCGTCTCCAAGATCCCGAGCCACCGGATGCTGGCCATGCGCCGGGGCGAGGAGGAAGGGGTGCTGCTGGTGCGCATCACGCCGCCCGAGGAATCAGCCATCGCCATCCTCGAGGGACTCTTCGTTCAAGCCCGGGGTACACCGGGAGCCGAGCAGGTGCGTTTGGCGGCTGTGGACAGCTTCAAGCGACTCGTGGGTTTTGCCATCGAGGCCGAAGTGCGCATCGAGTCCAAGAAGCGGGCCGACCAAGAGGCCATTCGTGTCTTTTCCGAGAATCTCCGCGAACTGCTTTTAGCACCAGCGTTGGGTCAGAAGAACGTGTTGGCTCTCGACCCGGGATTCCGGACCGGTTGCAAGACAGTGGTGCTGGATCGACAGGGCAAGCTGCTGCACCACGACGTCATTTATGCCACCGCCGGCGGAACCCATCAGGTGGCCCAAGCGGGAGAGAAGGTTCGCGATTTCGTCACGCGCTTTGCGATCGAGGCCATCGCCATTGGCAACGGCACGGCCAGCCGCGAGACCGAGCAGTTCATCCGCTCCTTGCACTTGCCGCCGAGCATTCCTGTGGTGTTGGTCAACGAGAGCGGCGCCTCGATTTACTCGGCCAGCGAGGTCGCCCGTGAGGAGTTTCCCAGCGAAGATGTCACGGTCCGGGGTTCGGTGAGCATCGGGCGTCGCCTGATGGATCCGCTGGCTGAACTGGTGAAGCTCGATCCGAAGTCCATCGGTGTGGGTCAGTACCAGCACGATGTGGATCCCAATGCCCTCCAGCGCGGTCTGGATGACGTGGTCGTCTCGTGCGTGAACCGCGTGGGCGTGGAGCTCAACACCGCCAGCAAGCAATTGCTCAGCTATGTGTCGGGCCTGGGCCCGTCGCTGGCCGCCAACATCGTCAGCCACCGCAACGAACACGGGCCATTCCGCTCCCGCAAGGAATTGCTGAAAGTGTCTCGCCTGGGGCCGAAGGCCTTCGAGCAATGCGCCGGATTCCTCCGCATCCATGAAGCCGAGAACCCTTTGGATTCCAGCGCGGTTCATCCGGAGCGCTACGAATTGGTCGATGCCATGGCCAGTGATCTCGGGTGCGCCGTGAGCGATCTCGTCCGTGACGGTGGGCTTCGCGGCAAGATCCGTCCGGAAAAGTACGTCACCAACGAGGTGGGCTTGCCGACCCTCAAGGACATCCTCGACGAGTTGGCCAAGCCCGGACGGGATCCGCGCCAACGCTTCGAGGTCTTCGCTTTCCAGGAAGGGGTCGAAAAACTCGAACACCTTCAACCGGGCATGAAACTGCCGGGCATCGTGACCAACGTCACCGCCTTCGGAGCCTTTGTGGATATCGGTGTGCACCAGGATGGCTTGGTCCATGTCAGTCAACTGGCTGACCGCTTTGTGAAGGATCCGGCCGAGGTCGTGAAGGTGGGTCAGAAGGTCCGGGTGACCGTGACCGAGGTGGACCTGGCTCGCAAACGCATCGCCCTCTCCATGAAGGCCAATCCGCAAATCGGCGTTCAGCGCGAGCAGCGCACGGCTCCCAACGCGCCGCGATCCCCTCAGGCCAGCGGAGGTCGTCCGCCGGGTCGTCCGCCCGATCGTCAGGCTATGCGCCCCGCTACGCGGCCTTCGATCGATCCCAATGCGGGCGGTTGGAACGCCTTGGCCGATGCCTTTGACCAAGCCAAGAAACAGTGAAGAACTCTTGGCTCCCTCGTTGAAGGGGCGAATGAGTCTTATTGGAGACCTCCGCCGGGCGGTCCCTTGAATCGTCGCTTTTCAAAGCCAAACCAAGTCACCAGCAATACCCCGACGCTTCCCAGCAAGATGGGCAGCGCTTGTTGGTTGGGCGGTTGCACACCGATGACCAGCAGGAAGAGACCTCCAACGCAGGACCCAGCGGCCAGTGGTTTGAAGGCACTTCCCAGTTGGTACGGGCCGAAGCGGGTCCAAGTGCGCCCGTGGGCCCAGGCTCCCGCGGCCACCGGCAGCACGTAGCTGAGGTAGAGAAATACCGCGCACACCGCCGCGATGGTTTCGTAGCGCAGTAGAATCACCAGAGCCACCGAGGCCAGCGCGCTGGTCCAGACGGCGGCCGACGGAGACTGCGTGCCGGAATGGACCGTCTTGAGCCAGCGTGAACCCGGCAGTCCGTTGTCGCGGGCAAAGGCGTAGGTCATCCGCGAGGCCGAGGTCAGTGCGGCCAGTCCGCAGAGGTACTGGGCCATCACCACGCCGCCCAGAAGGGATTGGGCAAACCGTTCTCCCAGAGCCGAGCGCAGGATCCAGGGGACGATCTCGAATCCCTTGGCGGCTCCGGCCTTGAGGTCGGGCATGGCCAGCAGCAGGGCCACGATCATCACCCAGCCGAAACCGGCCGACACGGCCACGGAACGCACGATGCCCTTGGGCACATTGCGCGTGGCCTCCAGCGTTTCCTCCGAGGTGTGGGCCGAGGCATCGAAGCCCGTGAGAGTGTAGGCCGGTAACAAGAATCCGAGGCAGAAGAGCCAGGGCACCGAGTCCTGTTTGGGGAAGACCGGTGAGCTCTCGGGCAAGCCGCTGAAGTTGGTGAAGGTCCACAGGCGCGACCATTCCCAGTGCGGTGTGGCCACCAGCAGGGCGACCGTCATGACCGAAGCGATTCCCAGGATGAGCCAGCCACTGAAATCGGTGAGCCGGATGACCCAGCGATTGCCGTAATGGTTGAGCAGGGCTTGGGACAAGGTCATCACCGACACGGCGATGACGCGGACGGTTCCAGCGGATTCTGCGGCCGGAGTCCATCCGAAGGCCGCAGTGGCGAAGTCATAGGTGCCGGTGTTGATCGCCGCCAGCACGGTGATGAGCCCGGCGAGGTTGAACCAGGCGGTCACCCAGCCGCAGGCGCGTCCGCCCAAGAGGCAGCCCCAGTGGTACAAGCCGCCGGCCGTCGGGAAGGCGCTGGCCACCTGGGCCATGGTGGCCGCCACGCACAGGGAGAAGAGGCTGACCAGCGGCCATCCGATTCCGAGGCTGGCGCCTCCGGCACTATTGAAGCCGATGTGGAACGACGTGATGCCGCCCGAGAGAATGCAAATGATGGCCAGCGAGAGGGCGAAGTTGGAGAAGCCGCTCATCCGGCGGGCCAGTTCTTGGCGGTAGCCGAGTTCGCGCAAGCGTTGCTCGTCTGGAGATTCGGAGGGCATCGTGGGGGGAAGTGCCGTGGAAGGGTTAGGTTTCAATCTCCGCCACACCCTCCACCACCACCGCAACCCGAAGACCCACACCCTGAGGATCCGCAGCCGGAAGAACCGTCCGAATGGCTGTGATGTCCGCCGCTCGAGTCGGCCGCGCAGCCGCCTCCGATGCCTCCGTCTCCGCAACCGGAAGAACCCCGCTTGGAGTCAGAACCGCCGCCGGAGCCGCCTCCGCGGGCGGTGCGGATAATGAGCCAACCCAATCCCGCGGCCACCACGAGGAAGGCGGCCATGAGGAACAGGCCGTTGCCGATCAGTTCCTCTCCGTTGACACCGGAGCAACCGACCGCCGCACCGGAGAGACCGAGGATCCCCAGCAGGCCAAGGCCCGTCCGTCGCAGGGCAAGCTTGGGCAGGCACCAGTGAGAGGCCAGATCCACCCGTTGCCAGCGGGCCTGCGGGGTAAAGCGCACTTCGGGCTCAGGCCAGATGTCGGCCGGGGGTTCCGATCCGAAACACCGACGATAGCTGGTGCGGGTGGCCTCATAGGCATCCAGGAATCGGTCGTCTTCGGCTTGGCCGCCGCGGGTGGGTCCGTGGTGCAACCGATGTTGCAAGACCTGGGCGCACAGTTCGTCCCAGTAGGAGCGGCTGTAGACCAGATGCAGGTGCCAGGCCTGGTCGACCTCATCGGATGGGGTGACGGAGTGTCCGGCCCGCAGGGCGAGGTAGAGGAAGCGTCTGTATTCTTCGACGACGCGTCGGGCGAATCCGAGGTTCCAGCCGTTCTCGCGGGCCAGTCGTTGTGTGAAGGTCAGCGCGTCGCCGGTTTCGTCGAAGTTGAAGGCCAACAACCGGGCCCAAAGGAGGTCTTCGTGCGGGTTCATTCTGCCTGGGAGGGTTTTGTGTTGTTCGAGTCGGGTGCGCCCGATCCTGCGAGTCATGACAATAGAACTGGCTCCGAGCGGAGATTGTCAAATCTCGGATCTTGGGTGGGTGGGTGTGCTCCGCGGGACCGAGCCTCCGTTCGCTGGGGAAGCTCTGGGGAGGTTGGGATTTTCGCGCTATGCGCGAGGGGGTGGGTTTGTGGGGATCTGGGCTCTTACGGAGGGGGGTTGATTGCGGGATGGATTCGGATTCCCATGGCTGGGCCATGTTTGTGAATCGATGGATGATCTGGGTCACCGTGATGACAATGCCGCTCTGGGTGTTGTTGGCCGATCCGGGCCGCGCGGCCAATGCGCGGGGAGCCGCTTCCATTCAATCGGCACAAATCCTCGAACACACTCGGGTGCTGGCGAGCGATGAGTTCGAGGGGCGGGGTCCGGGTACTCCGGGCGAGGCCAAGACGGTGGACTACCTGGTGCAGCAATTCCGCCGCGCGGGCCTTCAGCCAGGGATGCCCGACGGCTCCTGGACGCAGGATGTCCCCATCGTGGGAGTGAAGTCGTCGGTGGGCTTCACGCTCGGGGGTGAGGCTCTGGTGGGGCCTCAGGATTATGTGGCCTGGAGCCCTCGTCTCGGTGGCGATGTCACGGTGCCCGAAAGCGATGTGGTTTTCGTGGGTTACGGGATCAACGCCCCCGAGTACGGCTGGAATGATTTCCGAGACGTGGATGTGCGGGGCAAGACGATCGTCATCCTCATCAATGATCCGCCGATTCCCGATCCGACCAAGCCAGACCAACTCGATCCCAAGTGGTTCGGTGGCCAGGCCATGACCTATTACGGTCGTTGGACTTACAAGT
Organism: Verrucomicrobiota bacterium; assembly: GCA_029865985.1. GTDB lineage: Bacteria > Verrucomicrobiota > Verrucomicrobiia > Limisphaerales > UBA9464 > SXXZ01. Next base: position 15,076 of record JARXAF010000203.1, read on the forward strand.
TCGAGGAGGCAGGTCGTCGTGGGGCGGCTGCGGCGTTGATCATCCATGAGACGGCCCCGGCGGCGTATCCCTGGTTCGTAGTGATCAACTCCTGGGGTCGGGAGCGTTTCGATCTGGCCTCCGACCGTTCTCCCAAAAGCGACATCGCCGGTTGGATCAGCCTGGAGCGGGCGCAGAAGCTCTTTGCCGCCAATGGCATCACCTATGAAGCCATGAAGGAGGCCGCGCGGAAGCCGGGCTTCCGGCCGGTCACCTTGAAGCAGAAGGCCGCCTTCACGGCGCGCAACGAGTCCCGCACGGTGAAGTCCAAGAACGTGCTCGGGATGGTCCGCGGGCGGGATCCGAAGCTGCGGGACGAGTGGGTGGTGGTGACCGCCCATTGGGATCATCTCGGACGCAACACCACCCTGGAGGGCGACCAGATCTTCAACGGCGCCGCCGACAACGCCATCGGCACCGCCGGTCTTCTGGAATTGGCCGAGG
>JARXAF010000102.1 GCA_029865985.1 Verrucomicrobiota bacterium
AGGGTGGCGTTGTCGAAGGCGTTGCGGAGCGACGAGTCCTTCTTGTTCTCCTGGATGTTCCGGGCGCTTTCCTCGATTTGCTTGAGGCCCGTCTCGCCAAACTGGTTCCACGAGTAGTGCTTGCCGTCCTCGCCGGCTGCGGGGTTGGGCTCCGGCAACTTGAGCAGCGCCTTGAGCTCCGGGTGATCCACGCGGAAGACCTTCCAGCCGTCAGCGGCTTCAGGCCGGGTCATGAGCGTCATCAACCATTCGGTCGCCGAAATGATTTTGGGCCGCTCGTACCACGCCTTGGTCGGCTCCAGATTGGCTGTCTCTTTTTCACGAATGCGGGTCAACGAATTGCGAGCCAGCGAATCGAAGGGCTGCAGGCGGCCATTGAAGACCACTGGAAGCCGACCCACGGCGCTGAAGGCGTAGTCGCGGTCACGCCGGGGCATCAGGGCACCCAGGATCCAAAGTGCAAAGATCGCCGTGATGATCAGGGGAAGGCGTTGTTTCATGGTTCAGGCGGTGCGCGTTGGGAGGAATCGAATTCCAGCAGAGGGAGCTTCAGGCGACCTGGGGCTTGCGGCGGGCGATGAACTTGGTGAGGTGCAGGAGGAACTGAACCAGCAGGCCCACGCCCACCAGAATGCAGCCGAGGTAAGGGGTGATCCACGACGGGTTACGCACCACCTGCAAGGCACTGGTGCCGCGGCCGCCGTCTGCCAATTGCTCCTTGCCCATTTGATACTGGAAGAACGTGTAGCCGCCGTACCGCAACGGCGAATTCATGTAGATGTCCACCTCGCGGTCTTCGCGGGACTCGGTGTTTCGCAACCGAACCCGGCTCTGGAAGTTCTTCGGGATGTCCGTGCCTGGGTAGGTCTCGTGGGTGGTCTTGAGCAAGGTCAGTGCGAAGGGCTTGTAATCGCGCACCGGGCGGTACTCGAGGCGCCACTCCGTTCCCTCCACAGTAACGGTCTGGGGCTTGAGTTCGCCGGAGATCGCCCAAGTGCCCAGGCTCGATGGCCCCGAAAGCTCGATCACCGCGGCCGGCACATTGCGGGCATCCATGGTGCGCGTCGGCGGTTGCTCATCGATGACAATCCGGGCGCCCACGCCTTGGGTCGCCGCCGGCGGGCGATTCGAGTCCATCACCGGGGCGCGCAGGCGGATCCGGGCATTTTCATAGGCTTCCTTCACCCGGACAGCAAAGGGCAGCAACTCGTGGCGCAGTTCGGCCCCCGGCTTCAAGCGTGAGGCGGGGATGGCCACGACCTGGTCGAGGGTGTTGCTGCCAGCACTGCGGAGCACGGCCAATTCGAAGTCCATGGAAGACTCCGAGTAGTTCCGTGTGTCCCCTTCGCGGAAGCTCATGATGCTCTCGCGGGCCAGCATGTCGGTGGCCAATTGCCCCAGCAGCAGCAAGATGATGCCAATGTGGGTCATGAAGATGCCGCTCTTGGACCAGGTCCATTTGAAGCGGGTGAAATGGGCCACGATCAGGTTGATGACCAGCATCGTTCCCAAGAGGTATCCGCCGGGCAGCGGCACCACCGGGAAGGCCGATCCATGCGGCGTCCAGTAGGCGAACCAACTGCGGAAGTACCGCTCCTGGGCCACATAAAGACCATCGCTGGTTTGGCCCAACGTCCCGAAGAACACCACGGCGACACCCAATCCCAACAGCACCACGGTCAGGCGCAGGGACGACAGGAACTGGAATACCTTGGAAAGCATGGACAGAGGTTCGGACGGTGGCCGATCAGGTTCGATTGAATCAATTCTTGGAAAGTGCGCCGGAATCTTTCGTTTCTCGAAAGGACGAGAGGTTTGCCCCCCATTAGAAGCGAACCGAGCGCACGAACTTCTCGAAGGCTTCGCGGTTTTGGACGGCGACCGAGGAGGGCGCGGTCATCTTGAAAAACCACGAAACCCCATCCCGGGCGACGATCGCTCCGAGGATGGTTTTGTCGGCGCCCTTCAATTCGACCCAAGTGCCGCTGTCACCACCGGCCGTGGTCAAGGCCGTTGAATTGGCCGCCAAGGCCGAGGCTTCCAACGGCGCCAACCCCACTTGGCCGCGCCAGCGGTTCACATTGGCCAGAAGCCCGCCGCCATCGCCGTTGAGCTTGCTGATGGAAACATCGCCATTGCCGGCAGCATCTGGGATGTCAAAGGACGCCAAGCGCATGGGCTTCGGGCCGGCGGCTTTCCAGCCAGAGGGCACCTGCCAATTCGGGAGTCCATCGGTCCCGCCGCCAGCGACCGAACCGGACGAGGCGGTTGAGCCCACCGGAGCGGCCGAGGCTGTACCGGACACCGGGGCCGACGAGGCTGCCGAAGGCGCTTCGGGAGCCGGTTCGGCGCTGCCGCCGCTGCCGCCGCCCGTATCCACCGACTTCAACCACGCCAGAAACTGGGGCTTCTGCTCGGCCACCAGTGCATTCTCGCCGGTCATCTTAAAGAACACGGTCATCTCACCAGCGGGCAAGATGGCTGCCAGCGTGCGCGCGGCATACTTGCCGTCGAGCACCGCCTTCTTGCCGTCCAACTCGTACACCACCACCTGGCGATTGCCGGCCGGAATGAGGGAACGCAGTCCGGCCAAGTCCGCTTCGGTCGCCGGCTCCAACCCAATCTGGTCACGCCAGCGGTTGACGTTTTCCAGCTCACCCCCGGCACCACCGCCCATGGCCACCACCGAAATATCCGCCGATCGCCCATCCGGACGCTTCACGCCATAGCTGGCCACGCGCATTCCCGAGGCGGGCTTTTCTTCCCAACCGGCGGGCACGGTCCACGGCACAGCTGGACGTTCCGAAGCGCCGGCCTCGGCCGTCGCAGATCGAGAAGACGCAGATCCAGAAGCGGGGGAAACCGAAGCATCCTGAGGCCTACCAGCCTGAGCATCGGCGGCGGCCACCGCCGGGGCCTCTTGAGGCGCCTGATACACCCGGACCTCATCCTTGCCGCAACCGGCCATCATCCAAGCCAAGGCCGAAACCGCCGTCGCCACTGTGAAACGCATGACGACAGTCTGGACGCATGCGGCAATCCGGCAAGCTACGACTCGGGCGGGATGCACTTGCGAACCGTGAGGTACACAAGCCCACCGATGGCGCTCCAGGCCAGGTTCAACGTGTAACCCAGCAAAGACAGCGACAAGGCCTCGGCCGGCTTAACCCCAAAACCCGGAAAGTCCACGGCGAGCAGAAGGACGAAGAAGTTCTCACGAACGCCCAGGCCACTGGGGGTGATGGGCAACGCCGCCAAGCACACCACTGCCGGCACCACGAACCACAAGTTCCATCGGGGAATTTGCAATCCCAAGCCGGAAGCCAGCGCCGCAAAGGTTCCCACGATGGCCAAATTGATGGCGATCGACAGCAAGGCGCTCCGCCAAAGGAATCCCGGGTTGCGTCCAAACAACCGGCACGAAGCCAAGGCGCGCAAGGGGCCCTTCATTTGCGGGAAACGGCCCATCCACCGGCTCCACCTCCCGTTTTCGGCGAGGATGTCCGTGAAGAATCCGGCACCGGCCGCGATCAATGCCACGACCATCATGCCAAAGATCGCCAGACCCACCCCGTCGTAGCGACGAAACCGCACGAAGAGCGGCCAGTTGGGAACAGCAAAGATCATCGCAAACACCAGCAGCGATAGGATACCGATCAAGCGGTCCACGAACACCGTGAGCGCCGCCTCTGCCTTTTTGTGGCGGGTGCTTCGTGCGGCCGCGTAGGCCTTCCAGACATCGCCTCCGGTGGATCCCAACAGGAAGGCATTGAAGAAATGGGCGACGAATGAGAGGCGGGTCACTTCGCCCAAAGGCAATTCGAGACCTTGGACCCGCAAGGCTTCCCGCCAACGCAGTCCTCCCAGGAAAATCAGGGCTCCGCAAAGACCAAAGGCCAGCCCCAGACTCCCGGAATCCAACCTGCGAGCCATCTCCAGGAGCTTGGACGGGCTATGCGTCCACGCGTATTGACGCTGTTCCCAACGCCCCATCGCATTCCAAGCCTCGGGCTTGCCTTGAGCCAGGAGGTCGATCTGCGCCTCGTTGCAGAAGATCGCGTGGAAGATCACCGCCAAAAGCAGTCCACAGACCGCCAAGCGGACCAGTTGCCCGAGTGTTCTTCGGGAGGAGTTGTCGGGCCGAGGATCCATTCGAACTACTCCGGCCCCCAGACGGACCGAATGTGCGCATACCCCTGGGTCACATCTTCGGGAGCCACACCGGGGTTCAATTCAATCACCTTGATATGCTCTGGGCCCACGAACGGCTTCAGGGCCACATAATCGATCACGCCAGCTCCGGGCGGCGCGTGATCGTGGGCTCCATCGGGCGTGAGCACCACGTCATGGATATGAAGCCCGCCCAAGCGCTCGGACAAACTTTCCAAGTGCATGCGATGGTCGATGAAACCCATCTGGTGCTTGATCTGGGCATGTCCGCAGTCATGCCAGTAGCGGACGTTGTCCGGCAACTGGTCGAGGAAGAAGAGCATGTCGTGGTCGAAGGGGATTTCTTCGACGGATTCCCGGTTTTCAATGCCCAGCATGAGCTTTTTCTCGCCGGCGACTTCCGCCAAGCGACGGATCATGTCGATGGCCAACTCCATGGGCTTCTCCTTGCGGGCTTCGCGACGCTGCTCCAACTCGGCGAGCATTTTGGAGTACTTGGGTGAATCCTGTTTTCCGGCCGCGGCGAGGGCCTCGAGCTTGTCCTGATAATGGGGATCTCCGAAGAAGCCAGAGAGATCGACAGCACCGGAGTGCAGCACGATGAGCTTGGCTCCCAGACGCTCCGCCGTCTCGATGGTCTTGATCGAATGCTTCCAAGCCAAATCGCGCTCCCGCTTTTCGGAGGCCGAGAACTTGAAGAGATTGGGCGCGGCGTGGTTCACGCCCATGGGCAGCGGGCAGAAGTTGTGCAGGGTGCTGATCTTGATCACGCCCGCTTCCACGGCGTCGATGATGCCGGGCACCAGACTGACACGGATGCCGTGACTCAACTCGGCATATTCGAAGCCCAGGTCCCGGATCTCGCGCAGCATGTCGCCTCCGTCTTGGTGGCGGCTCGAGTTCCAGCAGGTGGATAGGGAATACATGATGTAAGGTCCTTCGGCT
>JARXAF010000120.1 GCA_029865985.1 Verrucomicrobiota bacterium
ACCGGAGGCGTCCGGGGATTGCCGCCGCTGCCATCGACGGAGGTCTGGTTGAAGAACGCCATCAGTCCGAAGTAGTCCTTCTGAGTGTAGGGATCGAACTTGTGGTCGTGGCACCGGGTGCAGTTGAAGGTGGCTCCCAGCCAGACCGTGGCCACCGTCTCGGTTTGGTCGAAGAGATAGTCGATGCGGTTCTCTTCTGCGATGCGGCCTCCCTCGCCATTGATGGCGTGATTGCGCAGGAAACCCGTGGCGAGGCGCTGTTCATCGGTGGCTCCTGGAAGCCGGTCTCCGGCGATTTGCCAGACGGTGAACTGGTCGAAGGGCAGGTTGCGATTGAAGGCGTCGACCACCCAGTCGCGCCACGGCCACATGGTGCGCTCGCCATCGCCTTGGTATCCGTTGGAATCGGCATAGCGGGCGGCTTCCATCCATTCCCATGCCATCCGTTCGCCGTATCGCGGGGAAGCCAGCAGACGATCCACTTGCCGCTCATAGGCATGGGGTGACGGATCCGCTACGAAGGCGTCGATCTCGGACGGAGTCGGAGGTAGGCCGGTCAGGTCGAGGGTCAGTCGGCGGAGGAGGGTGGGTCTCGAAGCCTCGGGTGCGGGTTTCAGTCCGTCGGGTTCCAAGGCGTGCCGCACCCAGGCATCGATGGCGTGGGAGGCTCCGCGGACGACGGGAACGGGGGTTCGCTGCGGTGGTTCGAACGCCCAGTGCTGTCCCCAAGGTGCTCCTTGTTCGATCCACTGCCGCAGGAGGCGCACTTGTTCGGGCTGGAGTGCCTTGCCCGAATCGCGGGGCGGCATGACCTCGTCGGGATCACTGCTGTGGATCCGGCGCAAGATTTCGCTCTCGTCCGGACGCCCTGGTTTGATGGCGAGCTTCCCGCTTTTTCCGGAACCTCGGGCACCGGCGACCATGTCCAGTCGCAGCCCCCCTTTACGGCCCTTTTCGTCGGGACCGTGGCAGGCGAAGCAGTGGTCGGAGAGCAGGGGAAGGATTTCCCGCGAAAAGCGGATCGGAGTCTCAGGCCGGGCCGCCGCCTGAGCGGAAGCCAATGCGGTCACGACCATCATGCAAAGGGTCGTCCACATGCGAAGCACTCGTGACAGAGGGGTGAGCATCGGGATCGAGGCGTTAGGTTAGTCCTCCCGCTGATGCCGGCAATGCTGGAACCAGCCAAAACAGGGTGGATCACGACGGCGACAGACGGAGCGACGTGGCTTGCGTGACCGCGTCATTCGGGGTTGCATTCACGCATGTCCCCCGACTTGCACCGGTTGCCCACCCGCCACGCTGGCGGCGTGACGGTTGTGGGGATTTGGGTGACCGGTTTGTGGTGGCTGGTGGGTACGATATTGGCGGCTGGATCGGCCGCTCAGAAGCTCCCGTCACGCCCCGTCTTCGAGCGCGATATCCGCCCCATCTTCAAGGCCCATTGCTTTCACTGCCACGGCGAGGAGGAGAAACCCAAGGGCGGGGTGGATTTGAGGCAACGGCGATTGCTGCTGAAACCTTCTGAATCCGGCTCGGTGCTGGTGCCGGGGAAGCCGGGCCAAAGTCACCTGCTGTCGGTGGTGAAATCCGGAGAAATGCCCAAAGGCGGCAAGCCATTGGCACCCGAGCAGTTGGCACTGATCGAACGGTGGATCGCGCAAGGCGCTCCGACCTTGCGCCCCGAACCGGTGGAGGTGCCCCGATGGGTCATCACCGAAGAGGAACGTCAGTTTTGGGCATTCCAGCCGGTGGGGTGTCCGGAGCCTCCTCAGGTCCGATCCGACAAGACCGTGCGGACTCCCATCGATGCGTTCTTGAAGGCGCGACTGGAGAAGGAGCGCCTGGGCTTTGCCAAGCCCGCGAAGCCGGAGCAGTTGATCCGCCGGTTGACCCTCGACCTGACTGGTCTTCCGCCGACTCCAGAAGAAGTCGATGCCTTCGTGGCGGACCCTTCCGATGCCGCCTACGAGCGCTGGGTGGATCGGCTTCTGGATTCGCCGGCTTATGGTGAACGTTGGGGGCGTCACTGGCTCGATGTGGCGGGATATGCCGACTCCAACGGGGGCGTGGAGGCCGACTCCGAGCGTCCGTGGGCCTGGCGATACCGCGACTACGTGATCCGGTCCTTCAACGAGGATCGCCCCTTCGACGATTTCATCACCGAGCAATTGGCTGGCGACGAACTCTTGCCGGCCGTCTCCACCGATTTGGCCGGTCGCGATTTGGATCGTCTGGTGGCCACGGGTTTCTTGCGTATGGCCCCCGATCCGACGGGCGACGGTCCGCCGGAGCCGGAGTTGGCGCGCAATCAGGTCATCGCCGACACCCTCCAGATCGTTTCTTCGTCGCTGCTCGGTATCACGGTTCACTGCGCCCAATGCCATGATCATCGCTACGATCCCATCCCTCAGGCCGATTACTACCGATTGCGGGCTGTGTTTGAGCCGGCTTTTGACTGGAAGCGGTGGAAGAATCCCGCTCAACGGTTGGTTTCGCTCATGCCCTCGGTGGATCGATCCCTGGCCGACTGCGTCGAACAGGCGGCCAAGTTCCACGACGCCGAGGCCACCCGTTTGCACGATGAACTCATCGAGAAATTCGTGCAGAAGCAATTGCTGCTGGTTCCGGAGTCCCGCCGGGAAGCGGTGATCGCTGCCCGACGAACGTCATCGGCCAAGCGCAGCCCCGAACAGCTCCAACTGCTCCGGGAGTTCCCCATGTTTCAGGACCACATCATCTTGGGTGAGATTGATCGGGAAGGGGCCAACAAGGTGGAAGAAATTCGCAAGCGCGCCGCGGCCGATCGGGCCCTGAAGCCCGCTGATCCCATGGTGCAAGCCCTGGTTGAGGCTTCTGCTGAACCCGTGACCACGGTGCGATTCCATCGCGGCGATCCCCAGCAACCGCGCGAGGTGCTCAAGCCGGGGTTGTTGTTGGTCATGGGCCTCGGTGGATTGGACACCGAGATCCCGGAATCCATTCCGGGCCGCCGCACCAGCGGTCGTCGCCTCGAACTGGCCCGTCGACTCACGGACCGAAACAATCCCCTCACCGCCCGGGTGTGGGTCAACCGACTGTGGCATGAGCATTTTGGAATGGGCTTGGTCGCCACACCCGGAGACTTCGGTGCCCTGGGCGAACGTCCGAGTCATCCCGAATTGCTGAATTGGTTGGCGGCCGATTTCATGGATCACGGCTGGAAAAACAAACGCCTTCACCGATTGATCGTGACCAGTGCCGCCTACCGACAAGGCACCGTGAACGCGGCCGCACAGAAGAAGGATCCGGACAATCGCCTGTTGGGGCGATTCCGCCTCCGACGTCTCGATGCCGAAAGTCTCCGCGACAGCCTGTTGGCGGTGAGCGGCCGTTTGGATACCACGCGCTTCGGCCCTCCTGTGCCCATCGCCGTCAATGCCCAAGGACAGTTCGTGGTGGGTCGACAAAAGCGGGACGGCAATGGCGATGCGGTCGGTGTGGAGACGGGCGGGACCGCCGATTTCCGACGCAGCGTCTATGTCACCGTACGCCGCACCATGCCGGTTGGGGTGCTCGAGACCTTCGATGCCCCGGTGGTCAATCCCAACTGCGAAGCCCGTCCGGTTTCCACGGCGGCTCCCCAATCGCTGATGTTCCTCAATGACGGATTCGTGCTGGATCGCGCGTTGGATTTGGCGCAACGCCTGCGACGGGAAGCCCCGGGCGATGAGCCGGCCCAGCTCGCCCGGTTGTGGCGTCTGCTCTTCCTTCAATCACCCACGGCCAACGACGTGGACCGTTCGCGGCGTTTCCTCAAGGAACTCCAGGCGTCCTTGCCACCGGCCGAATCCAAACCCGCTGCCAAGCCCTCAGCCGCTGCGACGCCTGAAACGCCGGCGGTAACCCCCGAAGAACGGGCTCTGGCGGCCTTGTGCCAGGTGCTCATGGGTTCCAATCGATTCCTTTACCTCGACTGAGCCATGGATCGCCCTTCCAACATGTCGTCTCCGTTCGGCTTCTGCTCCCGCCGCCACTTCTTGCAGGCGGGCAGCGCCTTCGGTCTGGGTTCCACCGCCTTGTCGTGGCTCCTCCAGCAGGAGGGCCTTTTGGCGGCTCCGGCTCGACCGGAGTTGGAACAGCGCACGTATGATCTGAAACCGAAGGCGGGCCACCATCCGGCCAGCGCCCGGGCCATGATTTCCATTTTGATGATCGGGGGCCCGAGCCAGATGGACCTCTTCGATCCGAAGCCCCTGCTGAACGAATGGGCCGGGAAACCCTTTCCGGGCGAGTTGAAATTCGACAATGCCGGACAAGCCAGTTCGAAGGTCATGCCGGGGTTGTGGGAGTTTCGCAAACACGGGCAGTCCGGCACGGAGTTGTCGTCGCTCCTGCCTCATCTGGCGGGCGTGGTCGACGAATTGTGCGTGATCCGATCCATGCGGACTGCCGTGAATAACCATGGCCAATCGCTGTATGCGTTGACCAATGGCCGCATCACCGCTGGTGCGCCCACACTCGGAAGTTGGCTGTCTTACGGGCTCGGGACCCCCAGCCAGGAGTTGCCCGCATTCCTCACACTGACCCATCCCTCGGGCCTGCCACTGCTCGCCGAGGCCAATTGGTCCAACGGTTGGTTGCCGTCGATTTTCCAAGGTACGGTGGTTCGCCCCACGGAGCCCCGATTGCTCAACCTCGATCCGGCTCCCCACCTCCGCGGGGTTCCTCAGGAGCGGCAATTGGAACTGCTCGCCGAACTCAACCGCGCTCACCGCAGTGAGCATCCCGGAGAGCAGGATTTGGATGCCCGCATCGCCAGTTATCAGTTGGCTGCCCGCATGCAGACGGCGGCCAAGGAGGCCATGGACATCCGGTCTGAGTCGGAGGCCACGCGACGACTCTATGGCATTGATCAGGAGCGGACCCGCGACTACGGCACCCGGTGTCTGATCGCCCGTCGTTTGGTGGAGCGGGGCGTGCGCTTCGTGCAAGTGGTCAACAATGGTCAAAGCTGGGACCAGCACAGCAACCTCTACACGGCCTTGCCTGACTTGTGCGCCAAGACCGATCAACCGGTCGCCGCTCTCATTCACGACCTCAAGGCCCTGGGATTGCTGGACTCCACCCTGGTGCATTGGGGAGGCGAGATGGGGCGGTTGCCGGTGATCCAAAATGATGGTCCCAAGGAGAAGGTCGGTCGCGATCACAACACCTACGGCTTCACGCATTGGCTGGCCGGTGGCGGCGTTCGGGGCGGCATGACTTACGGCGAGACCGACGAATGGGGCCACCACGCCGTGAAGGACATCGTCACTCACCACGATTTGCACGCGACTCTCCTGCACCTCTTCGGTTTGGACCACACTCGCTTGATCTACCGTCGTGCCGGCCGTGAACTCAGCCTCACCGACAACAAGCCCGCCCGGGTCGTCCGGGACATCCTGAGGTCCTGAAAGTCGGTGTGGAAACTTGGACCCGCCCCTGTTTTTTGGAAGGGGCCAATGAGTCAGTCGGGGAAAATGGATCGCGATGCCTACGCGATTGTCGTCTTGGCGGCGTTCGTGGTCGATGACCTGAAGGCGGTTGATGCCGTGGTGCGCTCCGATGGGTCTAGCATGAAGTCTGCTGATGCAGCCCGATGTTGTGAAACGTTCGATCAGAGGGCTTTCCTCAGATCGGGCGGCTCACCGAATTCACTCACCGAAGTCAGGTAGCTTTCGCAACCCCGCACGTTGGCAAATCCGCGCCCATCACCACCACAGGAAGCCGGGATCCGGTGCCTGATTGGCCAAGGCTTCCATCTGGGCGGTCGGCAAGAACTTGAAGTACTCGGCGTGCGAATCGCCAAAGAGCATCATCATCCGGTTCTTACCCTTGAAATTGTGCCACTGACTACGGGGCTTGAGGACATCCCGATTGGCGTGCCAAATCCAATCGCCTTGGATGATTTTGGTGGAGGGAGCCAGTGCCACCTCAGAACCCTTGATCGGGACGATGACCGTATTTCCCTTCGGGCCACAGACCATCTTGACCTTGTAGTAGTCGAAACCGAACTCGGTCAGGTAGCTGTTGCCATATTGCATGAAGGCGTTGGTGCAATTGACGCCCCGACCGGCCAGTGACCAAAAGTCTCCTTTGTCGGACGGGCACCGGAACGTTTCGTAGGCGTTGCCGACATAGATGTTCAGGGGCCGATTGGTGGCCGCGGTGAACACGTCGTAGGTCCCATTCTTGCCGCCGGTCGAAGCCCAGTCGTTGATGGCCGGGTACGTGTCCCGATTGTCATCCGTGTACATGAAGTAGGCCTTGCCGATCTGGCTCTGGTTGCTCATGCACTTGACCGTTTGAGCCTTCTGCTTCGCATTGGCCAAGGCCGGCAAGAGCATCCCGGCCAAAATCGCGATGATGGCGATCACCACCAGCAATTCGATGAGGGTGAAGGCGCGTCGGCCGGAGACGTCGACAAGGTGGGGATGGGTTGTCTTCATGTTCCTGCAATTCCGGGGATATCGGACATCACGCTAGCGATCGCTGGGTCGGTTTCCATGAAAATCTCGGTTCAGGCCATGGGTACTAGGCGCGTTGAATTTCGGGATTGAGCGTCCTCGCCCCGTCTTCAAGGTTGATCTCTGTGACGACCACCCATGTCGGGAATACCCCGGTCCGCTCCACCTTCTCGCTGCCCCCAGCGGTTCCTCCTTCTTCGGCCCGCGTGGTCATTGTCGGTGGAGGCATCGTGGGCAGTTCGGTGGCCTATCATCTGGCCAAGGCGGGCTGGAAGAATGTCGTGCTGCTTGAGCAGGGACTGATCAGTGGGGGAACGACCTGGCATGCGGCCGGCATGATCGGTCAGTTGCGCGCCAGCAACAGCATGACCCAAATCAACAAGTACTCGGCCCAGCTGTATCCCAAGCTCGCCGAGGAGACAGGGCATGACGTGGGATGGGTCCGCACCACCGGACTGACGCTCGGGACCAATCCGGAGCGCATGACCCAGCTTCGCCGAACCGCCGCAATGGCGGAGGTGTTTGGCGTCGAGGCCCATTTGGTCGGCCCCAAGGAAGCTCAAGATCTCTGGCCGCTCATCCAGGTCGAAGACGTGTTGGGGGCGGTGTATTTGCCGGGAGATGGGCGGGTGATTCCGGGCGAATGCGCGGTGGCTTTGGCCAAGGGTGCGATGGCCCACGGAGCAGCCCTCTTCGATCGCACGCGCGTCGCCTCGCTGCTGCAGACCACGGCTCCGCACGGACGTCAGCGGGTCACCGGAGTGCGATTGGAGAGCGGTCAGGAAATTCGCGCCGACTGGGTGGTTCTTGCGTGCGGCATGTGGGCTCGCCAGCTCGGACTGGGCATCGGCGTGGATTTGCCGCTCTACCCGGTCGAGCATCATTACGTTTTGAGCGAACCCATCGAGGGAGCGCTGCCGACCTTGCCGTGCGCCCGCGATCCGGATGCGGCGATCTACTTCCGCACGCTCGATGATGGGTCCATCAAGCTCGGCGCATTCCAGTGGCGCTCGAAGCCGTGGCAAATAGGCGACACGGTGCCCGGTGACTTCGCTTTCGGCTTGTTGCCTGACGATTGGGAGAAGTTCGCCGAGCCCTGGGCGGCCGGAAAGCACCGCATTCCGGCCTTGCGCAACGCCCGATTTCCGAAATTCGTCAATGGGCCGGAGAGCTTCACGCCCGACAACAATTTCCTGATGGGCACTCCGGCCGGGACCGAGGGATTGTTTGTGCTCGCTGGCTTCAATTCTGTGGGCATTGCCAGTGCCGGCGGTGTCGGCAAGTTCGCCGTGCCGTGGTTGGAGTCCGGCGAGATGCCCATGGACCTCTGGAGCGTGGATGTCCGCCGCTTTGTGCCGGCGCAAAATGGACGGGGTTATTTGCAGGCCCGCGCCGCGGAAGTGCTGGGCTTGCACTACCAGATGGCCTGGCCCAATCGCGAGATGGAGACTTCGCGGGATGTCCGGGCCACGCCGCTGCACGCGCTCACCCGCGCCGCGGGGGCCTGTTTTGGGCAGACGGCAGGCTGGGAACGCCCATTGTGGTATGCCCCCACCGGAACGGCGGCCGAACTCCGGTACTCCTTTAGTAAACAGAACTGGGCCCCACATGTGGCGGCCGAGGTGCGACGTTGCCGTGAGCGGGTTGCGTTGTTTGATCAGTCCACCTTTGCCAAATACGAGATCACCGGCCGGGATGCGCTGGCGGGCCTCGACCGGCTTTGCGGCAATCGCCTCGATGTCCCCGTCGGCCGCATCGTGTACACCGGTTTGCTCAACACCCGCGGCACCTACGAGAGCGACGTGACCATCGTGCGTCTAGCCGGCGACCGGTTCTACGTCATCGCTCCGACCCAGCAGGTGCGCCATGACGCCGACTGGATTCTTCGAAACCTCCCGCAATCGGCCGATATCCAACTCTCGGAAGTCACCGAAGCCTTCGGTGTGGTGTCCATCATGGGGCCGCAGGCGCGGGCCGTCTTGCAGCGGGTGACCGAGACCGACTTGTCGGCCGCGGCGTTTCCTTTCGGCCACAGCGCGGAAATCCGCATCGCCGGCGTGCCGTCGCCCGTGCGGGCGCTCCGGGTGACGTACGTCGGTGAACTGGGATGGGAATTGCATGGCCCTGCGGCATCCATGGCCGCGGTCTGGACTGCGCTCGCGGAGGCGGGGAAACCCGAGGGCATCGGCCCGGCCGGCACCTACGCCATCAACGCCATGCGCATCGAGAAGGCCTACCGCGCCTGGGGACATGAACTTTCGGTCGATGAGAACCCCTTCGAAGCTGGACTGTCCTTCGCGGTCGACTGGGACCGGGACTTTTTGGCCAAACCCGCATTGCTGGGGCTGAAGGGGCGTCCGTTGCGCAAGCGACTGGTTTCGCTGGTGATGCCGTGCGATGACCCGACCGTGACCTTGTGGGGCAACGAACCGGTGTTCCGCGACGGTGTGTTGGCGGGATATACTTCCAGTGCCGCTTACTCGCCCACGCTGTCGGCTCCGGTGGCCATGGCTTACATCAAGCGACCGCCTGAGGAAGCCGGGATCGGTGTGGACACCGAATGGCTGCAGGCCGGCCGATATGAAATCCTCCAAGACGGCGTTCGAAGACCGGCCCGCATGACCCTCCGAGCGCCGGTTGATCCCGAGCGTGCGCGGATCTTGAGTTGAGAAGTTTTGGCGGATTCTGCGAGATTCACTTCAGGCCCCATCACTGATGAATCACAGCATCCCTCTTATTCTCCGCGGGGTCCCCTGGCTTGTTCTGGGTCTGCGGATGCTGTTGATGGAGTCGGCGCGGGCGGCTTCCACTGATGCCGTCGAACTCTTCGAGCAACGGATTCGCCCCATCCTCGCCAACGAGTGCTACGAATGCCACGGGGCCAAGAAGCATAAGGGCGGCTTGCGGGTGGATTTTCGGGACGGACTTCTCAACGGTGGGGAATCGGGTCCGGCCATCATCCCGGGGGACTCTCGGAAAAGCCTTCTCCTCAAAAGCATCCGACACGCGAACCCCGATTCTGGAATGCCCAAGGATCGGCCTCAGCTCCCCGATTCTGTCATCGCGGATTTCGCCCGGTGGGTGGACGAGGGCGCCGTGGATCCCCGCGACGAACCCCAGTCCGTGTCGCCAGCCGCAGCGACCGACAGCTCCGGTTTTGCCGCCACGATCCAAGCGCGCAAGGATTGGTGGAGTTTTCGCCCGGTGCGAATGCCAGCCATCCCGAGCGTCACGAACACCGCGTGGTCCGAGCACCCGGTGGATCGCTTCCTGTTGGCGAAAATGGAAGAACGCGGATTGCAACCCGCCCCCGACGCCGGTCGCGAATCGTTGCTGCGCCGCGTCACCTTCGCGTTGACCGGGTTGCCGCCGACGGTTGAAGAGATTGAAGACTTTTTGCGGGATGGCTCGCCCAACGCCTACGAGAAGCGGGTGGATCGACTGCTGGCCTCGGCCCGGTTTGGCGAACGTTGGGCGAGGCACTGGATGGATCTGGTTCGCTACTGCGAGTCGCATGGAAGTCAGGGTGATCCAGAACTGCCCATGGCCTGGCGCTACCGCGATTATCTCATACGGGCCTTCAACGGAGACGTTCCCTATGACCAGTTCGTCCGCGAACACATCGCCGGAGATCTGTTGGAAAACCCGCGGATCAACCGCGCCGAAGGCTTGAATGAATCCCGGATTGGGCCGGCGCACTTGCGCATGGTGGAGTTCGGGTACATCCCGGTGGATGCCTTGGACGATCAGGTGAAGGTGGTCGACAACCAGATCGATGTGTTCTCGAAAACCTTTCTCGGCCTGACCGTTTCGTGCGCCCGCTGTCACGAT
>JARXAF010000189.1 GCA_029865985.1 Verrucomicrobiota bacterium
GCCAACACCTGCGAAGCCCGGCGGATCCGATCGTTTTGGCCGGATGAGGAACCACCACCGGCTCGCCCGCCACCGCCACCACCGCCGCCCCGTCCACCACCACCGCCAAATCCTCCCATCATGGCGGCAAAACCACCGCCACCACCAAAGGGGCCACCGCCGAATCGCACGGGGGCCTGGTTGTTGTTGCCGGAACCGCTGCTGCTGGGGAACACGCCGGCCAAGGCCGTAGCGACATCGGAAGGGCTGGCGTGCGTCAGGTGGAACACACGGATCTCGGTCTCGGCTTCCGCGCTGGAGTCGATGGCCTTGATGATCTCCACCATGTGCCGGATGTTGGCCTGGGTGTCGGTCATCACGATGGAATTGCCCGCCGCATTGGCCACGAAGGTCGCCTGCGGGGAAATGAACGATGCCAAATCTTTGGCGAGCTGATCGGCCTCGACGTAGCGGATCGGGATGATTTGCGTCACGATCTCGTCGTTCTTCGGGATCATCCGAGGATCGTTGTTCACCTTCACCGGGATGTCCCGGGTCTTGGCCGCGGTGCGATCGACAATGGTCAGCGTTCGACCGTCGCGGATGGCGGCCAAACCATTCTTGTTCAGGACGGAGCTCAGGAAATCCACGGCCTCATCCTGGCTCATGGGCTTGGCGCTGATGACGTTGACCGTGCCCTTCACCGGGGCATCCAAAACAATGATGAAGCCCGCGGCCTCGCTCAAGTATTCGAGCACCTGCTCGAGCGGCGCATTGCGGAAATTCATCTGGATGCCGGTGCCGCCGCCGTTGGCCGCCGGAGTCGCAACTGGGTTCGATGTCGTTTCGGCCGGAGCACTCTCACTTCGAGTTGGGGCCTTGGCATCGGTGGTGGGCGCTGCAGCGTCCTGGGCTACCAGAGCGCCTGCCAGACATCCCACGGCACAGGCGGCGCCTAAGGCTCGAGTCATCAAGGTCTTCATTTCATCTCCTGTTCCCGTTTTTTCAAAAGCCGCTTCAAGATTTCATCGGATCCCGGAGGATCTTCAGTGGTCGACGTCGCTGACGACGAGGACGACGAGGACGCAGCACCGGAACCCGCGCCGACGCTTCCACTCGATCGAGTGAATGCTTCTCCGGTGCCACCGGCTGCGAGTTTCCAAACTCCTTCGGCATCCTTGCGCAAACGCTGACCCACCTTCAGCAACACCGGAGGGCCATTGGACTCCGACAACGTCACCGATTGAGGTGTGATAGCGGTGACAGTGTGTCCGGCGATAAGCGCTTGAAGTTGCAGCGTCTTGCGATATTCAGCGGCATTGCCGTCAAAGAAGGCGAAGGTTCCCTTCTGGAACGTCATCACACCAACCAAACCCATTTCCGGGGCATCGGCGGCCACCGCGACCACGGGTTTTGGAATGGGTCGGGATTCTCCCCGGGTTCTCGGTTGGCGATCCGGATCGAAGATGTTCCGTTCGGCGACGCGACGGGCCAAGGCCTTGGAATCGAGGACCGTTGGCTGATTCGTTTCGGCCGCATGGGTGAGTCCGGATCCGAAAGCGATCCAGGCCAATAGAAAACCCATCCAGTTGGAGGCAAGGACCTTCATGGCTTGGTTGGGGAGTTGAGCACGAGGCCGTTGATCTGGAGACCCATGGTCAACTGGCGCCCAGCAGGATCGCGGCTCATGAGCTGCAGGCTGTCGAGCTTCACCGCCATGGGTCCCTCTTCCATGCGTTGGAGGAATTGCGTCAGGCTTGAAAGGCTTCCTGCCGTCTCCAGTCGGCACCGGAGCATTTGGTAGGCGGCCTCGTCACCCTTCCACTGGGGCATACGGTCCACGATCTGGGCACCAGAAGACTTGGCCCAGTCATCGCACGCCCGAAGCAGTTGCTGCTCGGCCTGGGAAGGTTCCTGGGGCAGGGCATTGGTCCGGAGATGGTTCCATCGACCGCGCAGGCTGGATTCGCGTTTGGCGAGTTCCTGACCCTCGGCCACCTGACGGCGCAGCGTCGCAATCCGGGCCGACCGCTCCGACCACAGACGGGCCACCGGGGTGAACAGCACGAGATCAGCGACGTAAAGACCCACGGCAGCGAGGGTCACGGTCATCAGCAGTTTTTGGCGTTGGACGGGATTCATCGGGCCATGCCTCCGTTCCACACAAAGGTCAGGTTGAACTGCATCGGAGAAGCGCCTCGGGACTGGTCATGGTGGACCTTGCTGACGCCAGGCAGGGCGCTCAGGCGGGCACTCATGGCCAGGAAGGCCGGACTGTCTGTTGCGGTGCCGCTGCAAACGACCTCTCCCGACTCCCGGATCTCGATGACCTTGGCCGTCACTGAACCGTTTTCGGGGAAGGCGCTGCTCAGGGCTTCGAGAATGGCCAGCCCTCGGGACGACTCGGGTGTCCACGGCCGGTACTGGCGAAGGTCTTGCTGGATACGCTCCAGTTCGCGGACCTTGCCCGACAAGCCTGCCCAACGAGATTCCAACAGGGACAGTTGCACTTGCTGAACCAGGAACGCCACGACCACCACCGCGGTCACGGCCCCGCCGATGGTCCAGACGGTGCGCCGCGGACCCTGAGCATGGCGTACCAGGAATTGCCGCAGCACCGAGGGCTTCGGTGGCAAGAATTCCAGGCTCGCGACTCCGGAAGCCAAAACGCGGGAAGCAATGATGACTGAGATCGACGGAGCCGGCTGCTGAGGTAAGCCCGGCACTTCGGGCGAATGAGCGCGAATCCGGAATCCGGACACCGCCAATCGCGCTGACAACTGCTCGGCCAGCGGTTCGGAGAGCGAACCGGGTCCGTAAATCCGTACCGTCCGGAGAGATCCACTCCAAGGCTCCGGCAACTGACCCAAGGTGATCCGGATCTCGCGGGCCACGCTGTCGGCATGAAGGACAGGCCGGCCGGCGGGATCTTCTGTCACCCCTTCGAACGACCGCAGGGCCACAATGCCGCCTCCAGCCGTGATCTGGAGAGTCACCGGACCCGGGCCGGAACCCAGATTCAAGGCGATGACACCGTCAGAAGACGGATCCGAGGGTGCCTGCAGCTCGCCGATATTCGACGACACGCTGACGAGCTTGAGCCGCGCCGCGCCCATCAACCGCTCCAACCAAGCCAAGCGGGTTTGGGGCAGGGCGGCCAAGGTCACCCATTGGCTTCCCTCCACTCGGGCGCACCGGGAATAGGCGACTTGCAGCGTGGAGGCGTCGGCGTGAAATCCTTTTTCCGCCTCCAACTGGAGGAGGCTGTCGGCATCGGCATCGGCCAAGATCGGAATCTCGGTCTGGGTGACCAAGAGGCTGGAGACCGACAAGGCCACGGCACAAAGACGCTCCCGGATTCCGGCCTGATCCAACTGGGCTCGCAGCTCCTTGCCCAGGGTCTCCGGATCACCCGAATCGATATCCAGCGACAGTTCGGCCTGGAAATCGGCTGTCTTCTGGAACCCGCCCGGCGTCCGTCGCAGGAGGGTGCCCTCGATACGACGACCCTCCCAGGAAAGCCCCAGGACGGCCTGTGGGGCTTTACGGGGACGGGATCCCAATTTCAGGAAATGGATCATGCGGTGTTCTGGGCCTTTACCTATGGACTGACCGTTTGACCGATTTGCTGACGGACACGGTCCCCCAAGGCCCAGCCCAATCGGCTGAGATCCTGACGGTGGATGATTTTGGGAACTCCATCGCTGATATCAAAAATGAACTTCACTCGCCGGTAACCGCGCCCCAAGGGCCCCACGGCCACCACATCGGCTCCATACTGGAAGCTCCGTGTCGTTAGGAGATCGCGGCCAGCCAAAGTGGTTACGGCCTGATGATCACGACCGAGGGCTGCGACCATCCAGGCGATGGAATTCAGGCTCGAAAAATTCTGCTCACGGTAACGCACCAACGTCGTGGCGGCACTGCTGGAGGCGTCCTGTGAGAGCCCGACACCGACAAACAACGCCGTCAAAACCGTGGTGTTGGCGGTATTCAGGTTCACCCGACCGTAGCTGTAGGAATTCGTGGTGACACACAGTTCGGGCGCAATCCGCTCAAAATCATCCTGGCTGAGACCGCTCGTGAGGTAAAATCGCAGCACACTGGGAAAATTCGGAGCTGCTGCTCCGCCGCCTTGGACTCCGGCACCCCCTTGGCCGCCGCCTTGGGTGAATCCCAACCGTGTCAAAATTTCCTGACTGCGACCGGTCCCGAAGGAGGACTCCAGCAATCCCTGGATTTGCGCGCGGGTATTGACGTTGGTCAGGAGGGTTCCGTCGGCATGGAAATTGGGCTCCCGGCTGAAGACGGTGGTCGTGTCGAGCAAGCCCGGGGTCGAGAACAAGGATCCGGTGAGACTCCGCTCCTCAGGATCCAAGACCCCGTTGAAATTCCGATCATCACCGAAGAGGTGGTCCAGCGTGATGCCTTCGACCAAGCGCAATTCATCCACGGTTTCAAACGGACTCCACTTGGCTTGGTAGCCCAAGCTCGCGTAACCCAACGACATGGATCCATTGGTGCTACGCCAGTCCACGACCGCAGCCGCGAGTTCGGTGGTCATCCCCGGCAACATCGACAGGGCATTGGAATTGGCCCGGTTGAGGTTGAGCTTGCCCGACTCGTCCTGGAGGTTGAAGACCAACTGATTCAAACCGGTTTCGGAGGCGGCCGAATTGCGGCCCAAGATCCACACCCGAGATTCACCAATCGGCAGGGCCTCGCAGACGAACTGCGAATTGGTGGTCATCATGCCGTTGGTGGCGAAGTTGGCCAGGGCCCAACCCACGTACCGCGCCGCCCCTTCGACCGCCTGACCGGCCGCCATGTCCGAGGCTCGATTGGCCGATGCCCGCAGTTCCAAACCCATGGAAGCGGCAAAATACAAAATGAGCGCCGTGAGGCCGGCAGTGATCCAAAGCACCACCACCAGCACCGAGGCCGCGCTACGGAATTGGCCTCGGCTGCGAGCAGCGAGCGGAGCCACCGCTCTCAACCCTCCCGTTTCCCGGCTAAAGCGCGAAGACTTCATGCTCAGCCTCCCACCGTGCTGGTGGAGTTGGTTCTGGTTTGTGAACTCAGGGGCACGAGCAATTCCACCGGACCCATGTTGGCGCCCCACGAGATCCCCCGTTGCAGCCGGATGCGAACGGCCACCGGCAGATTCGTGGTCATGCCCGAAGTATCGGTCGTATCCCATTGCTGGAGCCACTGGGTGCCATCGAAAGATTCGACATCCATCCGGGCCACATCCCGAAGCAGCAGTTGGTCTTCGACCTCCGCGACTGAGGTGGCCAGCAAGTTCCGGCAAACGCCGCGGTACAAGTCCATCGCTCCGGCTCCATCTTCGACGGAATTCTTCAGGCTATAGGAAACCCGTTGTACCGAGCCCCACGGCTCAGTCGCCCGCAGGGATCCGGTCGTGGTGTTGAACTCCAGCGACACCGGCTGAGAATTCACCGTGCTGGATAAATTGCCCGCTCGGAAAGAACCCGAGATCAACCCGTTGGTCTTCGGTGTCACTGCGCCCTGGAGGTCCAGCCGGATGGAATCCAACGCCAGTTCGAGCGGGGCCGCCGACTCGATGGCGTCGGAGACGGTGTTGCGAAGCCGAAGGCTGGTGAAGAGCACCTGGTTGGCAACGATGAGAATGAGTGCAGCCGCACCGATCGAGAGGATCAGTTCGATCATCGTGAACCCCGAGCGGTTCCGGCGAGCGGTTGGGAGGAGCGCGATCATCGAGTGGTGCTCGGACTGAACGGACTCGATCCGGCCACGGCATCCACCGGGTGGCCCAGCGTTGAAAGGCGTACGGAAGATTCTTGGCCTTGGGTGAGGAATCGAACTTCGGCGGTGATCAGGGGCAGGCTGGGCTGAATCCAATTTTCGCGGGTCACCGTCCACTGGTAGTCCACCGATCCCTCCACCTGGGTGCCGCTCTGGGCCCCACTGTTGAGATTGGTGTAGAGCGTTGCCTCCGTGAGGACTTTTTCGGCGACGCGGGCGGCCACCGACCGACGGACCGAGACGGTGCCGGCGCGGCCGGCGATATGCAGCGCCTCGACCACCGCTGGGATGACGATGGCCAGAAACAACAAAGCCGCCAGCGTCTCGGCCAGGGTGTATCCCGCTCGCCGACGGTTATTGGAGGCCGGTGCGAATTTCATAATGACGGCGGTCGGAGCCTTCCACGAGCCAGAGCACGGACCCATCGGAGTCCTCGATGCGAATGGCGTTGGGACTGTCCTCATCGATGGTCCCATCCGGGAGCAAGCGGATCGACGGTTCGGTGCGGGCGGTGGCCGGTCTTTGGGAAATCGAGACACCGGGAAGAATCCGCGTGGTGCGGGTACCCGTCAGTGTCTGCCCGATGAGGCGTTGGGCCTGGTCGAACGTGATCTTCAGGTTCTCATCCACAGCAAACTCCTGAGACAATGGATCACCCGTTTGCCCCGGGGTCTCTCGCTCGATACCGTAGTGCCCGGTGGCAGAATCGAGCCACAACAGGACCGGTAAACTCTCGGAGACGGCCCGGCTACGGGCCGCGTGGGTGAGTGCCAACACCCTTCGGGCCTCAGACTCCAAGGCCCGGCCACGGATGAATCCCGACAAGCGCGGAGAAACCATCGACACGGCCACCACAAGCAAGGCCATCACCAGGATCATTTCGATCAAGCTGAAAGCCCGCCGGCGCGAAGCGATCCGACCGGGAACGTTATTTGGCCGTCCAGTTGCCAAAGTCATCCTCGGTTCCCGCCTTGCCGTCCGGTCCGATGGAGGACAGGTCGAACGAGTTGGCGTTCTGACGCCCCGGTTGGGCGAATTGGTATTCATTGCCCCAGGGATCCTGAGGGATCTTGTCGAGATACGGTCCGCGCCAATTGCGGGCCTGACGCGGCGCCTGGAGCAAGTCAGCCAAGGCCTTCGGGTAGCTGCCGTTGTCCACCTCGTAGGCATCCAACGCCGTCTTGATGGAAGCGATGTCCGCCCGAGCCGCCGACTGCCGGGCTTGTTCGCTACGACCCATCATCTTCGGAACCACGAGAGCGGCCAGAATGCCGATGATGGTGATCACCAGCAGCATTTCAACCAGGGTGAAGCCGCGGTGATCACGACGACGGGAAACACCGGCCTGGGGTCCGGTCTTGGGACGAGGGAACAGATTCAGGTTCATGAAATCGTTGGGGATCACTTGATGTAGTCTTGGAGGGAGAAAACGGGCAGGAGCATTCCGATGAAAATGAAGCCGATGAATCCTGCGATGAGGAACAGCATGAGCGGTTCCGCCAAGGCCACCGCGGTCTTGAGGCGCCGGTCGAGTTCACTCTCGGTGACATTGGCGATACGGATCAATTCGACATCCAGGCGTCCACTTTCTTCGGCCACGGAAATCATCTCCATCACCGATCCACTGAAGAGGGTCGGGCATTCGGCAAGGCTTTGCCCGAGGCGTCCGCCTTGTTGGACTTGATCAATCGACCGGGCCACCGCATCCACGAGGATCTGGTTGCCGATGGAACGTCGGGCGACATTCAAGGCCTGAACCAATTGGACATCCGCTCCGATCAAGGTGCCCAGCATTCGGCAAAATCGGGCCATCGCGAACCGGGCGCTGAGCAGTCCGACCACCGGAGCCTTCAAGGTGAGTCCTTCCCAAATACGCCGGCCGGCCGGTGAAATAATCCAAGTGCGCAAGAAGAACCCACCCAAGACCAAACCGACCAGAACCAACAATCCGTAAGAACGCAGGATGTCACTGGCCGCGATGATAATTTGGGTGATGAGGGGCAGTGCTCCCTTCGCGCTGGCGAATACCTTCTGGAACTTCGGAATGAAAAACACCAGCAGGACCGTCAAGACCACCAAGGCCATCACGAGCAGCACCGCCGGATAAATCATCGCCGTAAGGACCTTGGAGCGAAGCTCCTTTTCCCGCGATTGGAAGTCGGCGATTTGCGCCAACACCACATCCAGAAATCCACCGGCCTCGCCCGCCTCGACCATGGCCGTGTAGACCTTCGGAAAAGTCTCCGGAGATCGGGCCATCGAATTGGCCAGCGACATGCCATCGACCACCAACCCGTGGATCTCCCGCCATTTGGCCGAGGCCACCGGTGACGAAGCCTCCTTGCCGAGAATGGTCAGTGCGCGGCTCAACGGAACGCCCGCCGCCAAGAGACTGGAAAGCAATCGGGTGAAGTTCTCCAATTCGGCCCCGCTCACTTTGGCAGCGCCGAATGAAAAACCGGGCATGCCGGTATTCTGAGCCGCCACCTCTTTGCCGGACTTGGAAGATCGGCTCCCTCCACCGCGCGTCTCGGTGACACTGACCGGTCTTAGACCTTTGCCCTCGATCATCCGCAAGGCCTCGGGACGACTGGCCGCCTCAGCGATGCCGTCGGCCATCCGCCCGTCGGACTGCAATGCTCGGTAGGAGAACGTCGGCATGGATCAGGTTCGGCTTCCCGCAGCGGTGTCTCCCGGAGTGGTCTCGGAGGAATCACTGGATTCGGTCGCGGCGTGGTTGCGCGGCGTGTCCTTGTCGGTCGTCACTCCCAAAACTTCTTCGACCGTGGTGATGCCCTCAGCCACCAACCGCCAGCCATCTTCGGACAGCGTTCGCATGCCAGCGGCTCGTGCGGCGGCCCGAATTTGATCGGTCGATGCATTCTCGAGGATCATCCGGCGGATGTTCTCGTCGGTGTCCATCCATTCAAAGATGGCGTGACGTCCGAAGAATCCGGTTTGTCGACAATGACGGCACCCGACCGCTTTGAAGAGCTGCACGTCGGGACCGATGCCCATGCGGGACCGGAAGGCTTTCGCATGGACCGACGTATCCGGCACTTTGCATTCCGGGCATAGAACACGGACCAGTCGCTGGCCCAAAACCGCCTCCAGAGACGAGGCGACCAAATAGGGCTCGACGCCCATGTCGACCAGTCGGGTCACGGCTCCCGGAGCGTCGTTGGTATGGAGGGTCGAAAAAACAAGGTGGCCCGTCAGGGAAGCCTGCACGGCGATTTGTGCCGTCTCGCGGTCGCGGATTTCACCGATGAGCACCACATCCGGATCGTGACGGAGAATGGAACGCAACCCACGCGCAAAGGTCAGGCCGGCCTTTTCTGAAACCTGGATTTGGTTCACTCCGCGGAGCTGATACTCGACCGGATCTTCAATGGTGATGATCTTGCGGACCTCGTCGTTGATCTCATTCAACGCGGTGTACAGCGTGGACGTCTTGCCGCTGCCGGTCGGTCCCGTGACCAACACAATGCCGTGGGGTAAATCGAGAACCCGGCGAAAGCACGCCAACTCCCGCGGTCCCAAGCCGATTTGGGACAAGCCCCGCAAGGTCGAGTTCTGTCGGAGAAGACGCATGACCACCGCTTCACCGTGGAGCATGGGAATCACCGAGACACGGATATCCACCTCGTTGTCTTCGATGCGGACCTTGATGCGTCCATCCTGAGGCAACCGCTTTTCCGCGATGTTCAGATGACTGAGGATCTTGACGCGCGAAACGATCGCCGGTTGAAACTGTTTGAGTTGGGCCGGAAGCGGGATTTCCTGCAACTCGCCGTCGATGCGGTAACGGATCCGGAACTCGTGCTCGAAGGGTTCGAGATGGATGTCCGACGCCCGCAATTCGATGGCATCCTTGAGCACCTGATTGACGAAGCGAATGATGGACGCCTCGTCTTCGGCACCGGCATCGAGATTGGAATCTTCGGAGTTCTCATCGACGACTTGGACCGATTTCTCCTCGTCGAGTGCTCCGATGGTGTCGGCGCCCACACCGAGGTTCTTCTTCATTTCCCGCAGCAACGCCTCGCGGGGAACCAAAACCAATTTGAGACGGAGACCGGTGAGGGAGCGGAGTGTGTCGAGTCCGCGGGTCGAGAAGAGCCGGCAAGTGGCGACCTCGATGGTGCCTTGTTCGCGCCGCAACGGGAGCAACTCTTCCTTGAGGAGGATGCGTGCCGGGAACAGTGCCAAGACCTCGCGGTCCGCCTCGACGGATTCCAAGGGTAGAAATCCAACTCCGTATTCCTGACTCAACCATTCCAGAACCTCTCGCTCATTGGGCTCTTGGCTTCCGTTGCCAGACGTTCCTTGGAGCGACCGTGACTGGACGAACGCCGCCGCGTCGGCTGCGGAAAGTTGCCGCTCAGCGATCATCCGATCGAGGAGCGTTTGGGTTGGTGTCGAGGCTTCGGCCATGGGGCTGGGAAATGTCGGAACGATATCGGAGCTATATCGGAAAAATGTCGGAATGGGCTGCTGCTGGAATGAGACCGGGAGGTGGCCCTCGATGAACCGTGTAGAAACTCAGTTCCACACCTTCTTTCAAGCGCCCCTCCCGGGGTTGTTGGTTGGATCGAGGCCTACTTCAGAAGACCCATCAGAACGGCACGGGCCTCTTGCTTCACGGACAGCAACTGGCGGAGTTCGTCCTGTGCCTTCTCGAGCTGGGCTTCTTTCTGCTTGGCCGAGGCACGGTAGGTCGTGAGTTTGGCTTTGATGTCATCGGCCGACGCACCGGAATCGAGCGCGGACTGCAGAGCCTCTGCGTCGGGATTGGGTTGGCCAAAACCACCGCGGCCCTGACGACCGCCCTGGCCGCCCTGGCCCCCTTGACCACCGGGGCCGCCGGGGCCGCCGGGACCGCCGAATCCACGACCCATTCCGGGGCGGGAATCATTGATCTTCTTGATGCGGGCCTCGATCAGGCTCCACTCCGCATCGTCCTTCACGCCGAGCTGCTCGCGGACGCGCTCCATCATGCGCTGACGCATTTGCTCGGGATCCCAGTTGCCGCGCCCTTGACGGCCGCCGCCGGGGCCGCCGGGAGCGCCAGGACCTCCAGGTGCACCCTGTTGAGGTGCCGGAGCGTCATTCTGGGCCAGCAGAGACCCAGTGGCAGTGGAGAGGATCAGGCCACAGACGGCCAACAGGGAGGCGAAAGACGAACGGTTCATGGCTATCGATGTTGAATGCGAAGTCGTTGTGACTCCTAACTGTGGGTGAGACCGCCCAATTCCTGATACGGTTACGGTTGACGCGAATCCGCACCGGATCAGACCGTGGGTGCCCAACGTCGGGCTATCCGGTTAGCGCTGAACCTTTCCCCCTGTTCCATGCCTCACCTCCACGAGAAAATCGATTTCACTGTCGCCATCTTTGTCGTTCAGAACGCTCAAGTGCTGGTCATCCTCCACGGGAAGCTGGGCAAGTGGCTTCCTCTCGGCGGACACATTGAATTGGACGAGGATCCAGAACAGGCGGCCCTGCGCGAGGCACGCGAGGAAAGTGGTTTGGAAATCGAACTCCTCGGTGAACGACCACCCACCACAGAACCAGGAACCCGCGCCCTGATTGCTCCGCGTTTTCTAGATATCCACCGGATCCACGCCACCCACGAACACATTGGCATGATTTACTTTGCCCGACCCGTAGGTGGTTCCCTCGCTCTGGCTGCCGCGGAACATCTGGACATCCGGTGGTGTTCACCTCAAGCGCTCGAACAACTCGATCCGCCCATGAGTGGTGCGGTGAAGTGGTACTGCTTAAAGGCGATTGAAGAGGTTTCAAAGGCCTGACAGCCAGCCGGTGCGTCAAACCCAGCCTTCTCCTGAACACATCAGTGGGGAGAAAAATGACGACGTGCAAGCCTACCTGAAAGGCCCAGATGCCTGCCTGAGAATTCGCGTCATTTCCCGGTGCCCGAGTCCAACAACACTTCAATGGCCCATTCTGGCTTGGAAGGGCCCGACAATTGAATCACCTGATCAAAGTCCTGGAAGATCCACAGGTTGGTCTTTGTGGCCGGCGGCAAATGGTGGATTCTCGGATCGAGCCATGGAATGAGGTCCTTTCCGGAAGGCAACCCGAGCGGCCATGTTTCGGCAGAAGCCTTGTCTGAGCCGCTCCATTGCAATCCCATCCCGTTGGTCGATCCCACACTCTCGATCAATTTCCATTCCAACGTCGTCGGGCCCTGAATCCGACGTCTCCCCAACTCCCGCGATTGGCCTTTCTCCCAAAACTTCACCACCACCGTCGCTTCTTGGGAATGGGCCTGATCCAGACGCAAACTGCGCTGGGCGAACAGCCCGGCGTCCCGAGGGCCGTCATATTGACGGTTCTGCCCACCACCCCGCACCACCTCTGGCCGGAAGGTGACAAACGCCTGAAACATCGACACCGGCAACGAGCTGATCAGGAGGAGGTGCAGTAGCAGTCCACCAGCGAACACCCACCATCCACGACCGCGCGCGGATTGATTCAATCGGCGAATCCGGGAACGCACATAAAGGCCGGAAACCAGGAGAGTGACCATGAATCCTATCCACCAACGATACTGGATGAATTCCGGGTCACCACCACCATCGACGCTCCCTCGACCCAGCACGACCGAACCCAAGGCGCCTCCGACCACCATCAGGAGGCCGCGTACACCCGCGGTGGCAAACAGAGCCCAAGCCCTCCCCCGACGCTCCGGTTCGGGACCCTTGAGTCGCCGAATGGCCAGCCCTCCGAAGATTCCGCCCAAAAAACCCACCCAAATAGCGACAAACAGCGTCAGGAACAGCGGCCCAACAGATCCCATCTCCATGGCGATCATCCGTTGAAACAGCAATCCCGGAAGGATGAGGAAAATCCCAAACGCCGGAACCGACAGCACCGCTGCCAAGAG
Source organism: Verrucomicrobiota bacterium (assembly GCA_029865985.1). Taxonomy (GTDB): domain Bacteria; phylum Verrucomicrobiota; class Verrucomicrobiia; order Limisphaerales; family UBA9464; genus SXXZ01. Next base: position 12,680 of record JARXAF010000189.1, read on the forward strand.
TGACAATCGTGACCAACGGGGTCTTTCGGGGATCATCGGTGGCCGATCGGAATCCATTTCAGATGGGTTTTCGGGCGTGTTGATGGCGAGGAGTCATATTCAAGAATGGGCGATTTGGCGATACCTCGTCGTCGATGCTCTCGGTCTAATGACTCCGACACGATGGAATCCAACCGGTGGAATTCACTTTCAGCCGGGCAGGCAGCAACTATAGGATACGCACCGCTGTTGGCCGATGGTGTAATGGCAGCACAGGGGTCTTTGAAGCCCTTAGTCATGGTTCGAATCCATGTCGGCCAACCAATTCCTCGCTGGCGATTCCGCCGTTGAAGGGTTCTCGCGTTTTTCTGCCGCCCTCAACTTCGCCCAGTTCTCTCATCGACGGAAAGCGTCCAGAAGGATCGGCGACTTCGGATACCGATCGAATGAAAAAACCCGCCTTTTCAGGCGGGTTTGTCTTATCCGACGGTGAGTTTCGGTCGGACCGTCTTGGTCGGACCGTCTTACTTGACGGCTTCGATCTTGGTGACGGCCAGTTCACCGGCGGCCTTGTCCAAGGTGCCGGTCACCTTGACCGTCTTGGTCTCACTGCAGATTTCCTTGTGGAAACCCTTGGAGACGTCACCGGTCAGCTTGTAGGTCGCCGTCTTGTCGCCGTCCTTGACCTCGACAACGTTCTGGCACTTGTCAGCCTTCTTGAGGGCGCACTTGAGGCACTTTCCCTCGCCGGTCAGGGTGACTTCCTTGGCGAAAGCGGAGGTGGACAGAGCGGCGATGGCCGCAACAGCGAGAATCAGTTTCATGGTCTTTGTTGATTAGTTTTCAGGTGGAATAGATCGTCAACCTCCTGACTTGGCAAGCTTTGAATTGAAGGATCATTCTGCTGTCTATTGCCCATGCCAGTTACTCATCAACCGATCGCCCGTGGTGGTTGGTTGATTTAAACGCTCCTTCCTGACCACACCTCTTTCATCATCAACCTTCGAGCTCAGAAGCGTAACCCCGGATATGAGCACAATTTCTAGTCCGCTTCTCATCCATGGCCGTGAAGAGAATTTTGTTATTTAAAAATGTTTGTTAACGATATCGTTTGAAAAATATCTTATTTAAACTATTTTTTATTAATCAATATCGATATTCTTTGATTCACTGGAACAACTCTGTCTGAAGGACGACTCCGAGTTTCCTTCGAACGGTCACTGACCGGGCCTGGGCCAGCTGTCTGCATCCTATTGCCGACATCCTCCTAGCCCTACAACTTCGAGCCATCTCCTCCTAGGATCATCCCTAGCCCGGGGCAATTCGGTTGGATCGTTGGCACTGGCGGAGTCTTCATCCGTAAAAGCTTCGTTGTTCGCTCGTTATGGACCTCCAATCGGCCAGCGCTGCATGGAGACCTCTTCTGACAAACGAATCCGCTTCCCCATCCCCTTCCTTCTCTTGGAATCGTTCGAACTGAGGCGTGCCGTGCCGTGTTCCACGTGGAACAATTCATGAACCATCTCCGAATCGCCTCAGGATTGCCGCTAAGCGATTAATCCATATCCTCATCACATGTTCGTCTATCCGAAACGGTATGATGTGATTGTTGTGGGTGCAGGCCATGCAGGAGTGGAGGCGGCCTTGGCGGCAGCACGAATGGGCTGCCAGACGCTGCTCCTCACCATCAATCTGGATACCATCGGTCAAATGTCCTGCAATCCTGCGGTCGGTGGATTGGCTAAGGGCCACTTGGCCCGAGAAATTGACGCGTTAGGCGGGGAGATGGGCAAAACGACCGATCTCTGTGGCCTACAATTTCGCATGCTCAACACCAAGAAGGGGCCTTCAGTTTGGGCTCCTCGGGCTCAATGCGACAAGAAAGCTTACCAGTTCCGTCTAAAGTGGGTGTGTGAGCGCCAACCCTTGCTCGACTGCAAGCAGGGCCAGACAGTCCGGCTGCTCCACAAAGAGGGACAAGTCTACGGGGTTGAGACCGCTCTCGATGTTCAATTCCACGCCCAGACCGTCGTGGTCACCACCGGAACCTTCCTGCGGGGGCTCATGCACATTGGGGCCAACCAGCAATCCGGTGGACGAGCTGGGGAATCGGCAGCCACCGGATTGTCCGGCTCTTTGGCTGAGGTGGGTCTTCGCCTCGGGCGGTTGAAGACAGGAACACCTCCCCGTCTGGTTCGCCAATCCATCGATTTCACCCGCACTGAACCCCAACACGGTGATGAGCCTGTCCCTTGGTTCACCTACTGGAAGCGGGACCTCTGGGAGGACCCTTTGTTCCACGTGGAACATCTCAATCCCCATCCCAACTCCTCCCCCTACCCTCCCGGATCCATTTTAGCCCGCCACGGAGGCCAAGAACCCTGCTACATCACCCATACCTCCGATCGGACTCGGGAGATCATCCTCAAGAATCTCCACAAATCGCCTATGTATTCCGGGGTGATTGAAGGCGTCGGCCCCCGCTATTGCCCGAGCATTGAAGATAAATTCGTTCGATTCGCCGATAAACCCAAGCACCAGATCTTTCTGGAACCCGAGGGGATTGCGACCGATGAAATCTACGTCAACGGCTTCTCCACCTGCCTACCCTTCGAAGTCCAAGTCGAAATGGTGCGCACCATCGTTGGCTGCGAACAGGCGGAGATCCTCCGTCCAGCCTACGCAGTCGAGTACGACTTCTCCGATCCCACCCAACTCCACTCGAGCTTAGAAACACGCTGTTGCCGAAACCTCTTCCTGGCCGGACAAATCAACGGCACCTCCGGCTATGAGGAAGCGGCCGCGCAAGGGTTGGTGGCGGGCATCAATGCCGCCCGCCGCGTTCAGGCCAAAGATCCCATCATACTCCGCCGAGATCAGGCCTACATCGGCGTGCTCGTCGACGATCTGGTCACCAAAGGAACTCTCGAACCCTACCGAATGTTCACCAGCCGCGCCGAGTACCGGTTGCTCCTCCGCCAGGACAACGCCGACCAACGCCTGAGCCCCCTGGGTCGGGAAATCGGTCTCTTGCCAGAACGCCACTTCCAACAATTCTCGACCAAGATGCTGGCCATCCAAGAGGAGGTGAAACGCCTCCAGACCACCCGCCACGGTCAGGATTTGTTGTCCGATCTCCTCAAACGACCTGAGATCGACTACCCCACCCTGCCCGGGAACCGATCGGATCTCCCGGAAGAAGTGACTCTCCAAGTCCAGATCTCCCTCAAGTATGCCGGTTACATTGACCGTCAGGAGGCGGAGGTTGATCGCATGCGCCTGTGGGAAGACCAGGCGATTCCCGCAACACTCGACTACACGCATGTTCCCAGCCTTCGGATTGAAGCTCGGTCCAAGCTCCAAACCGTTCGCCCCTCTTCGTTGGGTCAAGCCGGCCGAATCAGCGGTGTCACCCCGGCGGATGTGTCGGTCTTGAGCCTCTTCCTCAAACGCATGATGACCCCGGTGGCCGATTCCAATATTGAACCGAGTGCCTGCTGCTCCGAAGAACATCTGGATGCTCCCGGGGCTCACAATCAGTGCTGCGGAGACCTCTGACCGCATCCAACGACGGGCTCTCGAGGTTCCCTATCCTCCGCTGGATGAAATGGGCTGACTCCCTCTGAAGAGAGTGTTTCCGTTTGGAGGATTGCCCGCCATCATTCGATCAGACTAGCATTCGGTCGTGGCGAAATCTTCTCGTCTCCAACAAATCCAGGCCGACGTCGCGGCCACCTTCCGTGAAGGCGTTCCTGCCCACCCGGATCCCGAGTCCCTGTCTCCGATTCAGAAATTCACCCACTTCTGGGCCTTGGTGGTACGCTTCTTCTGGAAGAACCGCTGCCAAGTCCGGGCGTCGGCCTTGGCTTACACCACGTTGATGGCCTTGGTGCCGTTGCTCGCGGTTTCCGTCAGTATGCTGGCACTCTTCCAGATAGGAAACGCCAAGACTGCGATCGACCATTGGATTTCCCAATTGGTGCAACATGTGGCTCCCACGTTGGGTCTTTCCGGTCAGCAGGGTGCCGATGCGTCCCGGGAGGCTGTGGTGACCAACATCGTCACCTATGTTTCCAACATCCGATTTGGCACCATTGGTGTGACCGCCATGATCGGCTTGGTCTTTGCCGCCATTTCTCTGATGCGGACCATCGAAGCCGCCTTCAACGACATCTGGGGAGCCACCCGCTCCCGCTCTTGGTGGAATAGCATCCTCCTCTATTGGGGCGTGCTCACTCTAGGGCCAGCGGTTCTGGCCTTGGTCACCACCTCCAGTTATGTCCGGGCCACCTTCGACCAATTCGAGTGGATGCAGCGCCTTCCCTTGTTGGGCGTTCTCAACACCGCCCTCTTGCCCATCGTCACACTGACCATCGCCTTTGGCCTTTTCTACTTGCTCATGCCCAATACCCGGGTGGACCCCAGAGCCGCGGCGGTGGGCGCGGCGGTCGCCGCTACCTTGTGGTGGGGCAATACGCAACTGGGCGCTCTTTACAATACTAGGGTAGTCACTTACTCAAAAATTTATGGTTCGCTCGGTGCGGTTCCATTATTCCTTTTAGGACTGTATTTTTCGTGGTTGATCCTCCTCTTCGGATCCCAAGTTGCCTACGTCTTCCAGAACCGCGGAGCCTACTTACAGGAACGTCAGGCGGATTCCATCCACCAGAATGGTCGCGAATTCGCCGCCTTACGTTTGATGACGGCCATCGGGCTTTGCTTCCAACGGGGTGATCGCCCTCCTGCAGCACCCTTCCTGGCCAACCAATTGGGCATCCCTCCCAAGTTGGCCGACCATCTCCTCAGATCTTTGGCGACTTCCGGGCTTCTTCACGAAACGTCTGGATCCGATACCACGTTCGTTCCGGCTCGCCCCCTCCACGAGATTTCCATCCATTCCATCTTGTTGGCCATTCGCACGGCCCATGGGCGGGATTTGTCCACCTCCGAAGATACCGGAAGGCTTCCCGTGATCGCAGCGCTGGATGCCGTTCGCCAGGCTGAAACGGCTACGTCTTCAAGAGTGACTCTGGCCGAACTGGTGGGGAAAACCTTACCCGCTGCCAACTCTGGGATCGTGAATCCCTCCTCAAGTCCTCGGACGACCTCCTAACCCTCTGTTGGGAAAACGCGTGAAGGAAGTCATCGCGGAGCCGGCCCGTCAAAGGAGAGCTCGGTCTTGCTGCCTCGAATATCGTCCACCATGCTGACACTGCAGCTCCACCGATCGGCCTGTTCCCGGAATTGGGTGATGGAGAAGTGCTTGATGCGGACATTGCGCGAGTCGTAGACCTCGGCACTCAGGACAACCCCCAGTTTCTCATCGATCCAAGATCGCACTGAAGCCGGCCCCTCCGATTTCTTCGAGACACTTTCCAGGACCTGACACCAGCGGCCATTGCTCAACTCCCGGCCTCGGATCCGCTGTTCCGGCCAATGCAGGAACCCCATACCCAGTTCCCTGAGCAGAAAATCGCTACCGGCGATGGCTCGTTCACCCGCTGTCGGACCTTCGTGAACCTGGAGTTTCCCTTCTACTTCGACCCGTGACTCAAAGAGTGGAGCGGCCTCTGCGCTATAATGAATTTTTGAGACTTCACGCGGACCCTTCACGCCGTCACCTGCGGCCTGGTATTCAACGGTCCAGTGATTCTTGCCCGGCAACGTCACCACCGTGACCGGCACCTGCCTTCGGCCCTCTCGACTGCGAATCTTCAGGACCGCTTGATTCGTCGAAGGCTGTTCCGGAACCACAGACCGCAACTTTTGAGCCCATTCTCGCCCTTGAGCCTCTGGGGTCGGTTCCTGGCCTTCGGCGTTGCATCGCTGGCCAAGAAACCACATCGCTAAAATGGCGGTCAGCATTCGGGCAAAAACGCCTCCCTCGCCCACAAAACTGGGAATCAGGCTCTTCACCGGAGGATCACTTGGGGTCGCTCACCACGTCGGCCTCGCACGATCAATGCCGGAGCTCCTGATGTCGACCCGCCCGAGCAGCCGCAACCTGCAGCTGGATGGCCCCAACGATTCCGCCAGCGTCTTGGTACCCATTTTGATCGAGCGATCCTGGGCCACAGAAACAACCCCAGCGTGATCCCTACCACGCTCAGTGCTGCCGGTTTCTGCCAATCCATGCTCCCGAGCATAACCGGCGACCTTGATCCGGCAACTCCTACGACCAGGACCTCAGGAAATCTCGGCCACTCCCCGCTGTTGACCGCTAGGCTGGGCATGCTTGTCTGTCTTCGATGCGCCTGCCACCGCCGGGAACCGTCCGTCCGATTTCCCTGATGATCTTTCTGATCCTCAGCGTGATCGGTTTCAGTGGCTGTTCCGGTTCTCGAACCCATATCCTGACGCCGGCTCCCGATTTCCCGGCCATCATCCGCCCCTTGGATGGCAGCGTTGGCACCGTGGTCCTGGTCCAAGACCGCCTACGATTCGTCGTCTTGGATTATTCCTTCAGCGCGATCCCTCGAGCTGGAACGGTTCTGGAACTGTATCGAGCCTCCAATCGGGTGGGTCGCGTCCGATTGTCCCGCTGGAACAATCCCACAACCGCTGCCGCCGATGTCCTCGAAGGTTCTCCCCAATTGGGCGACACGGCTCGGCCCGATTGATTCGCTTCGATTCCATCAGATCGTTCTGGTCAACCGAACGGAGGGGGCTCTCTTGACCCCTGCTCGTGCCGGTCTCTACGCTGAGCCCGTGCGATCCTTTTCTCACTTCATCCGCGGTCTGATTCTGGCGTTGGTCGCAGGCTTGAACCTGATTGGCTCCCACCCTCTCGCTGCGGCTGAATCCACCGCGGGTCTGGCTCAATCCCTCCGATCCGGGACCGCTTCGGATCATCGAGCCGACGATCGCATCGCCCTCTTCGTCCCGGCTGGTGAGCCTGCGACCCCTTTCCTTCCCGTGGGCCCATTCACAGCGGTGTGGTCCGGAGACTTGTCGGTGGACCTTCGTGGCGACTACACGTTTCACGGACTCTTCAACGGCCACCTCAAGCTCGCCATCAACGATGTCGTCGTGCTCGACGCCGACGGAAAAACCCCCGCTTGGATCGAAAGCACCAAGGTTCGTCTCAACAAAGGTGCCAACAAAATCCGGGCGGAGTATTCCGCTCCCCCATCCGGCGAATCCATGGTGCGGGTTTACTGGTCGGGCAAAGAGGTTCCCTTCAATCCCATTCCGGTCGGGGCGCTCAATCACACAACCACCCCTGAAATCTCCCTCGCCAATCAACTCCGCAGAGGTCGTGACCTTTTTGCCGAACACCGCTGCGCTCACTGCCACACCACTCCCACCTCTCTAGGAGGCATGCCTGATCTGGCTGCTGACGCCCCCGCCTTCGCAGGAATCGGCTCCCGCCGCCGATTCGGCTGGCTGGCCCAATGGGTAGCCAATCCGGCGTCCATGCGCCCTGGAACCCCCATGCCATCGCTCTTCCATGGAGCCGATGCCGCTGCCCATTCCGATGCGGTCGCCGCTTACCTCAGCTCTCTGAAGTCAGCCACTCCGCCTGTTCCCGGAGCTGTTCCCGGAACTATGGCGACCTCCGAACTAGTGGAAGCCGGCAAGGCTCTGTACGAAAGATTGCACTGCGTTGCCTGCCATGTGGCTCCAGATGATGCCAAGGCCGATGCGTCCAAGATTTCCCAGAAGCAGGTCTTGGCGAAATTCACTCCCGGAGCGTTGGTCGCTTTTCTCAAGAAGCCTTCAGAGCACTTCGCCTGGATTCGGATGCCCGATTTCAAACTGTCCCCAGATGAGGCCTCCCAATTGGCGGCCTATCTGGAGTCGGCCGCTGATAAACCCGTCGAACGCGCTGCGCCGTCTGACGAAACGCTCATCCTGAAAGGCAAGAGCCTGGTCCAAAATTCCGGATGCCTGAACTGTCACTCCTTGGACCTTCCCAACTCTTTCAAGGCTCCGGCTCTGGCCTCGCTCAAGCCGGACGCATGGAAATCCGGTTGCTTGGCAGAATCTTCCTCCTCGGAGTCCAAGGCTCCCCACTTTGTTCTGAACGCGGCTGACCGTTCGGCCCTGGTCGCCTTCGGCCAGAGTGACCGTTCCTCACTCACTCGACATACGGCTGCGGATTTTCTCGAGCGTCAGTCCACCTCCCTCAACTGCCGTGAATGCCATGGCAAGTTTGAGGGATTCCCCGCTTGGGAACTCTTGGGTGGAAAACTCAAGCCTGAGTGGGCAACCCGTTTCATCGGTGGAACCGAATCATGGAAACCTCGGCCTTGGCTCGAATCCCGGATGCCTGCCTTCCCCACCCACGCTGCGTTCCTGGCCAAAGGCTTGGCCACGGCACACGGATTTCCGCCGGTCACCTCCGCCGATGACGCTCCCGATGCCGAACTCTCGAAGGTCGGACACAAGTTGGTTGGAACCTCCGGCGGATTCGCCTGCATCTCATGTCACAGCATTGGCGAGTTCGGTGCGACTCAAGTGTTCGAGGCTCCTGGAATCAACCTCGCTCACTCCTTCGAACGCCTTCAGCCCGATTTCTATCGTCGTTGGCTGCGCAATCCGGTGTCTCTCGACCCCAACTCCAAGATGCCTGCTTACTTCGATGAAGACGGTAAGAGCGCTCTAGGCGACGTGCTTGAGGGCGACGGGCCCAAGACCATCCGAGCCCTCTGGGAATACATCCGACTGGGCTCGAAGATGCCCAAACCGGAGTGAGTTCCTTTCAACAGAAAGGCCCTGGCCGCTCTCAGCGAACCAGGGCCTTTTTTGTTGCAGCCGATGTGATGGATCAACGCTGCTGGGCACTCACCAGCGAACACCCTCGAGGTACTTCAGAGACTGGGGGATTTGTTCCACACTGGAAGCCGACTCGTCTTCGATGAAGTAGTGCTTCACTCCCGACTTCTGGGCCGCCTTGAGGATCTTCGGCCAATTCATCTGACCCGTTCCCAACGCCACATCATTATTGGGATCGGTGCCGCCGTTGTGGAAACCGGTCGGCACACCCTTCTTGAGATCCTTGAGGTGCATCAATTCCCAACGACCCGGATACTTGGCCAGCCATGCCGCCGGATCTTCTCCGGGATATTGGACCCAAAGGACATCCATTTCATAGGCCACATACCGCGGGTCCGTTTCTTGGATCAGGATGTCCATCGCCTTCCGACCTTGGGCATCCTGATGTTTGAATTCATAGCCGTGGCAATGGTAGAAAACCTTGATCCCGTACGCGGCCAAAGCCTTGCCAGCTTTGTTGAAATCAGCGGCCGCCTTGTGCGCGGCTTCGATATCGAATTCGCCCTTGCCCTTGATCCAGGCCGCTCCGACATAGCGGATCCCGAGCTCCTGACATTCCTTGGCTACGGCCTCGGTCTCGCCGGTGATGCGGTCCATCGGGAAGTGCCCTGCGATCGGCTTGAGACCGGCTTCCACCAGCATTTGTCGCACAACCGGGTTCTTGAGATTGTAGTTTCCGGCCAATTCAACCTCGTGGATGCCGAAACCCTTCACCGTCCCGATGGTTTGGGGAACATTGCGGGTGAACTGGGCTCGGAGGCTGTAGAGCTGAATGCCAACCGGTCCCCGGAAATGGGAACCCGTACCCACGGCCGCTGTGTGACTGGCACAACCAACGGCCAACAAAGTGGCCACCAGAGCGGCCCAAGCGTGACGACGAAACGGAGTCTTCATGGAAGAGCCCGAGTCAACCGCATCGCATCCCCTCGACGCAATCGGGGAATGCGTTTTCCGGACCACCTCCACACCCAAACCTGAAACCGGCTTGGGCCTGACCCTCAGCTCATGCGCATGGGCATGATGACGTACAAGAACGGCTCGTTGGTCTTGAGAACGCCCGGGCTGAGTTCATCGATGAGTTCGAAATACACTTCGTCGGTATCCAAGGCCTTCAGCGGATCCATGAGGTAACCCGGATTGAAGGCAATGGCGAAATCCTTGCCCTGATATTTGATGGCCACCGTTTGGCGAGCCTCACCCACTTCCGGCGCGTTGGCGGTGATCGCCAACTGATTGCGGCTGAAGGTCAGTTTCACCGAGTTCTGCTTGTCGGTGGTCATGATCTCGGCCAGACGAAGCGACTTGAGGAATTCTTCGCGATTGAGCGGTACGCGTTCCAACGGTTCTGCAGGAATCACCTGCCGGTAGTTGGGATACACACCGTCGACCAACTTGGTCACCAGAACGGCCGAAACGGCTCCTTCTGTGGCCGGGAGGGTTGCGAAAGAAGCCTGATTCTCAGTGAACTTGACCTCAACATTGCCGCCACCTTGCAACAGCCGGGTCAACTCGTTGATGGCCTTGGTCGGCAAGATGAAATCGGCCTGGTTGTCGGCGGAAATTTCCAACTCTTCTTCGCACAGGGCCAAACGGCGGCCATCCGTGGCGACCAGAATCAGCTTGTTCTCCTTGAGGCTGAAATAGATGCCGTTGAGAACAAATCGGCTCTCGTCGGTCGAAACGGCAAAGCTCGTCTTGCGAAGCATCCCCTTCAGCTTGTCTTGGGGAATGACGATGGTCCGATTTTGAGCGAAAACCGGCAGCGGCGGGAATTCTTCAGCCGCCAGACCGTTGACCTTGAAAAACGCGCTTCCGGCGCGGATGGAAGCCACAGATTTCTCGTCGATCTCGATTTCGATGTCGGTCGCCATCAGCTCACGAGTGATGTCCACCAGTTTCTTGACCGGCAACGTGGCTCGACCGGCCTGCTCGACCGTGGCGTTCACCGAACAAGTGATGGTCACGTCCAAATCGGTAGCGGTCAGCGAGAGTCGGCGATCACCGGCCTCGAGGAGAACATTGGACAAGATGGGGAGCGTCGAGCGCGACCCCACAATGTTCTGGACGGCCTGAAGGCCAACGAGCAGCTGATCCTTGGCGATCGTTAGTTTCATGTGCGGCTTACTATCAATGGAGAGTCTTCAAAGAGAAAGTCCTTAGTAAGGACGGTGAACAATCCTTACAACCAATTCAAACCCCGTCAAATAGGCCCATATGTGATGAATCGTGTTGTGAGCTGTTTTGGGAACAACCCGCTGCCAACCCTGAATTCGAGTTTGTTGGCCGACTGTTGGAACCCCGTTGGACAGTTGTTCCCAAAATCGTGCGAAGAACTTCCCGGCGCGGAAGCTTGAAGCAAAGAAAACCCCTCGTACGGTTTTGTGCTCATGGAAAACATCTTCAGAAAACCGCTGCCTGGTTGGATCCAGGAAGGGCAGTCCTTGATGCGAACGGATGTTTTCGCTGACTTCGCTGCCGCCATTCGGTGGGTCAATCAGGTGGCCGTTTTGGCTGAGCGCCGAAATCACCATCCGGATATCGATATCCGATGGAACCGTGTGACCTTGAAATTGACGACCCATGAGACCGGAGGGTTGACGGACCGGGACTGGGATTGGGCCGAGGCGGCGGTCTTGGAATTGGGCTGAGCCGGGACGATTCAATGGGATCGGTGGTGCTGGCTGGGTCTTCTCTCGCAAGAGCATCGTTGTTCGCTCGTTACGGGCCTTCCATCGGCCCGCGCCTCGCTCTCGCCTCGTCTTGCGAAAGAATTCGCCACGCCATCCCTTTCCTCCCAAATGAATCGTTCCGGCAGAGCCTCACGGCTTGACCTGAAGGGTGAGTTTAATCTCCTGGATTCGCGGGGTGGCTTCGGGCGTCAGGGTGAGGAAGACCTCCAGGCTGCGGGTTTCACCGATGAAGCGGAAACGGCCGCGGAGTCGGTTGTCCGGGATCAGGGGAGACCGGTCGTGGATGGGGCCGAGTTGTTCGAGGAGCGCACGGGTCTCGCGACGCCAGGTTTCGAGGCTGTGGTCGAGAAACACGTTCGGAGCGAGGGCGGCGTGCAGGGCTTCTGGATTCCAGTCGCGGGTGAGCAAGGTCGCCAGTTCCTCGGCCCGTCGGAAGAGCGTCGGATGGCCCTCGGCCGGTCGGGCGGGAATCTTGGCCTCGTTGATGAGGAGTTCCATGGCCTTGTGGTTGACGGCGCTCATGGGCGCGTAAGTCCGGTTGGCGAAGGCGATCAGGGCGATGCCGTGGTCGGGCAGGAAGCGGAACTCGCTGCCGAATCCCGGGAGCCCACCGGCGTGGCGCACCCAGATGACACCGCGCTGGTCCTGGTTCCAACTCAATCCGGCACTGTAGCCCGCCACCCGGGCCACCGGTTGCCCCTCGGAGTCGTGGAGATCTTGCACCACCGAAATCACCTCCCACGGGCGGTGCATTTCCCGCCGGGTGGAGCGTTTCAGCGGGCTCGTGTCGGTACCGTCGCGCGGAGGCCAGGCATCGAGGTGGAAAGCGGAGTAGCGAGCGAAGTCTTCGAGAGTGGTGATGAGCCCGCCCATGGCGCCCCAACTGCCATCGTGCAGCAGGGGTTCGGGTTTCCAACGCTCGTCTTCCCAACGGTATCCCAGCGCCAATGGATCGGCGGGCACCTTGTCCCACTCATAGACCGTGTTGGTCATGCCCAGCGGCTTGAGGATCCGACGGGTGATGTAGGCCTGATAGGGCTCTCGGGCCACGCGGGTCACGATTCGGCCGAGCAGCGCATAGCCCAGGTTGCTGTATTCCCAGCGAGTCCCCGTGGGCGAGGCGGCGGTCAGGCCCCGAGCCACCAAGGCGTCGAGCTGGGCGTCGGTCTCGGCGAGCTTGCGGTCGCCCCAAGGGTCGTCTTGTGGGAATCCGCCCGACATCCGGAGCAGGTGCCGCACGGTGAGGGTCGGGGAGTCCGGGGTCGCGGGCTGCACTTTTTGGAATTCGGGCAGGTGCTTCGAAACCGGGTCTTCGAGGGAGATTTTGCCCGCATCCCGCAATTGGAGGACGGCCGCCGCCGTGACGCTTTTGGACATGGATGCGATCCGGAACCGCGTGGCCGAAGTGACCGGTTGATCGGGCTCGACGCGGGCCATTCCGGCGGCGCGCACATGCAATAGGCGACCGTCGACCACCAATCCCCAAACATGCCCCGGGATGTGGTTGGAGGTCGCATGAGCCTCGTACAGCGCATCGAGTTGCGGGAGTAGGGCGCGGATTCGTTCCAGTCGGGCCGAACTGCCCCACAGGGGATCGGGCACTTGCGCCCGTCCGATGAGCACTCCCAGCCATAAAACGAGCAGCAATCCGCGCATCATGCAGCTGAAGAGGGCCACCGTGAGCGCCGCCGGGGCAATGGTTTTTCGTGGCCGGCTGAATACCGGCGGGCCGAAGTCCGTTTTGACTTTGGGAATCCACCGGCAAGTCTAGGGGGAGACCTTGCTCATGATGCGACTTTTCAACCTGCCCGCGGTGCTGCTGCTGCGGATCGCCTGCGGTGCATTGCCCGCCTTCGGGCTGGCCGCGGCCGACCCGGGCTCGGCGGAGTTCTTCGAGAACCGCATCCGCCCGGTCTTGGTCGAGCGTTGCTATGAGTGTCACAGCGCCCAGTCCGAATCGCTCAAGGGCGGGTTGCGCTTGGATTTCAAGGCGGGTTGGGAAAAGGGCGGGGCGTCCGGGTCACCCTCGATCATTCCCGGCAAACCCGAGGCCAGCCTATTGATCCAGGTGGTGAAGGGGACGGCGGCGGACGTGAAGGTCATGCCTCCGAAGGGTGGGTCTTTGAAGCCAGAACAAATCGCCGACCTCGAGGCCTGGGTCCGCGCCGGAGCACCGGATCCACGGACCGGCGCTCCCACCGCGGCCAAGCCCGATCCGGCTGCCCGTCACTGGGCGTTCCAAGCCCCGCGCATGCCGGCCCAGCCGACGGTCCGCAAGTCCTCCTGGCCTCGCACCGGCATGGACTGGTTCGTCCT
>JARXAF010000195.1 GCA_029865985.1 Verrucomicrobiota bacterium
GATTCATTCCGAAGCAAGTTGGGGTGGCTCGTGTTCTTCGTGGCCGTATCCGCCTGGGCGTGTCGCTACTCGGTCCGCGACACCGGCTTTGTCGATCTGGGGCTGGAAGCCTATCGATTGCGATGGGTTCCGGAGTCGGGAACTTCATCAGAGGTGCGTTCCAAGGCCGAATTGCTGCTGCGCGAATCGAACGTGGTTTGGGATGAAGATCCCACGGGCGGAGGCTTTCCGAGCACGGCCGGGTTGTACTTGCGCGATGTGGAAGGGCGTATCCTGAGCCTGCCGTTGCCAAATCCTTCCGACGCGACGGCGGTGCTGCGAGGCGTCGAGATGGCGGTGACGTCGCCGCTGCGGGAGCGGGTGTATCGCGAAGGGCTCCGCGCCTATGCGTTAGTTTTGTTGCTCGAAGGCACCGATGCGGCGGCCAATGCCCGAGTCCGTCAGGATGTCGACTCCGCCATCACCGCCACAGCACGATTGCTTTCGTCCATGCCCAAGCCGGTGGAGACGCCGCCGCACTGTGTGGTTGTGTCGCTGAAGGAACAGGCGATCGAGAAGGTGTTGGTCTGGGGTTTGGGCTTGGATCCTGCGTCCATCGAGTCACCTCGGGTGGTCCTCGTCTATGGTCGAGGACGCCGGTTGGGTTCACCCTTGGAAGGGCCGCTCATCACCCAAACGGCCTTGCGGGACCGGTTGCTGCTCATTGGTCAGGACTGCGAATGCGATTTGGATCGGGCCTGGTTGAAGGGACCGCTCCTGCCCGGGCGTTGGGGACGGGAGTTGCAGCAGGCCGCCTTGGACACGCTGGGCTTTGATCCGGGCAACCCCATGGTGCGTGCCGAGATCAGCCGTATTGTCGAACGCGGACCGCAGAATCCCGGGCGCCGTCGCCCGCCGTCATCCGGGACCTCGCTGGGTTATTCCGAGGAGTCGGTTGAAACGGCGACCGGCTCCGAATCCGATCCAGCAGAGCCATCGAATACCCAGGCTGCTGTGGACACTTCCGCGACTTCCACGAATCCCACGGCTTCGATCGTTGCGACGGCGTCCACCTCATCACCCGCGCTGTCGAAGCCACCGCCCGCTCCCACTCCCACGCCAACGAACCCAGGCTTGGGCCTTTGGTTCGTCTTGGCGGGGGCTTTGGCAGTCTTCTTTGCCGTGGGTCTCGGTCTTTGGTTTCGAGCGTCCCGACGATGAACTTCACTCTCCAGAACATCTTGCGGGAAGGGTGGCACTCGCGCCTCAACTCCGCCCTGATGCTCGTCGCGTTGACGGGAGCCGTGACCTTGCTCACGGCGGTGCAGTTGCTCACCGCGGCCGCAGAACGCGAGACCCGGCGTGTGGTTCGGGACATGGGGTTCAACTTGCGGATTCTTCCCAAGGACACCGATCCGGAACGGTTTTTCCTGGAAGGTTATTCGGAGAACACGCTGCCGGCGGACACCGTGACTCGGTTGGCAGCCGGTGCCGGTACTTTCATCACCTTCAACCACCTGACGCCCGTGCTGGAGCGGCGCATTCGTGTGGGTGGGCATGAATGTTTGCTCACGGGATTGGGTGACACGGTGGTGGGGCCGGGTGAAAAAAAACAGCCCATGGGTTTTCGCATTACCCCGGGAACGGCGCAGGTCGGGAGCATTTTGGCCGAGCGATTGGGAGTGACGGTGGGTGGGACCGTGGAAGTGGCCGGTCGGACCCTTCGCGTGGAGCGGGTTTTGGTGGAGGCGGGAACCGAAGAAGACGTGCGGCTTTACACCGCCTTGTCGGATGCGCAAACCGCTCTCGGGTTGCCGGGCCGCATCAGCGAGATCAAGGCCATCGACTGCCTGTGCTTGACGGCCGACCAAGATCCCTTGCCGAAGATCCGCGAAGCGCTGTCGCAATTGTTGCCGGAGGCTCGGGTCATTCAAATGCGAGCCTTGGCCGACGCGCGAGCCAAGCAACGGCAGGCCTCGGAACGGGTGAGTGCCTTCGCCGTGCCGATGACGTTGCTGGTGGCGGCCGTGTGGATTTTGGTGCTGGCCGTGTTGAACGTGCGCCAGCGCCGGGTGGAGATCGGTCTCTGGCGCGCCTTGGGGACAGGCTCTTCGCGCATCGCCGCGCTGTTCTTGGGCAAGGCGGCGTTGTTGGGTGGATTGGGCGGTGCGTTGGGATGGGCCATCGGGACCCTCGTGGCGTTGCGCTGGGGGCCTGTGCTGTTTCCGGTGACGGCGGCTTCGTTGAAAATGGATCCCGCCCTGATTGGGCCGGCCCTGACCTGGACCCCGCTGTTCGCGGCCGCCTCCAGTTTCCTGCCGGCGATGATGGCCGTGTCGCAAGACCCGGCCGAAACACTCCGAGCCGATGGATGACGCCATGAACACTCCTCTCATCGAAGCGTCGGGCCTTACCCGGAATTACGCCTCAAAACCCGGCGTGGTGGCGGGTGTATCCGATTTGTCTCTGCGCGTGGAGCGCGGCGAGTTCGTGGTGATCCAAGGGGCCAGTGGATCGGGCAAGAGCACCTTGTTGCTCCTGTTGGGAGCGCTGCTCCGAGCGGAGCGTGGAACCTTGCGGATCGACGGGGTGGAGTTGACCCGCCTCAACGCCATCGAGAGGGCCCAATACCGAGCGCGTTCGGTGGGCTTCGTCTTCCAATTGTTCCACCTCGTGCCCTACCTGAGCGTGCACCGCAATGTGCTGTCCGGACTGCCGCCGGGGGTTGCTGTTGAGCCGACGGAAGCCGATCGATGGATCGATACGTTGGGCTTGACCGAGCGCCGCGATGCAAACCCCGCGACGCTGAGTGCCGGTGAGCGGCAGCGGGTGGCCTTGGCCCGAGCTCTGGTCAAACGACCGCCTTTGATTTTGGCCGATGAACCGACCGGCAATTTGGATCCCGACAATGCGGCCCGGGTGCTCGAGCACTTGGACCACTACCGTCGAGCCGGGGGCACGGTGGTGCTGGTCACCCACGGTTCCGAGGCCAATCGCTATGCGACCCAACGTCTCCGATTGGAGGCTGGGCACTGGGCGATTCCATCCGCATTTCCCTCATTCAACGACTCCGCATCATGAACCGATTCTGCACTTTGATCGCATCGGCAGCCGTCTGGGCCGTGGCTTCTGCCCGGGCCGCCGACTGGCCCACCTACCGCGGAGACTATTCTCGCAGTGGTGTCTCCACTCAGAGCCTCGCCGGCACACCCGTGGTTTCTTGGACTTGGCAATCCCAGCATCCGCCGCAACCTGCGTGGCAGGGGGAAGCCAAGTGGGATGGCTGGAACAAGGTCTTCGACTTGAAGCCCCGTCAGGCCTTCGACCGTGCCTTCCATGTCGTGGTCTCGGGTCGTCGGGCCTACTTCGGTTCATCGGCCGATGATCAAGTGCGCTGCTTGGATACCCGATCGGGAAAAGTGATCTGGAGTTTTTTCAGCGAGGGACCGGTCCGATTGGCTCCAACTCTTCACGAGGGTCGCCTCTATTTCGGCAGCGACGATGGCTGCGTCTACTGCCTCCAGGCGGATGACGGACGATTGATTTGGAAGACCCGCGCGGTTCCGACGGATCGACGAATTCCGGGCAACAGTCGCATCATTTCGGCCTGGCCGGTGCGCACCTCGGTGGTGGTCCAAGACGGCAAGGTGTATGTGACGGCGGGGATGTTTCCGGCCGACGGAGTGCACTTGGTGGCGTTGGATGCCGGCACCGGAACGGAAGTCTGGCGGCAGGTGCAGAATGACCTCCCGGCCCAGGGCTATCTGTTGGCGTCCCGCAGCCGCCTGTACGTGCCGGCGGGGCGCAACAATCCGGCGGTGTGCGACATCACCACGGGCAAGCGCGTCCGGGTCGTCGAAGGAGCCGGCGGAACGTATGCGCTCTTGACCGATGATTTGCTCGTCTTTGGACCGGGTAAGACCGGGCAATTGGGAGCGGTGGAGGAGGGGAGTTCGGATCAACTGGCCAGCTTCCAGGGCAACCACATGATCATCACGGGCAACCGCTCGTACTTGCACTCGGATTCGGAAATCAGCGCCTTGGACCGTGGTCGCTATTTGCAACTGGCGCGTGAGCGGAAATCCATCTCGCGCCAACAAGCCGCCTTGGCCAAGAAGGCCAAATCTCTCGCAGGCAAATCGGGCACCGAGGCCGAGCGGGAAGCCATCAAGAAGCAGTTGGCCGATTTGGGCAAACGCCTCGATGAAGCCACCCAGGCCATGGATCAATGCCTGCTGTGGAAGGTGCCTTCGATCTGGCCCCACTGTGTGATCTTGTCAGGAGATACTCTCATCCTCGGCGGCTCCAGCGAAGTGGCGGGATTGCCGGCAGACTCCGGAAAAATGGGATGGAAACTCCCGGTGCCCGGCATCGCCTACGGGTTGTCCGTGGCCGATGACGCAGTGTTTGTCAGCACCGATCGCGGTGCTGTTTTGTGTCTTCGCTCTCCGAGCGCCTCGGAACCTTCCGCCTCCTCCAACGCTTCGACCTCTTCCCGGCCATGAATTCCGCTTCTTTGATTCGCCTCGGAGTCTCCGTTCTCCTTTCCACCGCGCTGAGTTTGTGTGCCCAGGAAACCGGCCGCATCGGGCGCTGGGTCTTCGCCCCGGAGTGGGCACAGAACGCGGGTATGCGATCGCCCGTCGGCAAGGAGTTGACCTTCGTGGGCAAACCCAGACTGGTGAAGGATCCCGGTCCGCCACGGATCGAGCTTCCGGGCCGCGACGAGCGCATCGTGGTGGCCAATGCGCCGGATCGGGCGCTGCTGCCCGAGCGCGATATGACGGCCGAAGCCTGGGTTCGCGTGGACCGCGTCACCCCGTGGGGCGGGTTCATCGGCCAGGTGCAGGACAATGGCGATTTCGAGCGCGGTTGGGTGCTGGGATTCGTCGA
This sequence comes from Verrucomicrobiota bacterium, assembly GCA_029865985.1. Classification (GTDB taxonomy): domain Bacteria; phylum Verrucomicrobiota; class Verrucomicrobiia; order Limisphaerales; family UBA9464; genus SXXZ01. The sequence continues at coordinate 4,873 of JARXAF010000195.1, forward strand.
ATCCCGCTTCTCGTTCGCTCTGGCCTCTGAAGGGGGGCAACGACTCACCTTCCTGACTGCTCCGACTGCGTTCCAGACCAACCGGTGGTATCACGTGGCCGGAGTGTATGACGGGGCCGAGATGCGTCTGCTGGTCGACGGCGCGGTGGTGGCCACCAGTCGTGATCAGTCGGGTCCCATTTTGTATGCCCCTTCCGGCCCCATGGTCATTGGGGCGTTTCAGGACGACGATGAGCACTTCCGTTTGAGCGGCGCCTTGCATGAAGTGGGCCTGTTCCGTCGCGCCGTGCCCTCGGCGGAGTTGCAGTCCCATTACGAGGCCCGGAAGCGCCTGTTTCTGGAACCGGCTCCCGAGCCGATCTTCGCCAAGCCGGATTTCGGCCCCTTCATCGATTGGGTGGATCGGTCCACGGTGAACGTAGTTTGGGAGACCCTGGTTGACGAACCGACCGCATTGGAATTGGACATGCCGGATGGCACCCGACGCCGATGGGGCGTGGGCCATGCCCGCAACCATTCGGTGACACTCACCGGACTCTTGCCCGATCGGGAGTACCACTACCGGTTGATTTTCCCGGATCGCGAGGGGCGTCCGGTGACCAGCCGCCGGTATCTCTTCGACTCTTCGTTTTATTATCGCCCGGCCCAGCCGGCAGCCTCGCTCAAGACGCCGGCGGCTTCCCGCGCCGCACAGGTGATTCAGGCCTCCGGAGTGCGCCAGGGGTATGCGCTCATTTTCGGGTCGACCGATGCCGATCTGGCCATCGAATTGGTCCGCCAAAGCGACTTGGAAGTGGTCTTGTTGGAGAAGGATGCCGCGTTGATTCAGCGTCTGCGCGCGCGTTTGGACGAGGCTGGGATCTACGGTGTCCGAGCGACGGTGATGCAATCGGAATCCGTTCAGCTGCCCTTTGGCGGCCTGACCGCCAATTTGATTGTCGTGGCTTCAGGACGGACTCCGGAAGTTCCGGCGGCTGAGGTGCACCGATTGTTGCGGCCTGTGGGCGGGGCGTTCATGGCCGAGGTGCCAGCCGGCCAAACCGAGGCGTGGGCCCGTTGGACGAAGGGTTCCGACATGGCTCAGTGGAGTCCGGTGGCGGGCGGGGGCGATTGGCACCGATGGGTCCGGGGGCGTCTGGTGGGGGCGGGCGATTGGGCCCATCAATACGGCGGGGCCGACAATTCTTCCTGCAGTCAGGATGACCTGGTCCGGGGTGAGTTGCAGGTGGCTTGGTGGGGAGATCCGGGGCCCCGACCGATGCCCGACCGCGGCAATCGCAATCCGGCCCCCTTGAGCGTCAATGGGCGTCTGATGATCCAAGGCGACCGGATTCTCTTCGGTCTCGATGCCTACAACGGCGCAATCTTGTGGTCGTTCTCCTGTCCGGAAATCCGTCGGGCCAACGTCACCCGTGACAGTTCCAACATGACGGCCGCCGGGGACAGGCTCTTCGTGGCCCACGGGCGTCATTGCTTGGGCATCGATGCCCAGACGGGCGCGAGGTCTCGCCGCTACTCGGTGCCGGCCGCCGGCGAGGAGCCTCGGGACTGGGGCTACGTCGCTGCCGAGGGAGGGCTCTTGATCGGCAGTCGGGTGAAGCCGGGGTCGGCGTATCTGGGGGATGAGGGCGAGTGGTACGAGGAGTATGCCGCCGATCAGATCGCCCGGGTGACCAGCGATTTGCTCTTCGCCACAGATCCGGAGACGGGCAAACCCGTTTGGCAGTACTCGGGCGGAGCCGTTCTCAATTCCACAATCACCCTGGGTGACGGAATGCTCTTCTTCCTCGAGAGCCGAAACCCGGAGGCCATCTCCGCGCCCTTTGCCCGGCAGAATCCGAATGTTCTGACCGATCAATGGTTGGTGGCTCTGGACCTGAAGACCGGCAAGAAACTCTGGCAGAAAACCCACGACTTCAGTGCCTGCAAGTTCATGACCTATCTGGTCTATGGGAAGAACACGGTCGTGGTGACCGGCACCGATGCCTCCAAGAACTTCCACACCTTCGCCTTCAATGCGCCGTCACCCCGCGGGAATCAAGACACCGGCGATGACATCATCAGCGCCATCGGAGGCCGCGTTCTGTGGTCGGAGTCGCACAAGGAAGACAAGGGGCACCACAGCGGGCACCTCCAGCATCCGGTGGTCATCGGCGACACCTATTATTCCGATCAACGGGCCTTCAAGCTCAACTCCGGGGAATTGGTTCGGAAGGACCTGCCGGAGCGGCGCGGGTGTGGGGTGATGTCAGCGGGTCGCAATGCGATCTTCTTCCGTCATCACTTCCATGGCATGTGGGATTTGGAATCGAACAAACGGACCCAGTTCGAGGGCATTCGTTCGGGCTGCTGGCTCAGCATGATCCCGGCAGGTGGCATGCTGCTGGCGCCAGAAACCAGTGCGGGTTGCTCATGCACCCACGCCATTCAGACCTCCATCGGCTACATTCCGAAGACCTTGGCGGGACGATGAGCGGCCAAGAGGGTCTTGAGCAAATCTGGGAGGATCTGGAAGGATCGTTGGGCCTCGAGAATCAGACGGTTCGGGCCGGGTGATTCACCCGGTAGACATCGGTGACGATGGCTTCCTTGGCTTTCCAAACGAGGGTCATGGTGAGGGCTACTGGTGGGAGTCCCAGGGCGACCACTAGGAACACCCGGGCTTGCTCGAGCACCTCCAGGATCTCCTCCAATCCGTCGGGCAGGATGGGGAATTCGCGTGCCAAGGTCCACGCGGCGGCGAAGACCGACAGCGTGCTCAGCAAGGTGGTGTTGACCGTCGTGAAGAGCCGCATGTCGGAGCGCAAGGTTTCGTCGGGGAGCAGTGCGGCCAATCGTCGCAGCGCATGGTTCAAGGTCAGGAGGAATGCCAGTCCAGAAAAGAGCAGCAGCAAGACGCTGGCGCCGAACAGCGCTACATCCGGCCGTCGGCTCCACCACCAAGTGAACGGGGAGAGCGACAGATTCAGGAGGGCCAGCAATTCGGCCCGATGCACCGAACGCACCCAGACCCGTTCCTGAGTCTGGAAGTGTTCCAGTTGCTTCAATCCGAACCAAACCAAACCGCAGGCGGCGACGGGAAGGCCCAGACCGAACTGCGACCAGAGATCGCCGAGAGCGGTTCGGGTGCAGGCGAGCAAAGCCAGGGGCAGGCCCCAGAAAAGGCAGGACAGCCCGCGTACAACACGGGCGAGTGAAGACAGCAAGGAGTCCTGATTCACCGCGGGCAAACGAAACGCTGTTTGGAGGGGGTACCGCAAGGAGGAACCCCGGGTGTCCCGACTCCCAAACACACTTAAAAAATAAAAGACCGGCGGATTAGGCCGGTCTTTTTCTGGAAAGCTGGAGCGAGTGAAGGGATTCGAACCCTCGACATTCACCTTGGCAAGGTGACGCTCTACCAGACTGAGCTACACTCGCGTTGACGGAATGAAGGTGCGCCAGAACCGGGTGATTTGGCAAGAGGTGTTTTTGGATTCCGCGCTTCAACCCGTATTTGGGTCATGGAGTCTCAAGGGGTGACGACCCGGTATAAGCGGGTGGCGTTGGTGCTCGTCAGGTCACGGAATTCCCCGATCGATGAATTGGTTTCCGCAGGAAATTCCATGAGTTCACGCCAGTTGGGCGTGGAGTCGTGGGTCAGCGCCTCGTGGAATTGGAGGCGGTAGGACCGCGCGCCGCGCCTCGAGAATCGCAAGATGGGGTTTCCATCGAAGGGGGAGGGCCATGCTTTGAGACTGGGATAATCCGTGGCATCGGCGGGCAGGGTTCCAGCCAAGAATTCCGCGCGATTGCTGACGCCATCACCGTCGGGGTCCTCGTCACTGCGTGGTTGGAGGGATCCGAAAAAGTTCCATTCCCAGAGGTCGCTCAGACCGTCGCCATCGGAGTCCACACCTGGCCCCACGTCGGAGGCCAGGTCCGGTTGACCTGGCGAGCCTTCGGGTTGGGCGCTGGCGACCCAGGCCGCCGGGGTGTCGATCTGGAATGCCTGCAGTGCTTCCGAGCGCAGGACCATGCTGTAGCCATCGCCATCGGCAGGCTTCACCCACTGGTCGTTCAGTTCGAAATCGAACACAGGGTTGCCCTGCGGATCGACCAGCTTCAATCGCCCTCCGCCATCAGACAGTTGCCCGGAATATTTCCCCAGATGTTCGACCAAGGTTCCGTAGCGGGAGCGGAAGGTGGAGTTGTCCGAGGCCAGCACCACCCGTGCGTTCGGCGCGAGGATCCGGGTTCCGTTGGTGGTGTTGAATGTGAAGGACACATCGCCTTCCAAACGGAATCCATTCAGGTCGAGCGACCCGCCCGAGGTGTTCTTGAACTCTAGGAATTCACTTTGGTTCGGATCGAAGGATCGGTTGCCCCGTTGGTCCGATGGATGGAAGTGGATTTCGCTCAGGGTCAGGACTGGTGGCGACATCAGGAAGGTGCGAGCCATGGGGCCCGACCACGGAGTGCTGATCGGCGGGCCGCTGGTCTGACGCCGCGATGGATCCAAGGTGCGGGCCACCAGTCGGACGGGGCCGGAGAGGGTGATGGGGCCTGTGTACAGGCGTGCGCCGGCCGATCGGTTCGAGGTCCCGATGGCCCGTGGATCTGTGCCATCCAGTGTGTACCAAATCGCCGCGTTGGTGCTGGCGTTGGGACCGAAGGACAGGGTGGTGGTTACCCCGGGCGAGACGATGCCGGAATTCAACGACGACACCGGCGGTTGTGAAAGTTGTCGATCCACGAAATCCAAGCGGTTGGACACCCAGCGTTTCATGGAATCGAGCTCGGCCTGATAGCTGCCGCCGCGGCGCGGGATCTTCCAGCGCTGAAAGTCACGACGCTCCGCCAGGCGAATTTGATTGGCCAAGCGGTCCATGAGCATCCCGGTGTAGCGCACGGACAGTTGGTTGGTCCGCAGTTGCTGGAATCGGTCCACCCACCGTTGCCATGCTTCGGTGTCTTGGAAGAGCTGCCCATACCATCCAGCGAAGACCGGTCCGCAAGTCCAGTTCCGTGGGTTGGAGTCTCGCCCATCGGTGGAGCCCAGGGCGCGGTCGAAATCCCAGTGGGGCCCGAAGATGAGCTTCTGGTTCCGGGGTTTGTGGAAATAGGCGCTCAAGACCATGGTGTCCACATTGCCCGAGAGCATTTCCAGGATGTGGTAATCGATGGCGCGACCCATCTCGATGTAGTTCTCGTAGCTGTTGGTGGGGTTACGCCGGTTGGCCGCCAAGAATCCCCGGCTCATGCCATTGACGTAGTCGGTCAGGTACTTTCTCTGGGCGGACCGTTGCACCAGTTTCAGATCTTTTTCCTTGGGGTTGATCATGGCCACACTCATGCCACCCATGGATACGCCGGTGTCGCCGGGATCGAGACGGTCGATCTTCATCACGTAGGGGCCGGTGATGTCCGGAATCGTCTTGTCTTCGGGTTGCAGTTTGGGGCCCGGAATGCGTTTGCCTCCCACGCCAATTTTCTCAGTCAGCACATAAAGTCCCTCGTACTGGTTGGTGGTCAGAGGTCCCAGCTTGTTGATGAACACCTCCACGAACCGGGTCCGAGGTGAGTACTCGCCGATGTCGCGCGCCAGTTGGTGCATGAATGGGTTGTGGATGCAGACCGGCTCGAAATTGTTCGGGGCATACAACACCCATTCCGATTCGGAGGGCATGCCCAGCACCGGCAATTCAAGGTCCTGGTTGTAGTCATCGGTCCATTGCAGGGCGTACTGCTTCTTGGCCAATCCGGCACTGCTCGAGCCACGGATCTTAATGCCGCCCCGTGCGGTGAAGTCGGGTTGTCCGGTGACGCGCGCGACTCCGTTCTTTGGTTCGAATAGCGACAATGCCACCACCGTGTTGATGCTTTCATTGGGCAATTTTCCGAAGGTGGTGATGACCAAGAGCGGCAGGTCCGAGCGGAATTGCTGGATGTTGGGGTTGGAGACGCTCTGGAGCGGATCTCCCCAGGCGTTGGTTCCACGGATCGGACCCGCTGACGAAACAAAGAGCGGAGTATAGTACTCGGTGTGGACCGGTCCTGGCAGGTGATTCGTCCGGAAGGCGCGCGCCCGCAGCATGACCGCGTTGTTGGTCACCAGTACCAGGGGTTCGGTGTAGGTGAACCCGTTGGTGAGGGTCGGGATACGGCCATCCAGCGAGTAGCGGATGAGCGCATCTGGGGCCGTTTCCGACAGGGACAGTCGGAGGGTCAGGTTCAATTTGGCATCCGGAATCAGCCCGCCGTTTTGAGAAAACAGAACCGCCGGAGCGAAACCGATCCCGGAAATGGAGTTGGGAGCTCCGGGGGTCGGTGTCGCGAGGAATCCGCTTTGCGAGGTGTCACCGTTGGCTCGTCCGTAGGCGACGTTGGCCGGAGTGGCTGGATATTTGGGGGCGAAGGCATCCACGGTGACACCGTCGGGCGCACTCAGAGCGAGATACTCGCCTTCGCTCTTGAGTTTGAAATCGGTATGGAGGCGGTTGGTGACGCTGGATCGGTCTTTGCCGGAGGCGAACACCACCAGGAACCCCCGGGCTGGAAGAGTGATGTCGGGGAAGGTCCAGGGGCGGGGATTCGTAGGGTCATCGGTCAGATGCCAGCCAGCCAACGGGATGTCTTGATCGGTGATGTTCTGGAGTTCAATCCAGTCTTCGTAGTCACCCTCTTCGTCTCGTAGGGTCTTCTGATTATCCGCGACCACCTCCGACAGAATCACTCCACCGGGTCGTAGCGGCGGGAGGATTTGATAATCGATGGGTTTGGTTCCGGCGAAACGGTTGGGAACGTCCGCCAAATCCCGGATATCGGCATCCACAGACCAGGTGAGCGACGCAGTCCCGAGGGCCAGTTCCGGGAGCGTGAACACGTAGACATCGGCGCTCACAGGTCGGACCGCAGTGGCTGCAAATCCATTGACTTGGAGGTCTCCGGCATCGACTCCCTGAACCGGTTCGCTGAAGTGCACCTCGACTTGGGAGAGGCTGAAGACAAAGCCCGATTCGGGGAAGATCGCTTCGACCGTTGGAGGAACCGTTTCCGCGTCAGCCAGACCCCGGAGCGACAGCAAACAGAGCAGGGGAAGGCCCAGTAAAAGCAGGAATCGGCGGATGGAACTCATCGGGAATGCCGCCAGACTATCGGGTCTCTTCCCGGCGGCGAACCTCGAGATGCTTTTTTGGCCGTTTTCTTGGAGCGTAAGATGTCACACCTCGGGTGGTTGTTCCCGCGCGGGTTTCGGACCACTATCGTAACGATGATGGGTTCTGTTCGTTCTGCAATTTGGGTCGCTGGGGTGGGTGGTTGGCTGGTTGGCGCCTGGGGTGGCACTCCATTGATGGCGGATGCGCCTCCCCTCCAAGAAGCACCAGCTCCGGCATTGGCCTCGGAGTGGGGCGTGGGTCGATGGGTTCCTGATCTGGATATTCGCCCGGAATCTGGGTCGCGCTCGTCGCTGTCCAAGCTGACCCGAGATGCACGTGCGGTGGTCATCGCCGTGACCAGCACCAGTTGTCCTGTTTCCGGGCGCTATGGTCCGACTCTGGTTGCCCTCGAGAAGGAGTATGCCAGTCGTGGAGTGCGGTTTGTTTGGATCAATTCTGTCGCGACGGATTCCAAGGCGGCCGTGCGGCAATGGATTCGGGAGCAGGGAGTTCAAGGTCCCTACGTTCGCGATGAGCGGGGAGAGATTGCGAAGGCTCTCGGTATCCGATCGACCGCGGAGGTTTTCGTCTTGGATGCCGCTCGCACGGTTCAATTCCGAGGAGCCGTGGATGATCAGTACGGCCTGGGCTATTCCAAGGCTGCGCCCAACCAACGGTATCTGGTGTCTGCGCTCGAGTCGGTTCTCGCTGGCAA
>JARXAF010000146.1 GCA_029865985.1 Verrucomicrobiota bacterium
GGCACCCGCACCGTGGGCCAAACAAACCACTGTCCGGGTTCCACCACTTGCTCGCCCTCAATCGGCATGCCCTCCAAACGCGGCACATCCCGACCATTGACTCGCACCGACTTCGGCGTGAAGGCGATCCGATCCCCCGGAAGCCCGAACACTTTCCCCAGGATCGGCCCCTGCGCGAAAACCCAGGGATTATCACCCGCAGGTTGGATGCGGAACCCCTCTTGATGGAATGCGATCGAGTCTCCGCGCTGCACATCAGCGGCCCGGACCCGCGGGTTGAAGACCACGGTCCGATCCTCGGTGGTGATCTGCAAGGGGGTGGCCACCCGACGCCGGAACTGATCAAAGCCCGGCAGGTAGACCAACGAGTAGTAAATCGCCCAGCACACCAGCGGCAGCAGGATTCGCTCGGCGAGGCCAGCCGGGTGCCCCTGATTCGATTCACGCTGCCGGAGCATCAGGAAGGCCAGTCCGCTGGAATGGCAGGAAGCCATGCCTCCCATAAACCAGCCCATGGTCGGATGGCACAGCAAGATCAAGGTGGCCACTGCGCAAAACCACCAACCCGCCAAGAAAACCCGGCCCAAGGTCCGCTGACCCAACAGCGCATAACCCCGGCCCGGGATCAGGGCGGCCATCAACCACTGGAAGCCCGTCAACTCCAGCCCAACCCCACGACCGAGCGGGCTGCTCCACCACATCCGCCGGAGCGCCAGCCCGAAACGATCGAGTGACTGGCCCAGTCGCTGGGAGATCCACCGTCGCCCAGCGCGCGGCGGATAATAACTTGAGGACTCGGAATCCATCCGCCGAAACAGTTGGAGGCGTCAGTGCCGCTGCTGGTTGTGCAAGGTCACATCCTCATCGGGCTCATAGTATCCGGAGGTGTGACGCAATTCTTGGGTCTGACCGATCATCTGTTCGAAGAACCGGATGGCCTCGACACACCCTTTGCCTTGGAACCCCTCGACATGGATTTCGACCTCTCCGGTGGGGCCGATGGTGATTTCGTATTCGCGCGCTTTCATGGGACTGTTTTTCGGTTGGAATCGATCGGGGGATGAATGCGTCAGGGCCGTAAACTCAATTCTGCCAATGCCGCACCCGCAGGCGGATGGACTGATTCTGTTCTACGGTCTCCTCGACCAAATCCATCCCCTTGCCTGCCATCTCGGATTTGAGCTTCGCCAACACATAGTGCTGCACCGTCCGGCCGGCGATCTCGTCGCCGATGGCGCGGAGTTGCTCGTCGGTAAGCCCCTCGCCGGTGACGCACACCGAATCGCGCCCCCGGGCATCCCGGCTGAACTCGACATTCACCCCATCGCGGGCCAACTGAATTCGCTGATCCCGACCCAGCGTGCCCGTCACGGCCGAACAGTTCGGCACGTCGAGGATCACGGTGTTCGAACCGGCACGGAGGTCTTGGTTCAGGCCTTGTTGGGCGACCTCTCGAGCCACGCTGAACCCCATCGACACCGCCGCCGAGGCAACGGCGGCGCTGATGGCAGGCCAGGAACTGACAACGATGGGGGCAATGATGGCGACAGCACTCATGGATTTGTGGGGATTGTCAGGACGCTATGAAGTTGGACCGGGCTGGCGGGAATTCATCACGCAGCATCGAACCTTTTCTCAGAACTCCATCTTTCTCGGTAAGTGTTCCCCGAGACCCGCGTTGCGGGGAGTGCTGGCGTTGCGCGCCCGGCCCTCGGCCCAACTGCGGAGCCGGTTGATTTGTTCATCCATGGTTCGGGCCAGCGGGACGGTTTGACGGATGGAATTCAGCACATGTCCGTTCGTGAGGTCACCACCGTCGTAGAACGCCTCGTACAAGGCGCTGTTGATGGCTTCCTCGATCTCGGCCCCGCTGAAATCGGCCGAGGCCGCCGCCAGCGCGGGCAAATCGAAATTCTCCGGAAACCGGCCGCGTCGTCCGATGTGGACCCGGAAGATGTCGGCACGCTCAGGCTCGGCAGGCAGGTCGACGAAGAAGATTTCGTCGAGGCGGCCTTTGCGAAGCAACTCGGCCGGCAGATGCGAAATGTCATTGGCCGTGGCGACAACGAACACCGGCGCATTCTTCTCGCTCAACCAGGTGAGAAAGGTCCCGAAGACGCGGGCGGCCGTGCCACCATCGCTCGAACCACTCCCCTGCGAACCGGAAAAGGCCTTGTCGATTTCGTCCACCCACAAAATCGCCGGTGCGACGGATTCGGCGACCGCGATGGCCCGGCGCACATTTTCTTCGGACGAACCCACGAGGCTTCCGAACATCCGCCCCATGTCGAAGCGCAGCAGCGGCAACTGCCACTGGCTCGAGATCGCCTTGGCACAGAGGCTCTTGCCGCACCCCTGCACACCCAGCAGCAGCACTCCCTTGGGAAACGGCAGGCCAAAGATCCGCGCCTCGGGCGAAAAGGCGGATGACCGTTTGACCAGCCAATCCTTGAGAATCGTCAGACCGCCCACATTGCCGAAGTTTTCGGTCGTGGCGTAGTATTCGAGGAGACCGCTCTTGCGGATGATTTGCTGCTTCTCGGCGAACACCTCGTTGACGTCTTCCCCACTGAGGCGGGCGTCTTTGACGATGATCTTGGCGAAGACATTCTCGGCCTCGCCCAGGGTCAACCCCAGGGCGGCTTGCAACAACCGATCCCGGCCTGCCGCGTCGAGGTCGATGGTCACTTCCTTGATGGAGCGCACGTCATCGAGGATCCGATCCAGCAGCGCACCCAGGTCTTCCTTGGTGGGCAGCGGAAAACTCAAGACGGTGATCTCCTTGTCCAACTCCGCCGGAATTTCCAACGTCGGCGACACGAGGATCACCGTCTTGAAACTGTTCTTCAGGTGCAGGGCGATGTCCTTGAGCTTGCGGATGACCGCGAAATTGGACTTGGCCAGGAAAGGGTGGAAATCCTTGAAGAGGAAGATCGCCGGCTCGACCTGCTCCAAGACCTGATCGAGCGCAGCGAGCGGGTCTTTGGTGGCCCCGGATCGGCCCTTCTGGCTCTGGATATTGGTGCCGGCCGCCACGATTCCCGTGGAATAGGACCACTCGAAGGCCTTCTTGCCCCGGCGGGCGGCGATGTCCATCACCATGGGGAGCACGCGCAACTCTTCGCTGGTCTGGATGTAGATCAGCGGGTAGCGAGCTCGAATGAGCACCTCGAGTTCGGAGGCGAAGGATGGGGCGGTCATGGCGTGGTCGATTCAGGATTCGGGGTGGCGTCTTCCGGATCCAGCACGGTCCGAAGAAAAGACGCGAGTTCCGGGGTGAGGTGATGGGCGAGAATCCGTCCGTCGGGCAGCAGCAGGAGTTCGGAAACCACCGGGACCGCGTGGATTGAATCCCGTCCGGGAACGGACGAATCCGCCGAGCCCGATGTTTCCGAGGGCTTCGATTCTCCCGAAGGTTCAGTCGATGGATTCATGGGTTCTGGATCTCGAACTTCATTCAATGAGTCGCAGTCCGGCCTCGATCCCGATCTGGAAAGCCTCCTGAGCCTCGCTCCGGCGCCCGGGGGTCTTCAGTTCCGGATGACGGTCGCTGAACCAGCCGGGCCAGAAGCCGGTCCGCAAACTCACCTCCGCCTGAGGTAACTGCTCGGCAAGCCAAGCCGCAGCCGGGCGCCAGCAGCAGTCCAAGTGCCCCGGCAGGAGCAAGTGGCGCACGATCAGGCGGGTATGGCCGGCCGCCCACTGCAAGTTGTCGTGGACCGTTGAGCAATAGCGTTCCACCCGGGCGATGCGCCGGGCGCAGTCGTCGTTGCCGAATTTGAGATCGGCCACCCAGGCGTCAAAGACCCCGTCCAACAGCGCGTTGGACTCCGGAGTGCCGTGGGCATTGGTTTTCCAGACCACGGGCAATGCGTCTGGCAAGGCCGCCACCAGTTCCAAGGCCGAGGACAGATGAATCGTCGGCTCGCCCCCGAGGATCATCAGACTACGCACCGCACCCGATTCCCAAGCGCGACCGATACGGCCCAGCAAGGCCTCCCGCTCCACTCCTTCTGGAACAGAACCGGCCGACGCATCCCAACTCTCGCGTCCGGTGTTGCAGAAATCGCAGCGCAAATCGCAACCGCTGAAGGACACGGCGAAGACCGGACACACATCGGATTCATCGCCCACTTCAATCCGCGCGCTGAAGATGCGCCCCTCGGGACCGGCGTGACAGGGCCCCCGTTGGCCGGCCAACCGATTCACCCCGCAGCGATGCGCGCACCAATGACACTCGCCCAATTGTTCCCGTGCGATCGCAGCCCGTTGGGATGCCAACGCTCTCCGCGATCCGTTCCCGGGATTTCCACCATCCCGCAAACGGATAGGATTCAGGCCAGTCGTCGTGGCCAAAGTGAAGTCCCTCTCCAGTGAACCCACACTCTGGAACAGGGCGAGGCTCAAAAGAGTCGCCTCCACCAGGGTTTTGCGTCATCGCCGGTGGGCGAAGCGGCCCCCGCTGGATGGGCCAGGCTCGCCGTCACGCGGGCGCGCAGTTCTTCTGGAACCGGCGTCTGGGAACGATCCCAAGCAATCAAGGCTTCCGGGGTCTCGAAGTCGACCGCCGTCCGGCCCTCGGTGTGCTGATTGGATGCATTGTCCAAGTTCTCCTGAGCGACCGTTTGAAGGCGTTTGGGCGAGGTGTTCATGGGAGTGAGTTCGCGAAAAATGAGAATTTAGCCGGTCTTGGCGAAAGCCGCCGAGAAGGCCTTTCGGGCCCGGTGCAATTTTCCCCGGACGGCATCGGGGCTTTGCTGGGTGATTTGCCCGACCTGCTCGTAGCTCAGGTCTTGATCGGCCACCAAGAGCAACAGACAGCGGTATTCCTCAGGCAACCGATCGAGGGCGGTTTGGATCCGCTGTCCCAGTTCCTTGGTTTCGAGCGCCCGCAAAGGATCCCCGGCCGTGGTCGGCTGGGACTCCAGAATCGAAGCCTCGTCGGTGGCGTGGATGTTCCGAGCCGACCACCGCTGCCGCAAATTGGTGCAATGGTGGAGCGTGATGCGGTAGAGCCAGGTCCGGATCTCGGAGTCGCCCCGGAAGGATCCGAAATTCCGGAAGGCCTTCACGAACACGTCATGGGCTGCGTCTTGCGCCTGCGCGTCATCGCCTAGGAACCGGAGCGCCAAATAATACACCGGCTGGGCATGGGCCGCATAAACCGCTTCGAAATTCGGAGCAAACCCACCGTTTTCGCCCACGCTGCCCCCGGCTGCAGGAGCATTCCCCTGCTCCACGCAGGCGATCTCCTGAGTCTCGGGCGCGATCATCACCCCCTTTGGACAAGGCCACCGCACCCGTGTCACGCGGGAAAAATTGGCATCTTGTCGCTTCGGGTGCGCTCGCACCCAAAAAACCACGTCCGACCTATACCTCGCGATCCCGTCTTCCCCAATCCTTCCCTCCAGGAGGTTTGACGCCTAAGGTCCGCGCCTGTGTTTCGGCCGTGCATTGATTTGCGCAATGGGAAGGTGGTCCAAATCGTGGGGGGAACCCTCGACGATGCGGGCACTTCGACGCTCACCCGCTTCCAGTCGGAGCATCCGCCCTCTTGGTTTGCCAAACTCTACCAGAAGGACGGCCTTACCGGCGGGCACGTGATCGCCTTGGGGCCCGGCAACGAGTCCGCCGCGCGCGATGCCCTCGGTGCATGGCCCAACGGTTTGCAGTACGGCGGAGGCGTAAACCTCGACAACGCCTCGGCCTGGCTCGAGGCCGGGGCCTCGCAGGTCATCGTCACCTCGTGGGTTTTCCGCGACGGACTCCTCGATCGCCAGCGACTGGCCGATTTGGTTCAACGCGTCGGCAAGGAACGCCTCGTGCTCGACCTGAGCTGCCGCAAGCGTGACGGCCGCTACTGGGTGGTCACCGACCGTTGGCAGCGATTCACCTCACTCGAGGTCGATGAGGCGGTCTGCCACGATTTGGCTCGATCCTGTTGCGAGTTCCTCATCCACGCCGTCGATGTCGAAGGCTTGTGTCAGGGCATCGACCTCGAATTGGTGGAATCGCTCTCCCGCTGGTGCCCCATTCCGGCGACTTACGCCGGTGGGGCCCGGTCGATGGAAGACCTGACCACGGTGGAGCGGGTGGGCGGCGGTCGCATCCACCTGACCATCGGCTCGGCTCTCGATATCTTCGGCGGCTCCGGAGTGCGCTACGCCGACTGCGTCGAATTCAACCGTTCCCATAAACCTGCCTCGCCCCACCCATGAAACCCAAGCACGTCCGTCTGTTCATCAAGCCCGGTTGCCCTTGGTGCGACGAAGCCATCGAGTGGCTCGATGCGCGCAAAATTCAGTACGAGACGCTGGACGTGATCCGGGATGCCGCCGCCCGCGCGGAGATGCGTGAATTGACCGGCCAGACCAAAGCCCCCTCTGTGGAGTGGGACGGCCACGTACTGGCCGACTTCGGCGCGGACGAACTCGAGACGTGGTTGGCCCGGTTGGGCTATGCGGTCTGAAGCTCGGATAGACCTCGGGGCGAGACGATTTGACGAAGGCGACGCAGGCGACAAAGGAAGATACCTGCCCGGCTACGGATTGGCCGCCCCCGGCGAACCTCCGAGCCGGCTCGAAGCTTTCCAGGCAGTGGGTTGGTCGGAGTAGGCGCCCACGCTCTTGAGCTCCAAAGTCGATCCTCGACCATCCGCTTCGACCGGCCACGGAGCGGCATCGTCGTAGGCCACGCTGAGCACCAGCGTGCCGTCCGCGGTGTGGACCCGCAGCGTATCGCCGCCATTGCCCAGTCCGAATCGGAACTCGCCCACAGGCGCCGGTCCGGCCGGAAACGCCCGTTGAAACCGGAGGAAATCCTGGCAAAGGACCCCGTAGCCGCCCGGCGGAATCACCCCACCCGGCACCACCGCGACGTTCTCCTCGGTGGCATCACGAAGGATCCACCCAGTCAGGTCCACCGGTGTGGTGCCCGGATTGTGCAACTCGAACCAATCCCCCGAGTCAGCCGAGTCCGATGGGTGGTACTGGATCTCGCTCAAAATCACCGGAGGCCGCGCCGGGGGCACCGGTGAGTAAGCCTCCAAGTGGGCGGTCAGGGTATTGGTGCCGGATGGCGGACTGAACTCCCAGCGAGCCAGCGAAACGTCATTGCCCCAGCCGCTCCAACCCAACGTGCGAAATCCCGGGGATGGAATGACCGTAGCGACCACGGGCACATCCCGGAAGAAGGTGCCCATCCACGGCGGCGGCACGGCTTGCGTGCGATTCAACCTCACCTGCCCCGCACCGGCCGGTGACACAACAGCCTGCAACTGCGCCAACCCCGACTTCAGACCGAAGTGATTGAGGCAATCCTGCCGGAGCTTGGCCGGGCGCTTGCGAGCGAAGTCGCTCATGGAATCGAGGTTCTTTTCCCAGGTCGCCTGCGTGAACGGTTCATACTCCAATTGGTACGGCTTGCCGTAACCGCGCTTCTGCAATTCGGCGAAGCTCCACCGTTGGAGATGCCGCGGAATTTCGGGCCGGATCACCCCGGCCATGGATCGAATCGTGGCCTCGACGCGCTCCTCACGGAACGGGCCGTTCAGAAAATCCGCGCAGCGCTGGATGAAGCGGGTTCGCACCCCAGCGTTGGTCAGGAGGCGACGCAGCATCAGGGTGCGCCCGCCTTCATTGGGCCAACCGGTGCCCGTGCCAGTGCCGGCGGTCAAGAAGGCGAACATGTTGTCGTAGTTCGCGTAGTCGCGGGCCATGGCCGGCACATACACCTCGGGCTTCCACAAATTGAAGCCGTAGTCCTGATCGTAGACGATCCATCGGAAGCGCCCGTTCGGAACCCGGGGGCGCCAGCACTTGATGTTACCGATGTCGAAGTTCTGGAAGTAGACGAGCGACGCTTGGTAATCGAGGAAGTTGTCCAGATCGAGGTAGCGGTCGAGGAGCGTTTGAAGATTGGTCGCAATCGTCAGGTCCTTCGTGCTGACGAACGAGCGCATCGCTGAGTAGGCCTGGCTGTCGCCGGCGATCACCGTGCCGTAGCCCTCGACCAAGTCGAGCCCACCGCGAGGCACCTCACGGTTCCCAATGACATAGTGTTCATTGAGCTTCTCCCGAAGATTGTGAATCCCCCAGTAGTCACCATTGAGGTACACAACCGTCGGCCGGTAGGCCTGAGTGTCGAGGCCCGTGTCCGCGATGAGCCGCTCCATCATCGCGTCGCGCATGAGCGTGAACTGGCCGTTCACGAAATAGCTGCCATACGTGGTCACCGGCCCAAACTGCGTGATCGGTGACCGGACGGCCGTTTGGTGGGTGCTCTGGTTGTCATTTCCGGAATTGCGCAGCACCAGGGCCTCGAACTGGTCCATCGGTCGGTCCGGAAAGAAGCGGTACGCCAGGTTGCCATCGCCGTACTTGGCCCGCGCCGAAAGCGCATAAGACTTCTGCGGATACCCCCGGGAACCCCAGCCGCCATAAACCGACATGCCCACCTTCTGCCGAACCTTCGACTGGCGGTCGGTGTCGAAGAATTCGAACCCCACTTCGATCTCGCGGTCCTTCCAAGCATTGGACCCCGAGTACGGATAACTTTGAAGCACCTGCCCGCTGGTATTGAGCACACTGGTGCCCATGCCGATGAGGTAGCCGTTCTTGAAATCGAAGTTTGAAGCCGCGGCCGCCAGCGAGATGACGGGCAGGTCATGCGAGATCCCGAAAAAATAACTGCGCAGCGACTCCGCGCTGGACCGAGCTTCCAGGTAGGCCTTGGCCCGAACCACCAGGGACCGCTGGATGCGAATCGGACCCACCCAAGTCGGCGAGACGACCGTCACCGGGTCGCCGTTCGTCGTGTAGCGAATCAGAGCGTTGGTCGGGGACCCGCGCAGTTCCAGGACCACTTCGGCCCCCGCGGCGTGGAAGCCCGAATTGACCGAGAACACCGGCGGCGGCAGCGGCGGCCCCACCGAAACAACGCCATTGGGCGCGCCCGGCGTGGCCTGCGATTTGGAATACACCACCCACTCCCCGGCCTCGGGATTGGGTGGACGGCCGAGCGACTCGTTCGGCCCGAGGCGCGGCACGGCCACCTGATCGACCGTTCGTCCGAGGGCATCGCTCAATGTCAGGGTCTCACCGGCGGCATCGATGCGGAAATCCGTATGCAACTCGTTGGCAGGCCCCACGCGGTCGAGACCCGAGGCATAAACCACGAGGGATTCACCGGGCTGGATCCATCGTTCTGGAAAACGCCATCGACCTGGTTTCAGCGGGTCATCGGAAAGGGCGAATCCCCCGAGCGCGACAGCCCGATCCTGCGGATTGAACACTTCGATCCAATCCCAGAACGCCCCGGCGGCATCCGGGAAGACCGCCGCATTGTCGCTCATCACCTCGGTGATTTGCAGCAGTCCGGCGGTGTCTGCTTCGGTCAGGATCCGATAGAAGAGCGGCGGTGTTGCAGCGGGTGAAGGAATGAGCGCCTGGAAACGCCCCGGTGCCGACTCGGTCACCGTGGCAGTAGGATCCAGCGACCACACCATTGGGGTCTGCCACCCTGCGGCGACCTGCACCCGATGGGCCTTCGCATCGACCGGATCGGCGGTGAACCCGAACCCAATCCCGCCCGCGGCAGGCCGTTGGATCGACTCGCGCAGGATGACCGGAGGTTGCGGTGTCTGAGCCCAGAGCCACGCGGGAACGGCGGCGGACAGCACGACCGCTCGAAACCACCCCCAGCGTGATCGATGCGTCACAGCCGACTCTCCAATTTTTTGGCACGCCGGATCCACACCGCGTTCCGGTTCTTCTCGAACGCCGGGGAGTGGTTCTGGTCGGCCAGCACCTCATCGATCTCGGCTTGGGCTTCATCGACATTTCCCCGCGACGCGAGCAGTTCTGCGTACTGGACTCGGGCTCTGGGATAGCTGTTGTTTTCGAGCACCCGCTTCCAGTTGAGAAGGGCCGCATCGACTTCGCCCAAGGCGGTCTGGGCTTCAGCCAGTGCCATCAGCGTGTAGCCGAAATCGTGTCGTGGATCGGCCGCAAGGACCTTCTCCAGCAGCGGCTTAGCCTCGGCGGCTTTCCCTTGTCGCAAGAGGCACTGCCCAAGATGACTCTGTGTATCGTCATCCTCGGGATCCCGCTCGAGGGCGCGCCGATAGGAAGTCTCGGCCTTGGTGAGTTTGCCTTGAGAAAAGTACAAGTCTGCCAAATCGGAATGATCTCGAGCCTTGTCGAGGTGATGGATGCGGGCCTCCAACTCCTTGATCCGACGGCGATCGGCCGCACCCGGCAACTCGAAGCCTCGCAGGCCGAACCCGCCACTGGCCGCCCCCTGTTGTCGATAGACCATGAAGTAGTAGAACACGGCGCTGAAAACGCTGAAGAAGAAGATGCAGGCCGCCCAGATCCACTCTTCCCGACGCAGGGCATCCACCAGCATCCAGAGTTGGAAAGCAGCCCCGATCAGCAACAGGGGATTACCGAGCGACAACTGCATCAAATCCTGAATCAAGCCGAACATTGGCCTAAGACTAAACCGGAACGATTCAGTTGGGAAGAAAGGGACGGAGCAGCGGAAATTCTTTCGCAAGACGAGGCGAGGGTCGGAGTCGGCCTGCTTGAATTGGGCCCTCGCACAAAACAGGGCGCATCGGCGTTTTTTAGTCCGGTCCTCCGGGATTATTCGACTGGGTGCGCGGATCGTAGAGGCCCGTGCCGGTCGCGACAACATGGGCCACCAGACACACCAACAACGCCGGCAAAATCATTTGCGCTCCAAAAAGCTCCCATCCCAAGACCGCACAAGCCCAGGGCGTATGACTGGCCGCCGCAAACACCGCCACGAAACCCATGGCCGCAAACTCCGGCACCGGCCATCCGGCCAATGTGGCCAAGGCCTGTCCCAAGGCCGCACCGATGAAAAAGAGCGGCGTGACTTCTCCGCCTTTGAATCCTCCGGCCAAGGTGACCGTGGTGAAAATCAGCTTCCAACCCCAACTCCACGCGGTCACGCCGCCATCCTCAAAACAACGCACTAATGACGGATCGCTCGGCAATCGACCCTCCACACCCATTCCCAGATACGCATCGGTGCCCAAAACCATCGTCAGCACGATGACCACAGAGCCCGCCACCACCGGCCAGGACCATCGAGGCAGATTCAATTTCTGGAAACCACATCCCCATCCTCGGAGCGCAGCCACGAACAATCGCGCCGCCAATCCAAAGACCACGCCCGCCACCGCGGCTTGCCACAAGCCTCCCCACGGTTGGAGCGAGATCGCCCGTGCCGCGGGATAAGTCGTGTGATGGACGCCCAAAGCAACACACGTGGCATGCCCGGACCACGATGCGATGAGACACGGGATGGCTCGGCGCCATTGAAATCGCCCGAGTACCGGAAGTTCGATCGCGTAAAGCGCTCCGGCCCACGGCGTTCCGAAAACCGCGCCAAAACCACCGGCGATTCCCGCCAAAATGGCCAACGACGGATCAGGCACCCACGCGCTGAAACGTCGACCCCAGATCTGGGCTAGCGACGCGCCCATCTGAACGGCGGTGCCCTCCCGACCCACCGATCCACCGTACAAATGACTCAACAGCGTTGCGCCCAAGACCAACGGTGCCATGGACAGTGGAACTCCCGGCGCGCGTCGGTGCACAGCGTCCAGGATGAGGCTGACTCCACGCTCGGAACCGCGACCCCAGAGCGCATAGGCGCGCACCATCACGAGGCCGGCCATTGGCAACAGGAACAGCAACCACGGGTGACGCCACCGCATTGCCGTGACCGCATCCAAAGCGAACAGAAATGCTGCACTGGCTGCTCCAGAACTCACTCCAACCAACACGGCCAAAACGGCCATTCCGCAACCCGCCATCAGGCGAGAGGGCGGGAGCGTCTCAAAGGACGGCAAGGCCGGGGTCATGACGACTCTCGGAGTTGGCCCGCGGCCTTGCCATCAGGACAGACAATCAGCGGAGGCGCAGCGCGATTTGCTTGTCGAGCTCGCTGGCCAAAAGGATGTCGGCCTTGCCGTTGGACTGGCGAGCCTGCACAAAAATGCGACTGGCGTTGGGCTCCAACTCCTCGACGCGGATCCACAAAGTGCGGTTCTCGATCTTGGCCGAGAGGGACTTCCGGACCACGTCTTCGGAGGTCAAGGTGCCGTTGTACACGAGAGTGGCCTTGGCTGCTTCGAACAACTGGGCGGCCGGTCGCTCGTAGCGGCTTTCGATGAGGTCCGTCGAGAAGGGAACACCGACTTTCACCCGACCTTCTTGGGTTCGGTAGCAACCGGTGAAGCTCGCGAGGCCGATCAACAGGGCAGAGACGGTCAGAAACTTGTTCATTGCAGAGAGATGCAACCACACCGACCCCAAGGGTCAAGCCAACGCTCCATTCATTTGCCAAGCGGACTTCACTCTGGCACTGTCTTCGGCATTGATATTTTGGTCGGCTGAAGCCTCCGCAAAGTACCCATCTTGGCGGCCCTTCCACTGGGTGATCGGCGTGAAAATCACGACCGCCTGCGAATCAAAAACCAATTCGGGGATTGACGTGTGGCGATCCTTTGATAGAAACCGCCCTCCTTTTCGGATACTTGATGAAGACCTATCTGCCCAAAGTCGACGTGCAGCGCCGTGCGTGGCGTGTGATCGACGCCAACGGCGCCATTCTCGGCCGCCTCGCTGTCCAAGTTGCTGACGCCCTGCGCGGCAAAGACAAGCCCGTGTTCACCCCCCACCTCGATGCCGGTGACTTTGTGGTCGTCATCAACGCCGAGAAGATTGTCCTGAGCGGCACCAAGGAATCGGACAAGCTGTTCATGTCCTATTCCGGATGGAAGGGCGGCGAAAAGTACCGCTCCGTGGCTCAGGTTCGCGCAGCCCATCCCGAGCGCTTGGTGATGCACGCCGTCAAGGGCATGCTCCCCAAGAATCGCCTCGGCGACCAGTTGCTCACCAAGCTCAAGGTTTATACGGGTTCCAACCACCCGCACTCCGCGCAGGAACCGCGCGACATGAAGTACGTCGGTTAATCCCCTCTCCTCTCCACCATGTCGAACTCCAACGAATTCCTTGGCACCGGCCGCCGCAAGACTTCTGTGGCCCGGGTCCGCATTTCCACTGGCTCTGGCAAGATCCAGGTCAACGGTCGCGCCTTCGAGGTGTACTTCCCGCTCGAATCCCAGCGCATGGCTGTCCAGCAGCCCTTTGTGACGACCGCGACCTCGGGCAAGTATGATGTTTCCATCAACGTGGTGGGCGGCGGCCCCGTCGGTCAGGCCGGCGCGGTCCGTCACGGTATCGCTCGCGCCCTTATCGAGGCCGACGCTGCCCTGCGTCCTCTGCTGAAGGCCGACGGCCTGCTGACCCGCGATCCTCGTATGAAGGAGCGCAAGAAGTACGGTCAGCCCGGCGCCCGCAAGCGCTTCCAGTTCAGCAAGCGCTGATCTACCCAGGTCGCAAAGTCTCAAGGCCTCAAGGCTTCAGATCCAAGACTCACTGCGAACCACAAAGACCCCGTCGATTGGTTTCGACGGGGTTTTTTGTTGCCCTCGAAGGACGCGAAATTCGGCAAAATCGACGACGTTGGCCTCTCGACTGCAGCAAGGGCGTCATTCCCGGGGCGAACTGAATTCCTTGTTCGCCCCGAGGGAAGAGGTTTTGTAGTGTTCCCCAACGGTTGCGTTGTCCATGAATTCCAATTCCAAATCCGTTCGCGTCGCCATCGTCGGAGCCTCCGGCTATTCGGGCGAAGAACTCGTCCGATTGCTGCTCCGGCACCCCCATGTCGAATTGGTGGCAGTGACCTCGCGACAAAGCGCGGGCCAAACGATTGCGCAAGTCTTCCCCAAGTTCGCCATGCACCCGGTGGCGCGCACGCTGAAGTTCAGCGACCCCGACACAACCACCCTTGCTCAACAGGCGGAGATCGTCTTCCTCGCCCTGCCTCACGGTGTGGCCGCCGAATTCGCCATTCCGCTGCTGCGAAGCGGTTGCCGAGTCATCGATCTGAGCGCGGACTTCCGACTGAAGAGCGCGGCCGTTTACAAAGAGTTCTACGCGCACGACCACCCTGCCCCGGAACTCCTGACGCAGTCGGTCTATGGATTGCCGGAGGTCCACGGTGAAGCCATCCGAGGCGCCCGTTTGGTGGCCTCGCCGGGGTGCTACCCCACCAGCATCCTCCTGCCCACCTTGCCGCTCCTGCGCGACGGACTGATCCGACCGACGGGCATCATCGCCGACTCGATGAGCGGCGTCAGTGGGGCCGGCCGCAAAGCGGAGGTCGACTACCTGTTCTGCGAGTGCAACGAAAGTGTCCGGCCGTACGGGGTCCCCAAGCATCGCCATTTGTCGGAGATCGAGGAGCAACTCTCGGCCGCAGCCGGCAGCCCGGTGGTGATCCAATTCACGCCGCACTTGATTCCGGTGAATCGAGGCATCCTCACGACGCTGTACCTGGCGCCGACGGATCACCTGGCCAGCCCTGAAGACGTGAGTGCTCTAG
This sequence comes from Verrucomicrobiota bacterium, assembly GCA_029865985.1. Classification (GTDB taxonomy): domain Bacteria; phylum Verrucomicrobiota; class Verrucomicrobiia; order Limisphaerales; family UBA9464; genus SXXZ01. Next base: position 14,485 of record JARXAF010000146.1, read on the forward strand.
GGGCCCGCATCACCGCGTCCTACGCCAAGGCCTACGCCAACGCGCCCTTCGTCCGCCTGCTGGAAGGCAAGGCCTTGCCCGACACCAAGAACGTGGTGGGCACCAATGTGGTGGAAATCGCCTGGCGACTCGATCCACGGACGGGCCGACTCATCGTCATGAGCGCCGAAGACAACATTTTGAAGGGAGCTTCGGGTCAGGCGGTTCAAAGCTTGAACCTGATTTGCGGATTCCCCGAGACGGCCGGTTTGGTTTGAACCCTGAATTGTTCGAGCCTCTACATCGCCCACTTCCAGTCCCTTGTTTTCCCAGCGCATCCCAAGCCGTTATCCCATAGAGACCCCACTGCGGAAAACTCGGGCGGCCCAGGCTGTGACTATTGCCCGAGAGGGCTGTGGCTCCTAAGATACCCGACCTGATTCGAGACCATTTCAACCATGAGTGAGACTCCGTCTGCTGAAAACCCCATCCCACCGGGAGAAAACGCCTCTTCCAGCAGCTCCGCGCCCAACGCGCCCGACGCGTCCGGCCAGGATCCTGTGATGGCCCAACTCGCCGAAGTCCAGGAGCGGTATGTCCGCCTGTATGCGGATTTCGAGAACTTCAAAAAGCGGGCCGCCCGCGAGCGGGACGAGGTCCGACGAGCCACCACCGAATCGGTCCTCGGCCGATTGCTTCCGGTGCTCGACACCTTCGAGATGGCCATGCAAGCCGCTGCCTTGCCCAACACCAATCTCGAATCCCTCAAGGCCGGCGTGTCCATGATCCAAGGGCAACTCCGCAACACGGTGGCCGATTACGGCGTCGAGGAAATCGACGCGGTCGGCAAGCCCTTCGACCCTGCGCTTCACGAGGCGCTCTCTCAGCAGGAGACCACCGAAGTCACCGATGGCCACGTGATCTCACAAAACCGCAAGGGTTACCGCATGAAGGATCGCCTCCTGCGTCCTGCGGCCGTGGTCGTTGCTCGCAAGCCGGGTTCCGCGACTGAGAACACTCCGAGCCAATCCTGAACCATGGCAGCCTCGAACAAACGGGACTATTACGAGGTGCTCGGTGTGGAGCGGGATGCCACGCCGGAGCTGATGAAGAAGGCCTATCGCAAATTGGCTGTCCAATACCACCCGGACAAAAATCCAGGCAACAAGGAGGCCGAGGAAAAGTTCAAGGAATTGGGCGAAGCCTACGAGGCCCTGAACGATCCTCAGAAGCGGGCTGCTTACGACCAGTACGGCCACGCGGCCTTCGATCCGCGCATGCGGGCCGGAGCCGGTGGGGCTCGAGGGGGCGGCGGCGGCTTCCATGACCCTTCAGATATTTTCCGCGATGTCTTCGGCGGTGGAGGAGGCGGTGGCGGCGGCAGCATCTTCGAGCAATTCTTCGGAGGGGGCGGCGGTGACGACGACGGGCCATCACAAGGAGAAAACCTCCGCTACGATTTGGAGATCACTCTCGAAGAGGCCGTTAGTGGCATGGAAAAGGAACTGTCCTTCTCCAAACCGATGCGCTGCGAACCGTGCGGCGGAGCGGGCGCTGAGAAGGGTTCCAAGACCATCACCTGCCAAACCTGCGGAGGTCGCGGTCAGGTGACGCGCAACGCGGGCATCATCATGATGCGCCAGACCTGCCCGCGCTGTTCGGGAGCCGGCAAGGTGATCGAACGTCCGTGCCGCGCCTGCAATGGCGAGGGTCGCGTCAACCAGAAGACCTCGGTGCGCATCCGCATTCCGGCCGGTGTCGATACCGGTGTCCGACTGCGTTCGACCGGCAATGGCGCCGCCGGTGTCCGCGGAGCTCCCAATGGCGACCTGCACGTGATGATTCATGTGCAAGACCATGAAATCTTCGGACGTAACGGGCGGGACCTCACCTGTGAGGTACCCATCCGCTTCGTGCAAGCAGCGCTCGGAGGCGAGATTGATGTTCCCACCCTCACAGGCAAGGCTCGGATCGCGATCCCGTCCGGGACCCAATCCGGGAGCACTTTCCGGCTCAAGACGCGGGGCGTGAAGGATCTCCAAGGCGGCGGTCAGGGCGATTTGCTCGTCACGGTCAAGGTCGAGATCCCTCAGCGTCTCAATGCCACTCAGCGAGCCAAGCTCGAAGAGTTCGCTGCGCTCTGCGATGAGAGCGTCAACCCGCAGTCAAAGGGGTTCTTCGACAAGGCTCGAAACTTCTTCAAATAGGTTTCATTCGCGGCAGGGGGCTCCTCCTCCCTGCCGCTGACCCGCCGACTTTTCATGCACCGCTTCTTTTCGCCCCCGGACCGGTGCTCATCGTCGGTCTTCAGCCTGAGCGAATCCGAGGCACGCCATGCGTCGCAAGTGCTGCGACTCGGGCCCGGAGATCATCTCGAAATCCTCGACGGACAAGGCGGGCTGATCGAAGCGGAGATTTTGGCCGCCAGCCGAAAATCGGTGGAGGTGCAGGTGGTTCGCCGACAAACCGTTGCCCGCCCCAACTCGGGCGTGGTGCTGCTGCAAGCCCTGCTCAAGGGCAAGGCTCTGGAAACCGTCCTCGAAAAATCCGTGGAATTGGGCGTAGAACAATTGGTCCTGCTGGAGACGGACCACTGCGTCGCCCAAGTGCCGCCGGCGGAAGCAGCACGCAAGCGCTCCGTGTGGACACAAACCCTCATCGAGGCCGCCAAGCAATCACGCAACCCATGGCTGCCAGAATTGCTAGGGCCCATGCCTCTACCGCTCGCCTTCCAGCAATGGTCCGATTCAAACGCCATCCGACTCTTCGTTGCGTCGCTGGAGCCGGGCGTTCCAACGTTGGGTCGGGTGCTGCATTCGACCGAGACACCCACACTTTTCCGCCGACTTGCCGTGGCCATCGGACCCGAGGGTGATTTCAGTCCGAGTGAATTGGCGAATTTTCGATCGGCCGGCGCAGTCCCGATTTCCCTCGGATCATTGATCTTGCGGGCTGAAACCGCAGCCATCGCCGCGGTCGCGATTCTGGCAGACCACGCCCGAGGGTTGGACCACGCGCCCAATTCGTCCGCCACGGCGTCCACCACTTCCTGACATGCGCGTCCTTTCGTTCATTTTTTCCATCGCGGTGGGAGCCTTACAGATGATTGCGGCCCCGGCCCAGTCGAGCCGCATTCCTCGCGACGTTTTTGCACTACGGCCTCTGGATTGGATTCCCACGGTGCCGCAAGTCCGCGTGGTTCCGGTGAGCTTTCCGGACAACAAGCCGATGGGTTACGTCCATGCCCTGGCGTCCACCGGAGAACGCCTTTGGATCTCAGCCCACCCCTTCGGCGACACGAACCTGCCACCGACGGCCGGCCGCTTGTGGACCTTCCTTCCGGGCGACAACCGCATCGATCCGGCCACCGGGGTACTCGCGGTGCATGCGGTCTCCGGCTTGCAAGCCCGCGGCAAACAACTCTGGTTGATGATCGATGGAGGGCTGGCCCGAATGGATGCCGCCTCGTTCGCAGTGGACCCTTTCGGTTCGGCTCAAGGTATCACGAGTCCCCAGCCTCCGGCCGTGGCGGAAACCCGTCGGGGATTCTTCGCGTTGGGCGACCATGGAACTTTGTTCAAGTTGTCCCCCGATGAGCGGACCTTCTTCCGGCTCGATGCCACACCGCCCACCCCGGATACCCGGGACACCTCCGCCTGGCGATTCCTGTCCGGCTCTGGCGAATGGTTGCTCGCAGCAACCGACCGACGTGTGGCCGTTCGCCACGCCGATGCGCCACGGTGGAACACACTGCCCACGGCCCTCAAACCTCGTTCACCCGAATTGGACCCCATCCGCATCTTTGCAGCCTGCCCTGATGCCGAAGGTGGCTTTTGGATCGGTAGCGACGCGGGCCTGGGATTCATCCACGCCGAGACAGGCACGTCGCAATTCCGGGAACGCGCTGGGAGCGTGGTCGTTCCAGGCGGCCTCGGAATCCCCATCGCGGCCGGAATGCAACCGACCGCCGCGGCCGTGGAATCGGCCCGGGAACGGGTGGTCGACGGCATTCGGGAACGCATGAAACTGCGGGCGCGGCTGGCCAGGGCCTCGCGCGAAGCGGGCCGACCCATCGATGCGGTGACTCCTGGAAGCCGAATCCCGAGCGGAGTTCGCGCGCTGACCATGGACCATGGCTTCCTGTGGGTGGCCACGGCTGACCCTGTCTTTCCGATGCGCTCACGAATCCTGCTCTTTCACCCGGGCAGCCAGAAATGGGTCGGTTGGTTCGCCTTTGGATTTCCGGTCACAGCATTGGCAGTCGACGACCGTTATTTGTGGATCGGAGCCGACACTCAATTCGTCCGGGCCACGCCCCTTTATGCGGTCGAGAAATCGGCGCTGCTGTCCATCCCGTCGAACCGATGGAGCCCCGACTCCTTGGACACCGAAGACATCCGCATGAAATTGTCCGCGCTCCAGATCACTGAGCGGACCGTGTTCGCATTCTTCTCCGGAGACTACTCCAGCGTCCTGCGTTGGACGGATGGAGAATCTGTCACCGATGAGCAGTGTTTCCTTCGGGCCCTGTCCTTCGATCCCATCGGTTTGAACCAACCCGATCAGCTGGCTCTGAATCTGCGACGGTTGATCATTCGACATCCGGACAGTGTCTTCACCGGATTGGCCTCAACGCTCTTGGAACGAATCGGGTCCACGGCGCTGCCGCCCAACGAACCAACGCCCCCTGCTCTGGCCCCATCCGCATCACCGGTCACAAACCCTCTTCCGGCAGCCAAATCCGTGACAGAAGCCTCGGCCAAGCCTTCAACACAAACTTCGACCACGGTGCCGGCTCCGTCGGACTCCGGGACGATTCCGGCGCCCCCGATTGCCGCCCAGATCCCTGACACGGTGCCAGCGGTTTCGCCGACGGGCACCGTCACGCTGCCCCTCCCCGTCGCTCCAGCGGCTCGCAGCAATGGTCTTCCGGTTTCCGTCGCCCGCGGCGTTGCCAACCCCGCAGCTCTGGTCTTGCAACGGCGCGACCTCAACCGGGATGGAAAGATCAACCTGGTGGAGTTACGGCTCTGGCTCGGCCCCAAGGCCGAACTGCGGGAATGGGATCAGAACGGCGACCGCGAACTGGATCGGCAAGAATTTCAGGCTTTTTTCGAGGCCAACCCCAATCGGTGAAAATCAACCGGGGCACGCCAACGGGCCTAACTGATCCCGCACACCGCCCTGTTCACCACGGAGCAGCGACCGTCAATTTGGCACCGAATCGGTTCTTGTAGAAAAGTTGCCGGTGGGTCAGGCCGAACTCGTGGACCATCTTGGTGATCTTCACGTCGAAGCAGCAGTATTCGGCGATCTCCATCATCTTACCCTCACGGAACCATTCAATGGCTTGGAGTCCCTCGCTGGTCTTCCCCAGACCAAAAGTGGCCTCGGCAATGGAATCCAGAGAAAGGCGATGCTTCAGCGTCTCCACCAACGCCACCAACATGTCGAGCGTGGGCAATTGAGTGAGATCGAAGACGGTGTATCCGTGGAGCACCTCGTAGTCGAAGCGCAGATTGTTGAACCCAACGACCAGGTCGGCGCGCTGGAGTTCCCGAATCAGGTCATCCACCCGGTTCTCGGCGTAAATCTCATAACCACCACGGGCCGTAGAGTAGGTGACTCCCAGGCTCATCTTCATGTCCCGGATGTTCGACCACCCTCCCACCTCGTCGGCTGACTTCTGAGTCTCGAGATCAAAGTAGACGATGTTCCTCACTGCGATCGGTGTCCGGGAAAACAGCCCTCAGGTCAAGCCGAGCGGGTCTCCTTGATGAAGTTTCCGCAACGCACCCAACCATTTTCTCGAAAAAGCCCCATGCCGACCAACCAACGAGTGACGGGTTCTGAGCGGACCTCGTGTTGGAACATCACAAAGCTCTGAGTCGCAGCGCGCCGCAGTTTTCCGGCGCCCACCGGCAAGCAGAGGGCTGTTCGCAAGTGGCAACAGTTTCGCAGACTTCAGGGCATAGATAATGATATGGAGTGGCCCCTTTTGTGTAAAAGTGTGGGACCGACCCCCAAATGGGGAAATGCGGGCTTCTTGACGGTCGGGGGTGTGTGCGGTTCTCTCGGGGTTTCGGAACGAATCCTGAACACGCAAATGAGCAATATCGTTGATATC
>JARXAF010000094.1 GCA_029865985.1 Verrucomicrobiota bacterium
GCCGCCTGGGGTGGCAAGGCTGTCGCCTCGGTGTGACCACACCCCCAACCCTGCCAACTTCAGACCTGAGCCCGCCTTCCATGAGAAGCTACCAACTCGATCACCTCCAGTACCTCGAGACCGAGGCCATCCACATCATGCGCGAGGTGGCCGCCGAATTCGAACGTCCGGCCCTGCTGTTCTCCGGCGGCAAGGATTCCATCTGCCTCCTGCGTCTGGCTGAGAAAGCCTTCCGGCCCTCCGACTTGCCGTTGCCGTTCCTCAACGTGGAAACCGGCCACGAGTTTCCCGAACTCATCGAGTTCCGCGATCGCCGCGCCCAGGAATTGGGAGCCAAGCTCATCGTCCGCACCGTCGATGAAGGCGTCGCCAAAGGCTTCGTTACACCGACGCCGGGTCAGTTGAGTCGCAACCAGTTGCAAATTCCGGTGCTGCTCGGCGCCATCGAGGAGTTTCGTTTCGACTGCTGCATCGGCGGGGCTCGCCGCGACGAAGAGAAGGCCCGGGCCAAGGAGCGCTTCTTCAGCTTCCGTGATGCCTTCGGTCAGTGGGACCCGAAGAACCAGCGCCCCGAAATCTGGAACCTCTACAACGCCCGCCTCAATCAGGGCGAAAACATGCGCGTGTTCCCGTTGTCCAACTGGACCGAAATGGACGTGTGGGAATACATCTGCCAGGAGCGCCTCGAGGTGCCCAACATCTATTTCAGCCACCGTCGCGACTGCTTCCGCCGCGGCGGCCAATGGTTGCCGGTGCCCCCGCCTCATACTGACGCCTCGAAGCCCGATCCGTATGAGGGTGGGCGTCCCAAGCCCAGCGAGCCGGTGAAGTCGCTCGTGGTCCGGGTGCGGACTATCGCCGACATGATCAGCACGGGCATGATTGAGAGCCCGGCCGATTCGGTGGACGACATCATCGCCGAGGTGGCCGCGGCCCGGGTCACCGAGCGGGGAACCCGAGCTGATGACAAGGCCAGCGAGGCCGCCATGGAAGACCGCAAGAAGGCGGGTTACTTCTGAGTGCCCGTCCGTGGTGAAGGCACCGGTTACGCCGGGGCCTGCCCGCGGACCCGAACCTTTCTGCCCTAGAGTCGAACGTCCTCCGATGACCCCCATCGCCTTTCTGAATCCCGGAGCGCAAACCGCGCCCTTGCGCGAGGAGTTGCTGTGCGCCGTCACCGCGGTCATCGATGCCGGCCACTTCATTTTGGGCCCCAATGTCGCGGCCCTCGAACAAGAGGTCGCGTCCTTCTGCGGCGCGGCCCATGGCATCGGGGTCAACTCCGGGTCCGACGCGCTGACGTTGGCGCTGAAGGCTCTCGATATCGGTCCTGGCGACGAGGTCATCACCAGCCCGTTTACCTACATCGCCCCGGCCGAGAGCATTCATCAGTTGGGGGCCAAGGTCGTTTTCGCCGACATCGATCCGCGGACTTTTACCCTCGATGCCGCCGATGTGGCCCGGCGCATCACACCTCGCACCAAGGCCCTGTTGCCGGTGCATCTCTTTGGTCAGGCCGCGCCGCTCGGAGACCTCTTGCCCTTGTGCGAGCGCCACGGACTATCGCTGGTGGAAGACTGCGCCCAGGCCATCGGGGCGACGTGGGAAGGCCGTGGTCTGGCGGGCATCGGCCGCATTGGCTGCCTCAGTTTTTATCCCACGAAGAACCTCGGGGCCGACGGCGACGGTGGCATGTGCCTCACCCAAGATCCGGCTCTGGCCAAGAAGCTCCGGATGCTCCGCGTCCATGGCATCGAGAAGCGCTACTACCACGACTTGCACGGGTTCAACTCGCGGCTCGATGAACTCCAGGCGGCGATCCTCCGCGTGAAGCTCCCGCACCTGGCTCGCTGGAACCAGCGTCGGGCCGAGATTGCCGCACGGTACTCGGCTGGCCTGGCCGGGTTGCCAGTTGAGCTACCAGTGGTCGCCCCGGGCAACACCCACGTGTGGCATGTGTATGCCTTGCTGACCGATCGACGGGATGCCCTTCAAAAGCACCTCGAGGCCGCGGGCATTTCCACACTCATCTACTACCCGGTGCCCCTGCACCTCCAGCGCTGTTATGCCGATCAAGGTGGCCAGCCGGGCGATTATCCGGTGACCGAAGCCGTCAGTCGGCGCATCCAACCCTTGCCGATGTATCCTGAACTCACCGACGACCAGGTCGATCGAGTGATTACGGCCATCCGCGGGTTCTTCGAGTAGGCGATCGCGTAGGCGCAGCCATAGCATCGAGGATGCTTTTCTTCCGTGAAGCGGAAGGTGGTGCGCCATACCCGGGTTTTCACCCCGGGCTTGTCTGCGGTGCCCCGTTTGGGGCACTCCGAACGCCTCACCATCCCCGAGGCTTCCTGCGCTTCCACGAAGCGGCAGCGGGACCGGGCCGGAGCGAGCATAGGAACGTCGACATCCTGATCCCCCTCGCGCGCCAGCGCGAAAGCCCAGCCGGTCCCAACGTTCCCTGCGAGCGTAGGACCGATCCTGCGGAGCCCCCCTGAGGAACTTCCCCTCGTCAGCAGTCCCGGGCCCACCACCCGCCTCTGGGAATAAGTGAGAGTGGCCCCTTTTGTGTAAAAGTGTGGGACCGACCCCTTTTCTATTGGTTGCCATTCGGGCGGAGGTGGGCTTTCATTTGGGACATGGCTGTGACTCCAGGCAAAGCGCGCGGTTCTCAGGTTTCCGACAACGGCTTCCTGCCGATGACACGGGCGGAGATGACCGCCAAGGGGTGGTCTGAACTGGACGTGCTCATCATCACCGGTGATGCGTATGTGGATCATCCGTCGTTTGGTTCGGCAATGATCGGGCGGGTCCTGGAAAACATGGGTCTGCGCGTGGGCATCATCGCCCAGCCCGATTGGAAGGACATCCAGTCCGTTCAGGGCATGGGGGCACCCCGGTTGTTTGTGGGCATTACGGCGGGCAATCTCGACTCGATGCTGTCGAACTACACGGCCGCCCGGCACCGCCGGAAGGACGACGTGTACAGCGCCGGTGGTGTTCCGGGACGTCGCCCCAACCACGCCGCGGTGGTCTACTCCCAGATGGCCCGCCGCTCCTTTCCCGGTGTTCCCGTGGTGCTGGGAGGCATGGAGGCCTCCATGCGTCGCGTGGCTCATTACGACTACTGGGAAGACAAGCTCAAACCCTCCATCATGGCCGACGCCAAGGCCGATGTGTTGGTGTACGGCATGGGCGAGTCGGCGGTGCGTGAGATCGTCAGTCGCCTTCAGTCTGGCAACCGTGACTTCTCCGGCATCCGCGGCACCGCCTTGTTCCTCGGCGGCAAGGCCACGGCCGAAGCAGATTTGTCCGACTGCCTCATCCTGCCCTCGTGGGAAGACCTTCAGGCTGACAAGACCCACTTGATGCGCCTGACCAAGGTTGTCGAAGCCCAGCAAACGCCCCACAGCGGTCGGCGTCTGGTGCAAATGCACGGTAACCGGGCGCTGTTGCAGGAGCCGCCGGCACACCCGATCGACGGACCGGATTTGGATGCCTTGTACGAGTTGCCCTTCATGCGGGCCTCGCATCCGAGCTACACCGAGCCCGTGCCCGGTTTTGCCACCATCAAGGATTCCATCATCGTGTCCCGCGGGTGCCCGGGTGGTTGCACTTTTTGTGGACTCGGTTTCCATCAGGGAAAGTTCTTGTCGAGCCGCAGCATCGATTCGGTGCTCAAAGAGATCCGCAAGCTGTCGGCCTCACCCACCTTCCGGGGCACGGTCTCCGATTTGGGCGGACCCACTGCCAATTTGTACGGGGCCCGCAACGGCCACGCCGAGGAGTGCAAGAAGTGCCACCGGCCCAGCTGTCTGTGGCCGTCGATTTGTCCGGTGTTCGAGATCAACGAAAAGGCTGGCCTCGATCTCCTGAAGGGATCCCGCACCCAGCCCGGGGTGAAGCATGTCTTCGTCCAGTCGGGCATCCGCATGGATGTCGCGCTGCGGACCCCGGAGTACATGAAGGAACTGGTGCAGAACCATGTCTCGGGTCACATGAAGGTGGCGCCAGAGCACATGAATCCCGACGTGCTGCGACGCATGCGCAAGCCGGCCGGAGACTTCCCGGCCTTCATGGACAAATTCTTTGACCTGAGCGAGCAGGCGGGCAAGGAGCAGTACCTCGTGCCTTACTTCATCTCGAGCTTCCCTGGATGCACCGAGAAGGAAATGGGAGCGGTGGAACAGTTCCTCAAGGAGGAGAAGTGGAATCTCCAGCAGGTGCAGGACTTCATCCCGCTGCCCATGACCGGATCAGCGGCGATGTATGTGACCGGCCTCGACATCAACACCGGCAAGCCCATCCCAGTGGTCAAGGGGGCCGGTGACCGTGAACGGCAGAAGCGCATGCTCCGGCCCAATGCAGTGAACGAAACCCGTGTGACCGGCAGCCGTCGTCGTATGGCATCGGCCGAGTTCTGCCCAGGTGCCCAGATGGACACGGTGGATTGACTGAAAAAATAGGACAGTCCGCCGACTGAATAGACCACGGCCGACTCGGGTTTTAAACTCAGCCGAAGCAATCCAGCCAAATCGATTTAGCTGAATCGATTTAGCTGCAGCGATTCAGGCAGCCTGAAGCTGGTGATCGTCGTCCGGCGAGGACTCATCAAACTGAACGCGGGGGCGGGCGGGAGACTGGGTCATCCGGCGCGCCAGCACGTCACCCAGGCCCGTTCCAGCGAGAGTCCCGCCCAGAGTTCCGGATCGGTTTCCTGCACGGGCTTCGGAGCGGACCACGTCGCGAATCTCTTCGGCGATCATGAAGCAAAGCTTGGGCAGGAGCTGTTCCTCGATCTGGGTGGCCACGAGTTTCTGGACGAAGAAGGCTTCCTCCACTCGGCGCTGCTCTTCTTGGAACATGGTCTCGAGGATGCTTCGTCGATCGAGGCCTCCCGGCAGGGGTTGTTTTGACCAGGCGGCGATCTTATTGGGCAATTCCGTCTGGAGCAGGTGTTCCGATTCGCTATGGCGACCATTGCGTCGCAGCACGCAGGCCTCCCGGAATTGTTCGACGAGGGAGATCCACAGCGGGTCGTTGGAAAACGATCGGTTCATCATGATCAGTTACCCGTTGGACAGCAGCGAGGATGCCAAACCTCAAAAACGAGGGTTTCTGGGGATTTAATGGTCAGTACCTGTGTCTGAGGGAAACCCGTGCCGGGTCCAACCGGTCGGTCTTGCCGCCCGAAGAATCTTTGGATCCGAATTTGCAGAACGTCCCAGCAATAACGCCCCAGCAGGGTGGTGGGGGTTCCCGAGGACGGTGGGGTTTCTCAGTCGGAACGATTCAGTCAGGCATTCCGACCCAAGGCCCGGGTGAAGAGCCGGCGGGGTTCTTGAATGAAGAGGTCCCTCAGGAGGGTTTCCACGCCCGCCGCCTGGGGTTCTTCGAGCCGCAGGCTGGCCTTGAAGGCGCCCAAGAAGGTCACCATGACCAAACCAAAGAACAGACTGTAGCGATTCCACTCCAACCCGAGGGTGTGCGCTTGAAACCCGCCGACGGTGTCGATGAGCAATCCCCAAAGCACCGGCGACAAGCCCAGCGTCACCTGCCAGACCACCATGAAGAGCGCGAAGAAGTGGTTTCGGCCCATGCGGGGCACAATGGCCATGGCCAGTCGGTTGTTGGCCGCCGAGTGGAGGGCGTTGAGCAACCCCAGTGGCACGATGAAGCCCAGGACGAGCGGAATGCGGGGCGTCCAGACTCCGGCCGCCATGAGGAACCAACCGCCGGCGACCACGAATCCAGCAATCATGATGAGGCCGAAGGCAGGCTTGCTTCCGTGGAGGTCCAATCGACGACCACCAAACCAGTAGGCTCCCAGACCGCCGATGAATTGCACCGCCATGAGCATGAGGATGGACCCATCGGGCAAGTCCGCCCCGCTCTTGAGGAAGGCCACGACAAACGTGGTGAGCCCGCCGTAGGCCAAGGACCAGACGGCATTGAGTTCGAGCAGCTTCCGGAAGGGCGGATGTGAGGCAATGGCGGCCCAAGGGATCTTTCCAGCCCCACTGCGCTCGTGCGGAGGAACCGGAGTGTCGGGCATTCGCCTCAGGAATCGGAGACTGATCACCCCCATGATTCCGCTGAAGGCGAAGCCCAGCATGAATTGCCAGGATTGCGCAGGTGCAGGCAGCCATCCTCCGGCTCCGAGCAAGGTGGCCACGATCAGGAAGCACAGGAAGCTGGCCCCGTTGGAAGCCGCCTGATCACCCGCGAGGTAGCGCCCCCGCAATTCGAGCGGCACCAAGCCGGTGATCCACGGCAGCCAGGCGCTGCTGGCGATACCACGGCACAGGTTGAAACCGAAGAGCGTGACCAAGAGGAGGATCAATTGTCCGCCGCTGCCGATCCAGGAACCGGCCAGTGGCGTCAGCGCCATCAGGAAGGCGAAGACGATCCGAGCCGACCATCCCGACATCACGAAGCGCTTGTAGCCAATGCGATCGAGGTACGCGGCGGCCGGTATTTGGGTGATGGTCAGCAGTGGCATCATACCGGCCACGATTCCCAGCACGGTGGCACTGGCATGGAGGGACTTCGCGTAGAGCACCATCGGCCCACCGAGAATCACCTGGAACGACAGCGCGTTGAACACGGCAAACCCATAGGCATGCCGCAGTTGGAGTGGGCTGGAGGGTGGTTGGGACACGGTCAATCCGAACGCAATGGGGATTCAGCTCCGGTCTGGGTCGGTGCGCCGGTGCTGACGGAGCAATCGTGCGGTCCGATGTGCCTGGGGGTCGATCCCAAAGCGGTAGGGCCTTTGGATTGCCTATTCTTGGTTTGGGCCCCGGTTCCTTGACGGTCCCCGGGGTCAACCCTAGCCTTGGACGCTGAAAGACCAACCATGCGCAATTTCGTTAATATTCCGTACGTCATCGAGCAGACCGGCCGCGGTGAAAAGGGCTACGACCTGTACAGTCGCCTCCTGGTGGACCGGATCATCTTCTTGGGAACCCCGGTCGATGACATGGTGGCCAATGTCATCGTCGCGCAGTTCCTCTTCCTGCAAATGACCGATCCTAAGAAGGACATCCACTTCTACATCAACTCCCCGGGAGGCAGTGTCACCGCCGGTCTGGCCATCTATGACACGATGCAATGGTTGACTTGCGACGTGAACACCTACTGCGTCGGTCAGGCTGCTAGCATGGGTGCGGTGCTTTTGGCTGGTGGCACGAAGGGTAAGCGTTTCGCGCTGCCCAATGCCAACATCATGATCCATCAGGTGCTCGGCGGGGCGGAAGGTCAGGCCAGCGATGTGGAGATCCGGGTCAAGTTCATGCTGAAGCTCAAGGAGCGACTGAACACCATCCTTTCCAAACACACCGGCCAACCCTACGAGGTGGTGGAACGCGCCTGCGACCGCGACAACTTCATGTCGGCCGAAGAGGCTCGTGAGTTCGGTCTGGTCGATGAGGTGGTTTCCAGCCGCAAGGACGTCCCGGCGTTGATCCCCACCGACACCAAGTCCTGATCGTCCCGAGATCCAGAGTCCGGCCAAGGTTTCTGGGTCCAGAAGATCTGAGGCAACGGTTTCTGGGATCGCATTGAATAACTGGGTCTGACAGGGCCCCCCTGCTTTCCCATTGGCAGGAAAGGACCCGGATCTATTCTCCCTCATCCATGGCGCGCGCAACCCAGATCACGATGTGCAGTTTCTGCGGCAAGTCGAAGGCCGAGGTGAAACGGCTCATAGCGGGACCTGGCGTGTACATTTGTGACGCCTGTGTGGGTGTTTGCAGTGGGGTGCTCGAGAAGGAGTCCCGTTCCGAGAACGATAAGCCGTCGGCACCCACCCTTCGCATTCCAAAACCGTCGGAGATCAAGCGCCAGTTGGACCAGCATGTCATCGGTCAGGACCGAGCCAAGCGCACCCTCAGCGTCGCGGTTTACAACCATTACAAGCGGGTTCTGGCATCCAATCGATCTGCGCCGGGTGGCGAAACCCTCCCGACGACCATCGACGACGCGGATTCGGTGGAGATCGAAAAGAGCAACATCCTGCTGCTCGGACCGACCGGCTGTGGCAAGACCCTTTTGGCCAAGACACTGGCCAAGGTACTCGATGTTCCCTTCGCCATCGCCGATGCCACCGTCATCACAGAAGCCGGGTATGTGGGTGAGGATGTTGAGAACATCATCTTGCGATTGCTCCAGGCTGCAGAATTCGATGTCCGTCGGGCCCAGATGGGCATCGTCTACATCGACGAGATCGACAAGATTGCGCGCAAGACCGAGAACGTCTCCATCACACGTGACGTTTCGGGCGAGGGGGTTCAACAGGGACTTCTCAAGATTCTTGAGGGCACGGTGTGCAACGTCCCCCCGCAGGGTGGCCGCAAACATCCTCAGCAGGAATACATCCGGATCGACACCACCCAGATCCTGTTCATTTGCGGAGGGGCCTTCGTTGGTATGGATCGTGTCATCGAGCGCCGTCTGGGCCGCCGCTCCATCGGATTTGGTACCGAACCTCGTGAATCGGCAGCCTCGCTTCCTGCAGAACAGGTGCAAGCTCAGCGGCCTCTGCTCCATCGTGTGGAACCGGAAGATCTCATGAGTTTCGGTTTCATTCCGGAATTCATCGGCCGGTTGCCGGTGGTGACTGCGCTGGACGAGTTGACCGAGGCTCAGATGACCGAAGTGCTGACGCGTCCGCGCAACGCCTTGACCCGTCAGTTCGCCAAACTCTTGTTGCTGGACGGCGTAGAATTGAGTTTCACCGATGATGCCATCGCGGAGTTGGCCAGCATGGCCTCGCGCAAAAAAACCGGCGCGCGCGCCCTCCGGGCCCTGACCGAAGAGTTGTTCCAGGATCTCATGTTCGAGTTGCCGGACAGCGACGATGTGGTCAGTGTCCAAATCAACCGAGCGGTGGTCCGCCGCGAGACCCCTCCGTTGGTCCAACGCCGCGAACAACGGCAGGCTGCTTGATCGGTGGTATGGAACTCGAGTGGGTTCACTGGGGTTTTCGGTGAGTGCGGTTCGGATCGCTAGCAGTTCTCGCTATCCGAACTGTTGATTGTGAAAAACTTTTTTGGATAAAGGGTTGACGGGTTATGGGGGATCCGATTTATTCGAGGTACAAAGTTGGTCTCAAGTTGCTTATTTAGTCTTGTATATGAATCTCCTGAAACACTCTGCTCTGGTTGCCGCTGCTTCTCTGGTGATGAGCTCATCGGCCTTCGCCCTCACCTCCACCGAGACGCAGGTTTTGACCCAGAAGATTTTGTCTTCTCGGGTTGTCGACATGCCTGTAGTTGCCGCGAAGCTGGTTGTCTCCGCAGACAAGGCAGACCGCGTTGAAATTGCGAAGACTGCTGTCATCGCCGTTGCCAAGAACCACCCGACCGCTCTTTCCACCGTGGTGGGCGCTGTCCTCCGCAAGGCTCCTGAGGCCACTGAGGCGGTTGTCGCTGCTTGTCTCGAGGCTGCTCCTGAAATGGCTCGCACCGTTGTCGCTGCCGCTACTTTCGCCACCGAAGGCAAGGACGCCGTCATTCTCGCGACCGCTGGTCGTTTGGTGCCTTCCAAGATGGATGATATCCGTGGCGAAGTCACCTTGGCCAAGGCTCGCCGCTCCATGAAGAGCTCTGCGTCCGCCAAGAGCCTCATTACCATCCCGGGCAACACTGCGGTTGTGACCGAGACCACCGTTTTCACGAAGAAGGTTGAGTCCACCGTGACCGTGCCTGTGTTGGACGGCGCCGGCAATCCGGTGATCGTCAATGGAACCCCGGTCACCGAGCAGAAGGTCGTCACGGTTGACGTGCCTTACACCCCGGCTGCCCCGGTCTCCATCACTGGTTACGCCGCTGCTGATCCGAACCGTCCGTAATTTTTTGGTGGGTTCAGCCCATCCTCAAATTAGTTGATTGAAGTCAGTTGCCTGAAATCAATTAACTGGAATCGATTAAATTAATCGAAATAAACAAAAACCCGCCGGCCAAACCGGCGGGTTTTTGCTTTCGCCTCGGTAAGGCATACTCAACCCCTGCAGGGAGCCCAAAGCTCCGGCATCGAAAAAGGGGCGATATCGTGGTTGAAAGTCCAAACCAAGCAGTGGGGCTACTCAAAGGTTGGCCAGAAAGGAGTTCTTCCGAAGCTTGTCGTTCACTTTCAAGCCATCCTGATCAGCGGATCAGCGACTGCCCGTCTTTGAGAGTGCAGAATTGTTGGGCCGTTAAATGGGTCTTTGGACCGACCATTTCCTGTCACCCGCCT
Organism: Verrucomicrobiota bacterium; assembly: GCA_029865985.1. Taxonomy (GTDB): domain Bacteria; phylum Verrucomicrobiota; class Verrucomicrobiia; order Limisphaerales; family UBA9464; genus SXXZ01. The sequence continues at coordinate 10,243 of JARXAF010000094.1, forward strand.
TCCCGGTCAACCGGGTTTTGAGCCACAGAGCATGGCTTGATGGATTCAGAGGGGCGGTCGTTCGGCCTTGGTTTTCTTCAGCAAGCGGATTTCGCCGATGACCATGCCTTTGTCGACGGCTTTGCACATGTCGTAGATGGTCAATGCAGCAACCGAGACAGCGGTCAGCGCCTCCATTTCAACACCCGTGGCGGCCGTGATTCGGGCCGACGCAGTGATGCGGATGCGATCTCGCGTGTTCGGTGTTTCAAACTGAATCTCACAATGCGAAATCGGCAGTGGATGGCACATGGGGATCAAGTCTCCGGTGCGTTTGGCCGCCTGGATGCCGGCAATTCGGGCCGTGGCCAGGACATTGCCTTTGGCCATTCGGTGTCCCTCCATCAGGTCGAGGGTCGAAGACGACAGGAGGATCTCACCACAGGCCACCGCTTCCCGGAACAATGCGGGCTTGGTCGAGACATCGACCATGCGGGCCTCGCCCTCCGCATCCAAATGGCTCAAGCGCGCGCCAGCGCTGGCCGTTGCAGCGGATATGGCAACTGTGGGGTCGGAAGACTCAGGCATAGCGGCCCGTGCGGTGCTCAGGCTTGAAGAATTCCTGCAGCAGGCGATCGACTTGCAGCAGGCCATCCCGGGTGAGTCCCAGATGGGTCTCCGATTCCACGAGAAATCCCCAGGTCTTGAGCGTGGCCAGCGGCGCAGCAAATCGGGTGCGGGGATCCTCACCGAACTTCTCCGTGAAGGCCCCGATACCCACGCTCCCCAGCTTCAATTGGAGAATGAATTCCCGCAGGTAGCGCTCGTCGTCCGGCAGGAGGTAGGCCCGGTAGGTCGGCAGCTGGCCTGCGTTGACCGCATCGACGTACGGCTGGAAATCGTGGTGGTTCTGGTAGTGTACCCGGTTGAGGTGTCCAAAGCTGGCCACGCCGATGCTCAGGAGGTCGGCGCCGCTGAAGAGTCCCTGACGGTATTCGAACTTCACCCGCGCGGGATCTTTCACCACGGTGGTCGTGCTCGTGACCGTGTAGCCACGCGCCTCGAAGGCTCGGAACGCCTCATCCACCCAACGGCGCTTGGTGTCCCAGTCGGCGACCGGTGCCACCAACTTTCCTTCGGCCTTCATTTGCCGGTAGATGCCCGTGTTGTAGGGCACCTCCATTTGATAAATGGTCACCGAGTCGGGTTCCATCGCCACCGCCTTGGCCACGGTCTCCTGCCACTTTTCAGGAGTCTCCTCCACCATGCCGGCGATGAGGTCGATGTTGATTTGGGGGAAGCCGATTTCCCGGGCGTAGGCGTAGGCCCGATGGATCTCCTTGGAGCGGTGGGCGCGTCCGTTGATTTCCAGGATGTGGTCATCGAAGTGTTCGATGCCCAGACTCAGTCGGGTGACACCCATTTCGCGGATGGCCCGCAGCTTGTGATCGGTGAGTGTGCCGGGCTCGGCTTCGAAGGTGATTTCGCTCGCTTCATCCCACGGGAGCAAGCGCTTCATGCCTTCGGTGAGATACCGGAGCTGGTCCGGAGACAGGTAGCTCGGAGTGCCTCCTCCAAAATAAATGAAGCGGGGTTTTCGGCCTCCGATCACCGCCTTTTGGGAGTAGCTGGCGAGGTCTTTGAGCAGCGCGTCGAGGTAGGCCTTGATGTCGTCGGCATTCTTGTCGGTGTAGACGCGGAAGTAGCAGAAATGGCAGCGCTTCCGACAGAAGGGAATGTGGGTGTAAAGCCCCAGTGGAACCCCCGGCTGTGGGGCTTGATCGAGCGCCTGATGGAAGGCGGGAATGGCCTCGGCACTCCAAAAAGCGAACGGGGGATAATTGGCGACGAAGTAATTGCCGGCGGTCGTCTCCCGCTGGATGGGCGGGCCCGAGGTCGCAGGCGGCGGGGCAATGGTGACGGTACTCATGGTCGCGCTGTCGTTGCGTGCAAAGCTCCGGTCCGTCGGGACGATCGTCAATGAGGCAGAGTGTCCGGATTCAGTCAGTAGAACCCTCCGGGATCTGGAATTGGGGATTGGGGTTCCGTGACTTCTCGGGAACGTGGGATGCCGTTCAGAGTTGTCCCGGCGGGCCCGGGAAAAAGGCGTTGGTGGTTTGTTGGTAGCGACGGTACGCCTCTCCCTTGGACTTCACTGACAAGGTCTCGGTCATGGGGATGCCGGTGACGTTCACCAGGAAGTGATACATCAACGCCGGTGCCACAAGACCCAGCCATCCCCAGGGGCTGGCCCAGGCAAACGTCCCGTAGCCCACCCAGACCAACCATTCGCAGAAATAGTTGGGGTGACGTGAGTAGCGCCAGAGTCCCTCCTGACAAACCTGTCCGCGTCGGGCGGGATCTGCCCGGAATCGGGCCAGTTGGTGATCGGCCAGCGATTCGCCCAGAATGCCCGTGACCCACAGTCCGAATCCGGCCCAGAAACACACCGTGGCCGATCCGCCGGCCTTGGGATCGGGAGGGTTCAGGCTGGCCAAGATCCAGGGGATGGACAGCACCACTTGAAGGGCTCCCTGGAGCAGGAAGAAGCCTCGCATTTTCCGGTCGGTCTGTGGCCCCCATTCCCTCCGGAGTTGGGCATAGCGGACATCTTCCACCGGATGGTGGGACCGCACCCGCACCAGCAAGTGAAGGCCGAGTCGAAGGCTCCAAGCCGCCACCATGAGGCTCAGGGGCAGCCTCTGGCTCAGTGCCTGCACCAGCGATGTGCCGTCTGGCAATGCCGAGTGCGCCCGCCAGCCGGTCACCAGCAGGTAGAGCAGGATCAACGGCGTGAACCCCGCCGACCACACGATGTCGACAATCCCGAAATTCCCCAGTCGCCGGGCTACCTGAAAGGTCAGCAGCATTTCCACGACCACGAAGGCCAGCCCCGCGAGGATCAGGATGAGCGGAGTGGGCAAGCTCATGGAGTGGGTCTCGGGCTTACGCCGACATCAGGTTGCGATTGTTCGGGGCCGTCCAAGTGGCTTGCACCACGCTGATGTTCCGCCACAAGAAGGCCGATTCACAGTAGGCCAAGTAGTAATTCCAAGTGCGGATGAAGTGATCGTCGAAACCTTGATGGCGCACCTCTTCCAGGCCTTGGTTGAAGCGCTGGCGCCACTGGCGCAACGTGCGGCCATAGTCGAGCCCCATGTCATGCAGGCTGTGCAGGTGGAGACACCCGGTCCGCTGCATCGACTGGTTCACCCGGTTGAGAGACAGCAATAGCGAGCCCGGGAAGATGTGCTTCTGGATCCAGTCCACGCTGCGCCGCAACTCGGCATGGCGCGAGTCGGGATAGGTGATGAATTGGGCCGCGAAAAGGCCATTGGGTTTGAGCAGGCGTTGGACGCTCTGGCAGTACGTCTCAAGGTACTGATCGCCGATGGCTTCCATCATCTCGATGCTGACGATCTTGTCGAATTGGCCGGTCAGCAGACGATAATCGATGACCCGCACTTCCGCCCGGTCGGCGATGCCCTCCTTCTCGAAGCGTTCCCGACAGTAGGCGGCCTGTGCCTCAGACAACGTGATCGTGGTCACTCGGACTCCATGCCGGTGCACCGCATGACTGGCCATTCCGCCCCACCCGGAACCGATCTCCAGCAGATGTTCGCCCGCCTTCAGTCGCAGTTCCTTTGCCAGTCGCTCGTACTTGGCCGTCTGGGCAGCCTCCAAGGATTGATCGGGCGATTCGAACAAGGCCGCCGAGTAGGTCATGGTGGCGTCGAGCCACTGCGAATAGAATGAATTCCCTAGATCGTAGTGGGCCGCGATGTTGGAGCGGGAGCCCGTCAGGGAGTTGCGGTTGAGGAAGTGCCGCAGGTGGTTGGCCGCATTCAGGAGCGTGAAGCGCAGTCGCTTGCGGGCGGAGCCCGACATCGAGGGGGCCTGCTCCACATTCGCGCAGAACCAGGCGATCACCGCGGCCAAGTCGGGCGTCTCCCAGTCACCGTCTTGATAAGCCTCACCGAAGCCGATGTCGCCGCCGATGGCGCAGCGGGTGAAAAAACGCCAACGTCGCAGGTGGATCTCCGCGGATGGGCTCTGGCCGGGAGTACCGAACTCACGGAACGAACCATCCGGATGAACCATCCGCAAATGTCCCTGAGACATGGGCTGGAAGAGCGAGGTGACGAGGTTCTGCGCCATGGATTCCATCCAGCGTCGGGTTGGCGGGTTCTGGGTGGCATCCAGTGTCCCGGCGGAAGCAGCGGCAATCGTCGGAAGGATCGAGTCGGGATGGGAACGGCTCATGGTGAATAAGACCCTTCGATGGTGGGCTGATTTACCGGATCCACAACCTCAGGATTTGCATTATCGGGAATCGGCAGGATTCGGAGCGATGGACGCGTGGGGACGGAAGACGCCGCGTTGCAGTTCGCGGTGCTCGGACTTGGAGTGCCACGGAACCCGTTTGAGCCACAGTCGGAGAGCCTGCCAGTGGATGGCGGTGATCACCTTCAGGGTCACCAACGGGTACCGGAGGCTCAAGCGAAGGACCTCCCGATCGGTGAACGGCCGCTGGGTTCCGGTCAGGGTGGTGACGAGCAGGTTGCGCCCGTCGCGCACGTCATTGACGGCAATACGCAGCCCGGGGCCCGGAGTCTGGAGTTGAAAATCAAAGCACACGTCCAGCGCGGTGAACGGTGACACATAGTAGTGCTTCGGCACGATGCAGCGGAACGATGTGCCATTGCGATCGGCTTCGAGCGGGACCACGTAGGGCTTCAGTTCGCCGAAGGTGTTGCCGACTTCGGCCACCGCGCAAATCGCTTCTCCCGAGGCCTTGGCACAAAAATAGAAGCTGACCGGATTGAACACATAGCCGGCAATTCGGGGCAAGGTGACCAGCAGGACTTTGTCGTCGTCTGCCAGGATGATTCCCTGATGACCGAGCCAGGCTTTCAGGGCGTTCTTCGTTCCGGTTTTTGCATCGCCTTTTTCGCCGTCTGGATGAGGGAGATGATCCGCATCACGAAACTCCAACCAGTTGCGACGATTGTGGCTGAAGCAACGCAGGCGCGAATCCAGCGCGTCGAGTTCGTCGAGGTCGAGGCAGGACAGGAAAATCCCGTACTCGAAGCGGTGCACCCGTGGCTCAAGTCGATGGTGCATCACCCGAGCCTCATAGAGGCAGGAGCGGAGCGGGGCATCGTTGTGGAGGGGGCGGTGGGCCATGCGTCTGAGCGAGACCGTCGCATCAACGGGAGCAATGTCGAGGCGGTGAAGCGGGCCAGCGCCCCACGACAGTTGATGGGCGACGGGCGATCAAAGCCACCCACCCGAAAGGACAAACCGTCCGTGGCTCCGGCTTTGGTTCCTGTGTAGGCTCTGGGCCTCATCGTGAACGAAGGCGTGCTTATTTCCGCTCAGGACCTCGTCCTGAACATCAACGACCGGGCTCTTTTGGACCGGGCCTCACTGGCCCTATCAGCGGGTGACCGCATTGGACTCGTGGGTCGCAATGGTGCCGGCAAATCGACCTTCATGCGGCTCTTGGCTGGAGAAGCCGAGGCCGATGATGGAGTCATCACGCGGCGACGGGAACTGGTGACGGGCTATTTGTCGCAAGCCTTCGAACTGGATCCCGAGATCACGGTCATCGAGGCCGCCCGCGACGGGGCCCGACATGTCCTGGCCCTCATCCATGAGTTTGAGAATCTCCCCGGTTATTCCAGTCGCCATGACCATCTGGAAGAGCGCATCCAACAGCTCGAAGGCTGGACGGTGGATTCACGGGTCCGTACGGCCCTCAACCAATTGGGTTGTCCGCCCGACGATCGGAAGATCGGCGGGCTGTCGGGCGGCGAGCGGCGTCGCGTGGCCTTGGCGCGAGCCCTGATCGCCCGTCCTGATTTTCTCATGCTCGATGAGCCCACCAACCATTTGGACACCGAATCGGTGGAGTGGATCACCGAATTCCTGGCGGGTTATCCGGGCGGTTTGCTGGTGGTGACCCACGACCGGCATTTCTTGGATTCGGTGGCGACCACCATCGTGGAGCTGCGCAACGGCAAGTTTGAACGGTACGATGGCAATTACTCCGAATACCTGCTCCAGCGGGCCGAGAAGCTGGCCACCGAGGAGCTGACGGAACACAAGCGTCAGATGTTCCTGCGACGTGAAATCGAGTGGGTGCGCCGTCGTCCGAAGGCCCAGACCAGCAAGAGTCAGGCACGTCTGGATCGGTTTTCCGCCGCCGAGAGCGCGGGTCCGCCGCCTTCCGAGTCGGAGATGGAACTGGTCATCCCGCCGCCGCCGCCCTTGGGCAACCGGGTGGTGGATATCGAAGGGGTGGGCATGCAGTTCGGGGGGCGTCGGCTCTTCTCGGATCTGAGTCTGAATTTCGCCGGCGGCACCCGCATCGGGGTGACCGGCCGCAATGGTCTGGGCAAGACCACACTGCTGCGCATCCTGCTGGGTGAGATGCCCCCGACCGAGGGCGAAGTGCGCATTGGATCACTGACGCGCTTCAATTACGTCGATCAAGGCCGACTTCGGGTGAACGAAGAGCGAACTGTTTTGGAAGAAGTCAGTGACGGTACTGAATGGGTTCAGTGGGGGGATGAGAAACTCTCCCTGCGGGGTTATCTCAAGCGGTTCCTCTTCACTGATGATCGCATCACCACCCAGGTGAAGCACCTCAGCGGGGGCGAACGCAGTCGGTTGTTGCTGGCACGGGTGCTCAAGCGGGGGGGCAATTTCCTGGTCCTCGACGAACCGACCAATGATCTGGACTTGCAAACCATGCGGGTCTTGGAAGAGGCGCTGACGCTCTTTCCTGGATGCGTGCTGGTGGTGAGCCACGACCGGTATTTCCTCAATCGGGTGTGCACGGGAATCTTGGCCTTTGAGGGCGAGGGGCAGGTCACCTTCAGCGAGGGCAACTACGATTACTACCTCGAGAAACGCCGTCGGGCCGCTTCGGGTTCCGGTGGAGGCGCTCGGGAATTCAAGGTCACGGGATCGCCCGCAGGATCAAAGGCAGGCAAGCCCCGCAAGCTCAGCTTCAAGGAGCAGCGCGAGCTGGAGGGCATCGAAGCGGTGATCCAGGTGGCCGAGGCGGAGGTGACCGAGCGGGAAGCTCAATTTGTGGACCCGGAATTCGTCCGGAAAAACGGAGCCCGGATGCAGGCGCTTCTGGCGGAGTTGGAGACGTCGAAGGCCAAGGTTGCCGTGCTCTATGCCCGTTGGGAAGAATTGGAGGCGGTCCGGGCCGCGTCGGCCGGCCAGTCTTGAATCATACCCCTGTCCCATACCCCGGTTCTAAACCACCGTCATCATGGCTTCCTCCCCGTCGTCGACCTCCCCCTCGCACCTCCGAGGATTGGATTACTCGGTGGTCCAGCAGTGCATGCATTGCGGACTATGCCTTCCGAGTTGCCCGACCTACGACGCGACGAAGCTTGAACGCCATTCCCCTCGGGGTCGCATCGCCCTGATGCGCGCCATCGCCGATGAACGTCTGGAGCCCACCAAGACCTTCGCCGACGAAATGTATTACTGCCTCGGGTGTCTGGCCTGCATGACGGCCTGCCCGGCGGGGGTGGACTATGCGGAACTCTTTGAGAAGGCGCGCGCCGAAGCCGAGGCCTCCCGGGTGTTGGCTTCGCCCGGCCGGTCGCTCATCCGGACCCTGACCCTTCGAGGGCTGTTCATGGATCTGAACCGTCTCAAGCTTTTGGGTCGGGTCATGCAACTCTGGCAGGGACTGGGACTTCAGTCGGCGGTGCGTGCGTTGGGCCTGACCCGGTTGTTGCCGCGGCGATTCCGAGAACTCGAGGCCATGACTCCACCGGTGAAGTCCCAGTGGACCGAAGACCTGGTGGCTCCGGTCACGCCCGCGCGGGGAATTCGCCGCTTTCGGGTGGCGCTGTTGGCCGGCTGCGCCCAGGACCTGATCTTCAGTGACGTCAACCGCGATACGGCGGAGGTCCTCGCCCACAATGGCTGTGAGGTGGTGACTCCGCCCGATCAGCACTGCTGCGGATCGCTCCATGCGCACAATGGTGAATGGGAACTGGCCCAGGAATTGGCTCGCCGGAACATCGATCAGTTCCCGCCGGAATCGTTCGACGCGATCATCAGCAATGCTGGCGGGTGTGGTTCCCACCTCAAGCACTACGCCCGACTTCTGTCTGATGATGTGCGCTACGTCGAACGGGCTCGGCTCTGGGATGCGAAGGTGAAGGACATCCATGAGTGGTTGGGCTTCACCGGGATCGAGTCGCCGCCCGCAGCCGGTGCCCCGCAGCAAGTGGTCACTTACCACGAATCCTGTCACCTCTGTCATGGACAGAAGGTCTCTGCGCAGCCTCGGTCGTTGTTGCGGGTGATTCCTGGGGTGCGTCTGGTGGAACTGCCTGAAGCCTCTTGGTGTTGCGGCAGTGCCGGCATTTACAACCTGACGCAGCCCGAGATGGCGGGCCAATTGCTGCAGCGGAAGGTGGATCATATCGTCACCACGCGGGCCCAGGTTGTGGCGACAGGCAATCCCGGTTGTCTGTTGCAACTCATCAACGGTTGTCGGGATCGAGGACTCGAGCTGCGGGTGGCTCATCCGGTGACTCTGCTGGCTGAGGCTTATCGACGCTGAGTGGGTTTTGGAGGGATGGATTCTGGGGCGTGTCTTGGGTGCCGGGGCTCTGAAGGATCGGGCCTGCGTTCGCAGGCAGGCTCGGGGAGAGGGGAGGCTTTCGCGCTGTGCGCGAGGGGGTGGAGTGTTCGCCTGCGATGCTCGCTCCGGACCGGTCCCGCTGCCGCCCGGGGTGTGCGGTTGGGTTGGACGGAGCGGGACAGGCTCTGGATCAGACTCGTTCTGATGAGGCGTTTTTGGTTGGAGCCAGTTTCGCGTTGCCGGCTGGGGGATGGGGGCGTTTGATTTGAAGCTGTTCTCCGCGCGGTTTTCGTCAGCGAAAAGCCGTGCTTCAGCCTTTCGAAACCATGAGCCGAAAACTCAACATCGCCATCGTCGGACTCGGATTCGGTTCCGAGTTCATCCCTATCTATCAACGCCATCCCCATGCGGAGATGTACGCCATTTGCCAGCGGTCCCAGGACAAGCTGGATGCGGTGGGTAATGCCTTCGGGGTGGAGAAGCGCTACACCTCCTTCGAGGACCTCATCCGCGATCCGTCGGTGGATGCGGTGCACATCAACTCGCCCATTCACCTGCATGCGCCTCAGGCTATCGCCGCCTTGCGTGCAGGTAAGCATGTGGCCTGCACGGTCCCCGCGTGCACCACTGTCGAGGAAGCCCGTGAGATCGTGAAGGCGGCCCGTGAGAGCGGGAAGAAGTACATGATGATGGAGACGGTGGTTTGGAGCCGCGAGTACTTGTACGTGCGTGAACTGCGCGACACCGGCCGTCTGGGTCGCATTCAGTTCGTCCGTGGCAGCCACCTCCAGAACATGGATGGCTGGCCCGGATACTGGGAAGGCTTGCCCCCGATGCACTACGCCACGCACTGCGTCAGCCCGTGCTTGGGCATCGTCAACGGCGAGGCGGAGTTCGTGTCCTGTCTGGGTTCGGGTCGCATCGCCGAATCCCGCATCGCCAAGTATGGGTCGCCGTTCTCCTTCGAGACGGCGCAGTTCAAGGTTCGCAGCCAGGATGTCGCCGGTGAAGTGACCCGGTATTTGTTCGATTCCGCGCGCCAGTACCAGGAGAGCTTCGACTGCTACGGATCCAAGACCTCCTTCGAGTGGCAGCTCACCGAGCATGACGACCCGGTGTTGCACGTCGGCGGTGAGTCCGTGGAGAAGGTGAAGATTCCCGACTACGCCCACTTGTTGCCCGAGGCCATCCGTCCGTTCACCACCAAGGGTGTGTACGACATGAGCGAGAACGTCCACTTGAGCTTCCTCCAGGGCAGCGGCCATGGCGGCAGTCATCCGCACCTGGCGCACGAGTTCGTGATGAGCGTTCTCGAAGACCGGCCGAGCTTCCCCGACTTGCATCAGTCGGTGAACTGGACGCTCGTCGGCATCCTGGCCCACGAGAGCGCCATGCGCGGCGGGGAGAAGCTGCACCTCCCGAACTTCCGCGGAATTTGATCGGTCCCTGGGAGTACTAGACCGTCAACAGCCCGGAATGGCCCCAGTGGCCGTTCCGGGCGTTGTTGTTTGGGCGATGGGCGACGAGACGAACGGTTGCTCAGCAGGAGCGGACGTCCATCCACATCGCCGCCTGGAAGGATTGGCCGGGGGCGAGGATTTGAATCTCGCCATCATCGGGTCGGCTGAAGGCGTTGGGCAACGAGGTCCAGGGTTCCAGGCAGTAGAAGTTTTCCGATGGCGTCCGCGACCACAGTCCGCAGAAGCGGTAAGCCGGTGCCTCCTGCCAGTTGATCACCACCTCGATGCGCGCCGCCCGATCGACCAAGGCCACTTCCCGTGTCTGAAGATCGCCCAAGAGCAAGGCGGGGCCGGTGTCGACGGTGGCCGGAAACTCCTGTTCGGGGAACGGCTCCGAAAAGTAGGCCTCACCGCGACCGACCGGATTGAAGCGGGTGGCCCGGGGGACGCGGATGATGCAGTCGCTCCGCTTCGAACCGGGGCTCAGGGGTATCGGCAAATACGGGTGGAAGCCGACGCAATAGGGCATGGGATCCGACGAATGATTCTCGATGAGCTGCTCCCAGTGGAGCCGACCGTTTTGGAGCCGGTAGGTCAGGCTGTAGCGGAAGGCGAAGGGGTACACAGTGCGCGTGGCCTCGGTGTCGGTGAGGGTGATCTCGACTTGATCGGCGGCCTGCGCGGTCACTTTCCACGGCGTTTTCCGCGCAAATCCATGGGGCTGCATGGGATGGTTCTGGCCGGCCCAGTTGTAATGGTGGTCGGCCCCAGAAACATGGTTGTAGCTCACCAGGGGAAAGAGCAGCGGGCTGCCCGCCCACATTTCGCGAGGGTACCGTGCGATCACCGCCTCGTCGTGGTGCAATCCCTGCACGAGTCCGTGGCCGGGGACGGGCTTCTGATACCGGACCAGCCAGCCTCCGAGTTCTGGCAGGATCTGGGCCATGGCTCCGGTGTGGTCCCGGATTTCTACGCACGATGTCGATGACATGCGGGCATCGGGCAATGGCCGGTCGATCTGCTCAATTCCAAAATCGCCATTCGACCGTTTGGCACTACGGTAGCCGCGCTTGGATCCCGTACCCCACTCCGTCTTGCAAGGCTGGCTGACATCGCCCGCCGTTGTGGCCTTGCGCCAATACATCCAGGCAGGCGGACTTGTGAGTCTGGAAGGGGTGGCACCGGCCGCGCAGGCGTGGTTGGTGGCGGTGTTGCACCGGCTTCATCCCGATCGCGTTGTCGTGGCCATCACGGACACCTTGAAGGCGCAGGAACAATTGCACGCCGACGCGGCGACTTGGTTGGACGGGGAGCGCCCGCAGTTCTTCCCGGCTTGGGAGACGCTGCCGCAGGAGTCCCGCCTGCCGCATGCGGACATCATCAGTGAACGCCTGGAGACCCTCATTGCCTTGAGGGTGCCGGGCTCGGCACCTCGGGTGGGCAAGCTTGTGGTCACCTCCGTGACGGCCGTCCAGCAACGCACGTTCACTCCGGCCGATCTGGATGCCCGGACCCGGACCGTTCGTCGGGGAGAAACAGTCAATCCGCTCGACTTCATCGAATGGCTCGAGGCGCAGGGCTACGAGCCGGAGGCCCAGGTGTCCAACAAGGGCGAGTTGTCGTGGCGTGGTGGCATCGTGGATTTGTGGCCCCTCCATCGGCCATGGCCCATCCGGCTGGAGTTCTTTGGCGATGAGCTCGAATCGCTGCGGGAATTCGATCCCCATCGCCAGACCCGACTCGATGCCATTGAATCGTGTGTGATTCCGCCGGCGGGCGAGTTGAGTTTGCTGCGACCCAAGGCGGGGTCCGAGACACCGGCTCCTCCGGTGGCCGCACTCGACGCGCATTGGGGCCGGGATGCTCTGGTGGTGTTGTGCGGACCGCAGGCATTGGCTCTCCAGGCCGACCACCACGCCCGTCAGGTTCGCGACGGGGATCCCTTCCACGAACCGTGGGAGGCATTGCAACTGCGGGTTCAGGCTTCGGGAGCCACGTGGATTCGGATCGAGGATTCCGCCCCAGAAGGCAGGGGTGATTCTGTGGAGTTGAGCCTCGAATCGCTCGACGCTTTCCGTCCCATCGGAGCGACCTTGCCCGCGGCGCAGGTGGCCGAGGAGCAGCGCCGCACCTTCTTTCAGCAAATGCAGCGGTGGTTGCGGCAAGGCTACCACCTCCAGGTTTTTTGCAACAATGCCGGTGAACTTCAGCGCTTCGGTGAGCTGTGGAGCGAACTGTTGCCGTCCAGCCCAACCGGGTCCCTCGAAGATTCTAAAGGATCGCCTGTTCCCGAAGTTCTCTCCGGCACCTTGTCGCGCGGATTCCTCTGCGAATCGGCCCGACGCGTGGTGATCTCGGACGCTGAAATTTACGGGCGCTACAAGGTGTCCCGACCGCGGCGTCTGAAGTCCCATCATGCGCAGTCGGTGCGCAATGCGTTCGAGGTCGATTTCACCGACTTCGATCTCGGGGACTATGTCGTTCATCTCCAATACGGCATCGGGATCTATCGGGGTCTCAAGACGCTGCCCCCGCGTCAGGCAGGCGCCTCGGGCGGCGGTCAGGAATGCCTGGTGATTGAATATGCCGCGAGTTCCAGTCACGACGAGGCTCCCAAACTCTACGTCCCGGTCACCGAGGCACATTTGGTCAGCAAGTATGTCGGAGCGGGCAAGGCGCGTCCCCAACTGAGCACCATCGGTGGCACTCGATGGACCAAGGCCAAGGAGCAGGCTCAGCGATCGGTGCGGGATTTGGCGGCCGAACTGCTTTCCGTGCAGGCGGCGCGGGCCACCCAGCCGGGCCACCCGTTCTCGGTCGACTCCCCGTGGCAGCGGGAGTTCGAGGCGAGCTTTGAATTCGAGGAGACGCCCGACCAGGTCAAGGCCATCGCGGCGTCCAAGGCCGACATGGAATTGCCCAAGCCCATGGACCGCCTCATTTGCGGAGATGTGGGATTCGGAAAGACCGAGGTGGCCATCCGGGCCGCCTTCAAGGCGGTCATGAGCGGCAAGCAAGTGGCCTTGTTGGTGCCCACCACGGTCTTGGCCCAGCAGCACTACAACCATTTCCGCGAGCGCATGGCGGAGTATCCGGTGCGCATCGAATTGATGAGCCGTTTCCGCACGGCCAAGCAGCAGAAGGCAGTGATGGAAGCGGCCGCGGTCGGCGCGGTGGACATCGTCATCGGCACCCACCGAATCGTCTCGGCGGACATGGTCTTCAAGGATCTCGGGCTGGTGATTGTCGACGAGGAGCAGAAGTTCGGCGTGAAGCACAAGGAGCAGTTCAAGCTGCTGCGTCGCACCGTGGATGTGCTGACCCTCAGCGCGACCCCCATTCCGCGAACTCTTTATCTGGCCCTCACGGGAGCCCGGGACCTCAGCACTCTCGAGACGCCGCCGCAGGACCGGTTGCCGGTGGAGACCGTGGTGGGCAATTACGACGAGCGGGTGATCCGCGACGCCATCCAGCGGGAGTTGAACCGGGGTGGCCAAGTGTATTTCCTGCACAATCGGGTTTCCACCATCGAAGACGTGGCTCTCAAGCTGAAGACCCTCGTACCCGATGCCCGAATTCTGGTGGGCCATGGGCAGATGGCCGACGACGAGTTGGAAAAGGTCATGACGCGCTTCGTCAACGGCGAGGCCGATGTGCTGGTGAGCACCACGATCATTGAGAGCGGCTTGGACATCCCCAATGCCAACACCATGATCATCGATCGGGCCGACCGCTTCGGCCTCAGTGAACTGTACCAACTCCGGGGCCGCGTGGGCCGCTACAAGCATCAGGCTTATTGCTACCTGCTCTTGCCACGCCATGCGCAATTGCTGACCGAAGCCCGCAAACGGATGAGTGCCATCAAGCAGTACAGCGCGCTGGGCAGCGGTTTCAAAATCGCCATGCGCGACCTCGAGATCCGCGGTGCGGGCAATTTGCTCGGTTCCCAGCAGAGCGGGCACATCACGGCTGTGGGCTTTGATTTGTACTGCCAGTTGCTGGGCCAGAGCATTTCGGTGCTGAAGGGAGAAACGGTTCGGACGCGGATCGAGGTGCGTGTGTCGCTGGATTTCCTGGCCACCAATCCCGGTGAAGAAGGGGCCGCCAAGACCGAATCCCGTCGTTCCAAATCGGACAGCGCACCCGCCTTGAATATCTCCATTCCCCGGGACGGCGGAGTGGCCGCCTATTGGGATGATCCGGACGAGGAGCTCCCGCGCGGCAAAGGGTCCTCGGCTTCGCGCAATTCTCAACCCGAAGACGACGGGCGCAAATTCCCCGCCTACCTGCCGCTCGACTACGTGCGGGAACCGGCGCAACGGGTCGAGGTGTACCGCAAGCTGGCCCAGGTGGCCGACAAGGCCGGTGTTGAGGGCCTTCGACAAGAACTGCGCGACCGCTTCGGTCCCTTGCCAGGACCGGTGGATCTCTTGCTTCAAACCCATGAGCTGCGGCTTCTCGCGGCCGAATGTCGGGTGACCTCGGTGGAGGTCACTGAGGGCAAGGTGAAGCTCATGCACCGGGGCAGTCTGGTGACCGTGGGAGGCCAGTTTCCGCGGTTGTCCAAGCGCGACGCCAAAGGGCGACTTCAAGAAATCCGACGCCTTCTCCTGTCGTTGGCTGGAGATTCGCCCAAAGCATGAAGGCTTTTGGGATGATCCCGCCCTGCGGATTCTTTTGCGGGATCCTCGCTCTGCTCCTGAAAGTGGGTCCGGTATGGGCCGGGGAATTGTGGGTGGTCGATCCGCAGGGATTGAAGGGTCCGGAGAATGCCTTGTTGGCATCGATCCAGGGAGTCCTCAACCGCACGAGCGCTGTGGTGTGGGTGAAGGGGCCCGGCATGAATGCGCGGATTCTCGAAGATTTGCGTGATGAGGGTTGGGTCTTGCGCGAAGTCCGGGGTCCTTGGTCGCTCTTGCGGGAACACCGGGCGGCGTTTGCAGGCCTGATCATCGGTCAGGTGGGCACAGAATCACTCAATCGGGCCACGACGCTGGCAGGTTTGACGAATGCGTTGGTGGCCGCCCCGTCGCTGGTCGAGCAATTGGTGGCCGAGGGTTGGCCTGTTTTGGCCGACGCCCGCTCCCGTTCCAACGCCGACGTGTGGACCGAGACCCGAGCCCGGGTGGCCCGTGGTGTGATGATTCATCAGGACCCATCGAAGACGCTGCACCTTCGGGATCTGGCCATGAGTCTGGGCGCTTGGACGGTCTACGAAGAGCCGGCAGCCGAGCGGACCCGTCAGGTTCAGGCGCTCGGTCCGCACACCCGCGTCTATGGCTGGGGGCGGGATGAATTGGAATTTGTTCGCGAGGTGAGTCAGGGCGGTGGAGCCGTTATCCCCGCCGATTGGTCGCTGAACTTGTCCGCGCTGCGCCATCTTCCGGCGACACGGCCGGTCCGCTCCCGGCCGGCGAAACCGCGGGCGCGTTCGTCGGGTGAACGGGTGGTGGCCTTTGTGGTGAGCGACGGGGACAACTTGCAATGGGTCGGTGGGCGCTTCGTGGACGATCCAGGTTTTTGGGCCAGCCCGCTTCGGGGTCGATTTGCGGTGACCTGGGAGATGCCGCCGGAGGCATGGGTGATGGCCCCTCGGATCCTCGGGAAGATTCTCGGCATGGCCTCTCCCAACGATGACTTCATCGCCGGGCCCAGTGGCTATGGCTACCAGTTTCCCAGTCACTTGCCGGGTCGACCGGCTG